>JBKPRY010000479.1:0-1208 GCA_046734755.1 Actinomycetota bacterium | reverse complement strand
GGGAAAGGGCTGGTACCCTGCCGCGCGGAGGCCCCAGCCACGGTCCCCCGGGCCGCCATCCCCAACGACGACGGAAAGCAGCAGGTCATGAGCAAGACACTGGTCGTGGTCGAGTCACCGGCCAAGGCCAAGACGATCGAGAAGTACCTGGGCGGCGACTACGCCGTCCGGGCTTCGTACGGGCACATCCGAGACCTCCCCAAGAGCGACCTGGGCGTCGACGTCGACAACGGGTTCGAGGTCTCCTACGAGGTCCCCGAGGATTCGAAGAAGCACGTCGCGGCCCTGAAGAAGGCCCTGAAGGCCAACGAGGACCTGATCCTCGCGACGGACTACGACCGAGAGGGCGAGGCGATCGCGTTCCACGTGGCATCCCTGCTCGGGGTCGATCCGGCGCAGGCCAAGCGCGTCACCTTCACCGAGATCACGCGCGACGCGATCCTGGAGGCCTTCCGTAGCCCGCGCGAGATCGACCTGAAGCTCTTCGATGCGCAGGAGGCGCGGCGCGTGCTCGACCGGCTGGTCGGCTACAAGATCTCGCCGCTGCTGTGGCGGCGGGTTCAGCCCGGGCTCTCGGCCGGGCGCGTGCAGTCGGTCGCGCTGCGGATGATCGTCGAGCGCGAGCGCGAGATCCGCGACTTCACCCCGGTCGAGTACTGGAGCGTCGATGCCCGCCTCACCCCGTCGGGCGAGGATCGACCGTTCCTCGCCCGGCTCGTGAGCGTGCCCGAGGGACGGATCGCGAGCGCGCCCGACAAGAAGGGCGTGCTGCTGACCGCCGAGGCCCAGGCAGCGGCTCATGTCGAGCGGCTCCGCGAGGCCGACTACCGGGTGGCCAAGGTGGAGAGCAAGGAACGCAAGGAGGGCCCGCGCCCCCCGTTCAAGACCTCCACGCTGCAGCAGGAGGCGGCCCGAAAGCTCGGGTTCGGCGCCCGCAAGACGATGACGCTCGCGCAGCGCCTCTATGAAGGAGTGGACCTGCCCGGCGAGGGCACGGTCGGACTGATCACGTACATGCGGACCGACTCGCTCAGCCTGGCCGAGGCGGCCCTGCGCGAGATCGGTGAGCTCGTCCGGACCGAGTTCGGGGCCGAGTACGCGCTGGCCGAGCCGCGCCGGTTCAAGACCCGGTCGCGGAACGCGCAGGAGGCACACGAGGCGATCCGGCCGACCTCGGCGCTGCGGACGCCCGACCGGGTGGCCGCCGC
>JBKPRY010000478.1:0-1617 GCA_046734755.1 Actinomycetota bacterium | reverse complement strand
ACCGACGGCTCATCACGGACGACCGTTGCGTGGCCGACGCGTACGCCGTCCACGTCCGTGATGGCGTTGTGTGGTCCCGGGCCGAGGCGCCCGATCACGACCCCGAGGTCTCGCGCGCGGGGGCCCATGGCTCCGCGACTGTAGCACCGTGCCCGGGAGGGCTATCCCCCACCCCGCTCGCCCAGGTACCGACCCGCCACCTCGACGAGCCCGGCCCGGATCGATCCGTAGACATCGCTCGAGGGCAGGTAGCGCTTGGGAGCCTTGGCCACGAACGTGTAGTTGGGATCGCAGACGTTCGCGACCGGGCTCTCCGAGATCTGGGACACGAGCTGGTAGGCGTCGAGCGTCTCGAGCCCGTGCTCCTCCGCGAGCCAGTGCACCAGGTCGCCGTGGGCGATCCGGAACGCGTCCTCCAGCGGCCGGGCCGAACCCGTCGACATGATGTGCTCGTCGTCCTCCAGCCGGGGCCACGGCGTGAGTCGGCCCTTGATCAGCTCGACGATCAACACCGTGTCCATCGCGGCCTCGACCGCCACGCCACAGGTCTCGCCCTCGCCCTGCCGGCAGTGGCCGTCCCCGAGCGAGAAGAGCGCCCCATCGACGTTCACGCCCAGGTAACACGTCGTGCCGGCCCGCATCTCGGGCGTGTCCATGTTGCCGCCGTGTGCGTCGGGCACCAGCGACGAGCGCGCCTCGCCGCCCGCCGGCGCGACGCCGACGGTCCCGTGCATCGGGTCGAGCGGCAGGTCCGTCGTGAAGTCGCCGCGGCGAGCCTCGAAGTGGACGATGCGTCGCTCGCGGTCGACGTCGTAACGCCACACGAGCTCGGGGAGCGGGTCCTGGAGCGTCACGGTCCTGGTCGTGGAGGTGAGCGCGCCGAACAGCGGGAAGGTCGTCGAGACGGCCCAGTCGCGGGAGGGCTCGATCGAGACGAAGTGCAGGGCGAGCGTGTCGCCGGGTTCGGCCCCCTCGACGTAGAAGGGCCCGGTCTGCGGGTTGAACGCCGTGATCTTCTTCGACGGCAGGTCGTCCACGCTCTCGACGAGACCCCCGAAACAGTCGTCGGTCCAGATCTCCAGCACGTCGCCGGGCTTGATCTTCATCACGGGATCGACCCCGCCGAAGGTCCACGCGTAGTCGCTGCGCTCCGGACGAAAGCTCACGACGTTCAGCTCGGCCATGATGCCTCCCCTGCCAGCTCGTTCAGAGGATCGTAGACCCCGGCGGGCGGCGGGGGCCAGGCCGCTGGACCGGCGTCACCCGCCGCCTCGGACGACGCCCCAGAACCGCCGGAACAACTCCCGGGCTCGGTCCTCGTGGGCGTCGATGAAGCGGTCGGTCTGGGCCTCCAACTCCTCGCGGGTCGAACCCCACGCCCGGACGCCGTCGTCGCCGGCGGTCTTGAGCCACAGGTCGATCTCCGCCCGGTCCACCTCGAGGTGGAACTGGGTACCCCACGCGGTCTCGCCGTAGCGGAACGCCTGTGTCCGCACGAGGTCGCCGGTCGCGAGCAACGTCGCATCCTCGGGAAGGTCGAACGTGTCCTCGTGCCAGTGGAAGACCAGGTCGCCGTCCTCGAACACCGACATCAGGGGGTCCTCCGAGGCCGCCGGC
>JBKPRY010000477.1:0-1188 GCA_046734755.1 Actinomycetota bacterium | reverse complement strand
CACCGACTTCGTGACCGGAGAGATCGCCCGGTACGGCTACCTGGCGATCTTCGTCCTGATGCTGCTCGAATCCGCCTGCATCCCGATCCCCTCGGAGGTCACGATGCTGTTCGGCGGCGCGCTGGTCACCGCCCCCTTCCTGGCGCCCGAGCAGCAGCTCGAGTTCTGGTTGGTCGTGCTCGCGGGCACGCTCGGCAACCTCGTGGGGTCGTGGCTCGCCTACTGGGCCGGCTACTCGGGCGGCCGTCCGCTGATCGACCGGTGGGGTCGGTACCTGTTGATACGGCCCCACGAGGTGGACCGGGCTCACGCGTGGTTCGAGCAACACGGGCAGTCGGCCGTCTTCTTCGGCCGCCTCCTCCCGGTGATCCGGACCTTCATCAGCCTGCCGGCCGGCGTGGTCCGGATGCGGTTCTGGCGCTTCACCGTCTACACGGTGCTGGGCTGCCTCCCCTGGGTGATCGCACTGGCCTGGATCGGCGCCCTGCTCGGCGAGCGGTGGGACCGGGCGGAGGCGATCATCCGGCCGTTTGCCTGGGTGATCGCCGGGGCCCTCCTGGTCGGGCTCGCGTGGTTCGTGTGGAACCGGATCCGCCAGATCCGCCGCGAGGAGGCGGCGAGGGCCTCCCGCACCGCCATCGCGGAGCGCGTCGACGAGACCTGAGCCCTCGACCTCGCGGCCCGGTCAGCCGAGCTCGGCGCGCATCACCCAGGACTCGCCCTCGGCCTCCTCTCGGACGGGTTCGAACCCCGCGCGCTCGTACATCATCCGCGACCGGTTGTGCACGGCGACCGAGAGCGACAGCGCCTGGTACCCGTCCTCGCGCGCCTGAACCATCAGCGCTCGCAGGAGGGTCTCGCCGATCCCCTTGCGACGGTGGAGGGGGACGACGGCGATGCCGAGCTCGGGCGTCTTCTCGTCGACGAACCCGTACCCCGGCTGCTCGGCGGTGAACAGCCGGTACCAGGCCGCGCCCACCGGTTGCCGATCGAGGTCGGCGATGACCCCGGCGTCGCCCTCGCGGCCCCAGTCGCGGTGGTACCGCTCGAGCATCGGGTCGGCGAGCGCCGCGATCATCCGCTCGCGCGGCCAGTCGGGGTTCCACGCCGCGGCCTCGTACAGCATCTCCCGAAGGAAGCCGTCGTCCTCGTGCGTCGCGGGCCGGATGTTCACGATGCCCCCCGTGC
>JBKPRY010000476.1:0-8834 GCA_046734755.1 Actinomycetota bacterium | reverse complement strand
GCCCACCCGCAGGCCCGAGACCTCGCCCTCGAGACCCTCGGTGTAGTCGCGCGGGGGCTCGTCCAGGCTGGTCGCGTCCATCGGGTCCTTGCCCCCGATCGCCGAGAGCAGAAGGGCGGCGTCCCGGACGCTCCGCGTGAGTGTCCCGACCGTATCGAGCGAGGACGCGAACGCGATCAGCCCGTACCGGCTGATCAGGCCGTAGGTCGGCTTGAGCCCCACCACCCCTGAGAGCGATGCCGGCTGACGCACGGAGCCGCCGGTGTCGGTTCCGAGCGCCCATACGGCCTCGCCCGCCGCGACCGCGGCCGCGCTGCCGCCGCTCGAGCCGCCCGGAACCAGGTCGAGGCCCCACGGGTTGTGGACCGGGCCGAATGCCGAGTTCTCGTTCGACGACCCCATCGCGAACTCGTCGCAGTTGGTCTTGCCGAGCAGCACTCCCCCGTCGGCCCGCAGTCGCTCCCAGGGCGTGCAGTCGTACGGCGGGACGTAGGTCTCCAGGATCTTCGAGCCGCAGGTCGTGGTCACCCCGGCCGTGGAGAGCACATCCTTGAGCGCGAGCGGGATGCCAGTGGCGCCAGGCGCGACGCCGGCGGCGATCCGCGCGTCGGCCGACTGGGCCTGCTCACGGGCAAGGTCGTCGGTTCGAGCGAGGAACGCGTGGACGCGCTCGTCGACGGCGTCGATGCGCGATCGACACGAGTCCAGGATCTCGACGGCCGAGATCTCCCCGGCACGGAGCCTGGTCCCGAGCTCGCTCGCCGTGAGGTCACACGGGGCCGTCGGCCCGCTCACTCGACCTCCACGACCCGCGGGACCCTGAACCGATCGGACTCCACCTCGGGAGCGTTCGCCAGGACCTGCTCGGTCGTGAGCGACGGCGTGATCTCGTCCGGCCGGAGCACATTGGATCTCGGGATCGCGTACGCCGTGGGCGGCACATCGTCCGTCGCGACCTCGCTCACCTTCGCGGCGTTCTCGAGGATCACGCCGAGCTGCTCGCGAAGGCGTTCCTTCTCTCGGTCGGTGAGCTCGAGTCGCGCGAGCCGCGCCACGTGTTCGATGTCGATCTCCAGCGGCATGTGCGGCAGTCTAGCGGGGCGGTCCGCCGGACCCCACCCGAGCGAGCCCGGGCTCAGCGGAAGAGCCCGAAGCGTGGCTCGACCTGGTGCGCGATCGCAGCGGCCATCAGCGCGTTGCCGACGAGCCACACGTCGGTGATCGGCCCCACGCCGCCGGGGACCGGGGTGATCGCCTCCGCCTTGGCCGAGACCGACTCGAAGTCCAGGTCCCCCACCATCCTGCTCTTGCCGGTCTGGTCGTCCTTGACCGAGTGGATCCCGACGTCGACCGCCACCATGCCCTTCTTGACCATCGAGCCGTCGACGATCCCGCGGACGCCGGCGGCCACGATCAGGATGTCCGCCTGCCGCGTGTAGTTCTCCAGCGGCTTGCTCCGGCTGTGGCAGGCGATCACGGTCGCATTGCGCTGGAGGCCGAGCATCTGCGCGGGCTTGCCCACGCTGTTCGAACGACCGACCACCACCATCGTCCGGCCCGAGTAGAAACTCTCGTGGCCGCCGCCGTGCGCGTCCGCGTAGTGATCGAGCAGGTAGAAGCAGGACGCGGGGGTGGAGGGAAGGAACCGTGGACGGCCCTGCGCCAGCAACCCCGTGTTCAAGGGGTGCACGGCCTCGATGTCCTTCAGTGGATCGACCGCGCTGTTCATCTCGGCCTCGGGGATGTGCGGCGGCAGCGGGTGCAGGACCAAGATGCCGGTGATCCTCGGGTCCGCATTCAGCTTGCCGAGGGTGGCGATCACGTCGGCGAGCTCGATGTCTTCGGGCAGGCGCTCGCACACGTACCGGTAGTCGAGGCTCTCCGCCAACCGCTTCACGTGTTTCTCGTAGGCCTGGGCGTCGAACGACTCGCCGATCAGGACCGTGGCCAGGCCCGGGCGGACCTCCGACAACCGCAACACCTGGAGCTCGTCGGCGATGCTCTGCCGAAGTTGCTCGGCGATCGCGTTCCCGTCGATCACGACGGCCGTCATCGCGTCTCCCTGGTCCGGACCGCGGGCATCGTGCCACAGGTGCTCGGGGACGCGCTCGGCGCTAGGACTTGCGGCCCAGGCGCTTGGCGAACTCCCGCTCGTCGATCGTCTCGACGCCGAGCTCCTCGGCCCGGGCGGCCTTCGTGCCCGGGTTCTCGCCCACGACGACGAAGTCCGTCTTCTTCGACACGCTCGAGGCCACGCGCGCGCCGGCGGCCTCGGCCGCGGCCGCGGCCTCGTCGCGCGACAGGCCCTCGAGGCCGCCGGTGAGGACGATCGTCTTGCCGGCGAGAGGCTGCCTGCCCCTCGTCTTCTTGGGCGCCTCGTCCTTCATCCGAACGCCGGCCGCGCGCAGCTTCTCGATCAGCTTTCGATTTGCCTTGTCGGCGAACCACGCGTGGACGCTGCGAGCGATCTCGGGGCCGATCTCCTCGACGTCGTCGACGTCCTGCTCGGAGGCCTCCAGCAGCGCGTCGATCGACCCGAAGGCGTTCGCCAGCACCTGCGCGACGTGGGTGCCGACGTGCGGGATGTTGAGCGCCGTGAGGAGCCGCCAGATCGGCCGGTCCCTCCCGGCCTCGATCGAGGACAGGAGGTTCGAGATCGACTTGTCGGCGAACCCGGGCAGCTGCGCCAGGTCGTCGGCGGTGAGCGAGAAGACATCGCCGGGGTCGGCCACCAGCCCCAGGTCGATCAGCGCGATCCCGGTCTTGTAGCCGAGGCCCTCGATGTCCAGCCCGCCGCGCGAGGCGAAGCTGAACAGCCACTCGATGTTCTGCGACGGGCACCCGCGCTTGTTCGGGCAGCGCCAGTACGCCTCGCCCTCCCTGCGCACGAGCGCGGTGCCGCACGACGGGCAGGTCTTCGGGAAGGCCCATCGGCGCGTGCCCTTCTTGCGCTTGGACAGCACGGGCCCGACGACCTCGGGGATCACGTCGCCCGCGCGCCGAACGACCACCGTGTCCTTCTCGCGCACGTCCTTGCGCCGGACCTCGTCCTCGTTGTGCAACGTCGCGGTCGAGATCGTCACGCCGGCCACCTGCACGGGCTCCAGGAACGCGAACGGCGTCACGATGCCCGTCCGGCCGGTGTGCACGCCGATCTCGTTCAGCAGCGTGGTGCGCTCCTCGGGCGGGAACTTGTAGGCGATCGCCCACCGCGGCGCGTGGCTGGTCGCTCCGAGCTCCTGCTGGAGCGCGGTCTGATCGACCTTGACCACCACGCCGTCGATCTCCCACGCCACGCTGTGGCGGTCCGTCTCCCAATGCGCGAGGTACGTCGCGATACCGTCCATGTCCTTGACGACCTCTGACGTCGGGGCGACCGGGAGGCGGGCCGCCTTGCACCACGCGAGGAACGCCGAATGCGACTCGTAGCGAACGCCGTCGGCGAAGCCGAACGAGTGCACCAGCAGCGCGAGCGGCCGGGACGCGCTCACCTTCGGATCCTTCTGGCGAAGCGAGCCGGCGGCCGCGTTGCGTGGGTTCGCGAACGGTCGCTTCTCGGCCTCCAGCAGCTCCTCGTTCAACCGTTCGAACGCCCGGACCGGCAGGTAGATCTCGCCGCGGACCTCGAGGTAGGCGGGCGGCTCCTTCACGTCGAGGCGCTGCGGGACGCTCCGAACGGTCCGGACGTTGGCCGTGATGTCCTCGCCGGTCCGCCCGTCGCCTCGCGTCGCACCCTTGGTCAGCACGCCGTCCTCATAGGTGAGGGCGCACGCGACGCCGTCGATCTTCAGCTCGCAGGAGTACTCGGCGCCCGAGCCCACGCCGCGTTCGACGCGGGTGGCCCAGGCCTCGAGCTCCTCGCGGCTGAACGCGTTGTCGAGCGAGAGCATCGGCGTTCGGTGCTGAACCGGCGCGAACAGGTCCGCGGGCGTCGCGCCGACGCGCTGCGTGGGCGAGTCCGGCGTGACGAGCTCCGGGAACCGCTCCTCGAGCGCCCGGAGCTCCTTCATGAGGTCGTCGTACTCGGCGTCGGAGACCTCGGGGTCGTCCAGGACGTGGTAGCGGTACGAGTGGAAGTTCGCCCGCTCGCGTAGCTCCTCGACGCGGAGCTTCGCGTTCGCGAGCTCCCGTTCCTCCTTCGTGGTGCTCACGTCCGGACCGGGGCGCCCACGATCGCGCCCCCGCGTCGCTCCCGTGGGTCGGAGCGGCCGAGGAGGGGGCGGGTCAAGCCGCGAGCTCCAGACCCCCGGCCATCCCGATCCGCTCGCCGAGGAACACGACCCCGCCGATCACGCCGGTCACCTGCTTCAGGTACGCCAAGGCCCCGTGCAGCCCGTTCTCCTTGGTCAGGATCGCCTGGACGCCCGCGGCCGCGGCGCCGGCGAGCATGCAGGACTCGGCCAGCACCGCCAGGCCGTCCACCTCCGAGCGCCTCGGCCCGTGCCCCAGCGTCATCGAGACCCCGAGGCCCTGACGGTTGGCGGGGACCACCACGGCCACGGAGGAGCCCGGCCGGCGAAGGACCGTGAGCTTCTGCCGGCGTCGCGACCGGATGAAGTAGTCGCCGCCGCAGTTGACGGTCACCTCGTTCACCTCGCGCGCGAGGAACCGGCCGACGTGATCGGTGACGGCGCCCTGGAGCGAGAACATCGGGCCGACGCCGGCACGCCCGGCCGTCGAGGCGATCTCGCGCACGATCTCGGGGGCGTCACCGGGCACCCTCACGGGACGCTTGGACGAGCTGAACTCCGGGTTGCGGATCGAGTAGGTATGCAGCAGTTCCCAGAACGAGAGCGCGGCCGCGCGTGACTCCTCGTCGACGTCGGTCGCGGCCTGGATGTGCAGCGTCATGTCCTGCACCTGGATCTCGAAGGTGCGGGACTTGCGCTTGAGCAACCTCACCGGCGCCGGCCCTCCACGTGGCGATGATATCCGGGCGCTCGACCCCAGGGCCTCATGGCCCCATCTCGCCGAGAACCGGCGGTTCGCTCAGCGCAGCGCGGCGACGATCCGCCCGCCGCCGAGGAGCTCCTCGCCCCGGTACACGACGGCGCTCTGACCGGGCGAGACCCCGCGCTGCGGCGTCCGGAACTCGATCCGGATCGCCTCCCCGAGCGGCTCGACCACCGATGGGACGTCGCCGCCCCGATACCGGATCCGGACCTCGGCCTCGAAGGGCGCCGGGGACGGAGGCTCGCCGGCCACCCACGACACCCGATCGGCGATCGCGCCCGAGCGCGCGAGCAGCTCCCCCGGCCCGACGACCACCCGGTTGGCCCGCGCGTCGATCTCCAGTACGTACGAGGGCTCGGGACCCGGGACGCCGAGACCGCGCCGCTGACCGACGGTGAAGGCCGCGGAGCCCGCGTGATGCGCGAGCACCCGCCCATCGGTGTCGACGACCTCGCCGTCGCGCATCAGGTGCGGGGCCGCGAAGGCCAGGTACGCCCCGGCGTCGCCGCTCGGTGCGAAGCACAGCTCCTGCGAATCGGGCTTGCTCGCGACGGGGAGCCCGTAGCGTTGCGCGGCCGCGCGCGTCTCGGCCTTCGCCATCCGGCCGAGCGGGAACCGCGACCTCGCGAGCTGGCGCTGACCCAGCATGTGCAGCATGTAGGACTGGTCCTTCGCGCGATCCGCGCCGCGGAGCAGTCGCAGGCGGCCGCCGCTCCGATCCGTCCGCACGTAGTGGCCGGTCGCCACCGCGTCGATCCCGAGCTCGTCGGCCCTTCGCAGGAACGCGCCGAACTTGATCTCGCCGTTGCAGCGCGCGCACGGGTTCGGCGTGCGGCCGGCCTCGTGCTCGGCCACGAAATCCCCGATCACGGTCCGCTCGAACTCGGCCGAGAGATCGTGGATCTCGAACGGGAACCCGGCGATCCGCGCGACGTCGGCCGCATCCCTCCGGGCCGCGGGGCCGCAGCAGCCGTGCTCCAGCCCGTCCAGGTGGACCAACCGCAGGTGCGAGCCCACTACGTCGTAGCCCTGCTCGAGCAGCAGGCAGGCGGCGACGGACGAGTCCACACCGCCGGACATGGCCACGAGCACGGCCCCCTTCGGCATGGCCAGATGCTACGAGGTGCATGCGCCCGCGTCGCCGCGGGTATCCTCGGCCCAGCCAGCGGCCACCGAGGAGTCGAGATCCCGTGCACGTCGTCGTGCTCGTCAAGTACGTCCCCGAACCCCAGGGGACGCCCTCGCTCGGGGACGACCTCCTGCTCGTCCGCGAGGGCGTCGACGGCGCCCTGGACCCGGGTGACGAGTTCGCGGTCGAGGCCTCGCTCCAGCTCGTCGAGGCGCACGGCGGCGAGGTGACGCTGGTCTCGATGGGGCCCGAGGTCGCGACGGCCGCGCTCCGCAGGGGGTTCTCGATGGGCGCGGGGAGCGGGGTGCTGGTGACCGATCCCGCGCTCCGTGGGGCCGACGCGCTCGCCACGGCGAGGATCCTCGCTGCAGCCGTGGGGCGCTCACCCTTCGACCTGGTCCTCGCCGGCGTCGAATCGACCGACGGCTCGACCGGCACGCTCCCGATGACCGTGGCCGAGCTCCTCGGGGTGCCGAGCGCGACGTTCGCGCGCAAGGTCGAGGTCCAGGACGGGGCGCTCCGCGTGGAGCGGCAGACGGAGGCGGGTTACGACGTCGTGACGAGCCCACTGCCCGCGCTCGTGACGGTGACCGGGAGCGCCGCCGAACCCCGGTACCCCACGCTGAAGGGCATCATGGCCGCCAAGTCCAAGCCCCTCGAGCAGCTCTCGCTCGCCGACCTCGGCCTGTCCGAGGCCGACGTCGCCCCCACGCAACGGGTGACCGCGGTCTCCGAGGCCCCGGAGAAGTCGGCCGGCGTCGTGATCCAGGCCGGCGACGACGCCGCCTCCAAGATCGCCGAGCTGCTCGTCGAGGCGAAGGCCATCTGACGTGACGACGGTCTGGGTCTACGCCGAGGTCACGCCCGAGGGGCCGAGCCCATCCGCGCTCGAGCTGCTGACCAAGGCCCGGACGATCGGCGACGAGGTCGCCGCGGTCGCGCTGGGTCCGGGGGCGACGGCGGCCGCGCCCGCGCTCGGCGAGCACGGCGCCGCCCGGGTCTTCGCGAGCGACGAGCAGGTCTACGCGGACACGCTCGGCCGACCCGCCGCGCATACGCTCGACGCCCTGATCCGGGAGCACACGCCCGACCTGGTCCTGTTCTCGACCAGCTACGAAGCGCGCGACGTCGCGGGGCGGCTGCAGGCCAGGCTCGGGTCGACGCTGATGAGCAACGCGACCGACGTGACGGCCGTGGACGCGGCGCAGACGCAGATCTTCGGCGGGAGCCGCGTCGTGGATGTGACACTCGAGGGGTCCGCGCCACGCCTCCTGCTGGTTCGACCGAAGTCCTTCGCCCCCGAGCCGAACGGCGGCATCGCCGAGGTCGTGGCGGTCAACACGCCGGTCCCCGACGAGCTCACGACCGTGCGGCGCATCGAACGTCACGAAGAGACCGCCTCCGGTCCCCGGCTGGAGGATGCGAAGGTCGTCATCGCCGGCGGCCGAGGGCTGCAGGACCCGTCGAACTTCAAGCTCCTCGACGACCTCGCCGCCGCGATCGGTGACGCGGCCGTCGGGGCCAGCCGGGCCGTGGTCGACGCGGGATGGGTGCCGTACGCGTACCAGGTCGGCCAGACGGGCAAGACCGTCAAGCCCGAGGTGTACATCGCCGTCGGCATCAGCGGCGCGACGCAACACGTCGTGGGGATGAAGGGTGCCAAGCGGATCATCGCGATCAACAAGGACGGGGACGCGCCGATCTTCCGGCTCGCCGACCTCGGCGTCGTCGGCGACGCGCTCACGGTCGTCCCGAAGGTGATCGAGGAGATCCGAGCTCGCCGCGGCTGACGGAGTTCTGACGTGATCGACGCGCGCTTCGACGACCTGGTGGCCGGCGCCGAGCGGTCGTTCCGGCTCGTCGAGCCGGTCGGCGTCATCGAGGCCCGCCGGCCCAGCGAGGTCGCCGGCGCGATCGACGCGGCGGGGTCGGCGGCCGGCAGAGGGCTGTGGGCGGCAGGGTTCGTCGCGTACGAGGCGGCGCCCGGCCTCGATCCCGAGCTCGCGGTGCATGTCCGGGCGCCCGACGATCCGTTCGCCGAGCTCCCGCTTGCCTGGTTCGCCCTGTTCGAACGGAAGGAGGATCTGCCGCCGCTCGAACCCGGGCGGCTCGAACCGCCCGGATCGGCGGGTTCCCCCTGGCGCCCGAGCGTCGACCACGCGACCTACGACGCCGCCGTCGAACGCATCCGCGAGCTGATCGCCGCCGGGCACACCTACCAGGTGAACCACACGATCCGGTTGCGGGCGATGATCCAAGGGAACGAACGCGGGTTCTACCTGGACCTCTGCCTGGCGCAACGCGGGGGGTACGCGGCGTTCCTGGACCTCGGGCGCTACCGCGTGCTCTCGGCGTCGCCGGAGCTGTTCTTCCGGATCGACGGCGAACGGATCACGATGCGCCCGATGAAGGGGACCGCGTCCCGCGGTCGCTGGCAGGCCGAGGACGAGGAGATCGCGGCGCGCCTGGTCGCCTCGTCGAAGGACCGCGCCGAGAACGCGATGATCGTCGACCTGCTCCGCAACGATCTGGGCCGGATCTGTCGAACCGGCTCGGTCGGGGTCGAACGGATGCTGGAGGCCGAGCGCTTCGAGACCGTATGGCAGCTGACCTCCACCATCGAGGGCGACCTGCGATCCGAGATCACGCTGCTCGACACGTTCCGGGCCCTGTTCCCCAGCGGATCGGTCACCGGAGCCCCGAAGGTCCGCACAACGAGGATCATCGCCGACCTCGAGGACTCGGCCCGAGG
>JBKPRY010000475.1:0-2138 GCA_046734755.1 Actinomycetota bacterium | reverse complement strand
GCTCAACTCCGCGTCGCTCAGCGTGATGACCAATCCATAGATCGGCATGTCCACATGCTATACGCGAGCTGATGAGCAGCGCCCCGTTAAACCCGGACCTGATGAGGGGCGGAGCCGCCGGCCTCGCCCTCGCCGGCCAGGGCCTCCTGGAGCACATCCCACGCGAGCACGGCGCACTTCACGCGGACCGGGTATTTCACGACGCCCTTGAGCGCCACGAGCTCGCCGAACGCGTCCTCGTCCGCCTCGACCTCGCCGGCCATCATGCCCCGGAAGGCCCCGATCCGTCGCTCGACCTCCCCCCGGGTCTCGCCGGCGGCGGCTTCGGTCATCATCGAGGCCGAGCTCTGACTGATCGAGCACCCCTGCCCGACGAACGAGACGTCGAGCACCCTGCCGTCGTCCTCGTGCACGAACACGGTGATCTCATCGCCGCAGAGCGGGTTGTTCTTCGAACACGAGAGCTCGGCGTCCGGCATCTCGCGTTTGGTCCTCGGGTTCTTGTAGTGATCGAGGATGACTTCCTTGTAGAGCTCGTCAAGCGCCAAAGAACGCCCCCGCCTTCTCGAGCGCCACGATCAGCGCGTCCACGTCTTCCCTCGTGTTGTACACGTAGAACGAGGCTCGTGTCGTCGCCGGCACCCCCAACCGCCGCATAAGGACCTGGGCGCAGTGATGACCGGGCCGCACGCACACCCCCTCCTGATCCAGCACCTGGGCCAGATCGTGCGGATGGATGTCCTTGTACCAGAACGAGAGGGCGCCACCGCGGAGCCCGGGATCCTTCGGGCCGAACACCGTCGCGCCCACCGACTCCAGCGCCTCGATGCCATAGGCCGTGAGCTCCCGCTCGTGGCTCCTGACATTCCCCATCCCGAGCGCCTCGAGATACTCGATCGCCGCGGCGAGGCCGATCTCCTCGGAGATGTTCATCGTCCCCGCCTCGAACTTGTGCGGAGGCGCCTTGAAGGTCGAGTGGTCGGGATAGACCTCCATGATCATCTCGCCGCCGCCCAAGAAGGGGTCCATCGCGTCGAGCAGCTCGAGACGTCCGTAGAGCCCGCCCGACGCCGTCGGGCCCAGCATCTTGTGGCCGGACACGGTGAGGAAGTCCACGCCGAGCTCCGCGGCGTCCACCGGGTTGTGCGGGACGAGCTGCGCTCCGTCCACGACCACGATCGCACCCACGGCGTGCGCGGACTCGGTCAACCGGTGGATGGAGGGCATCGTGCCGAGCACGTTCGACTGTCCGGTGATCGCGAGCACCCTCGTTCGATCGGTGAGGAGCGCCTCGACCCGCGACGGGTCGAGCGTCCCGTCGTCCTCGATCGGAACCAGGCGCGTGACCGCGCCGGTCGCGCCGGCCACGAGCTGCCAGGGGACGATGTTCGAGTGGTGCTCCAACTCGCTGAACAGGATCTCGTCGCCCTCCCGGAGGAACCTTCTGCCCCAGGCGTTGGCGATGAGGTTGATCGACTCGGTGGTGCCCCGGGTGAACACGACCGTGGAGGGATCCGGCGCGCCGATGAAACGCGAGAGCGAGACCCTCGCTTCCTCGAACATCGCCGTCGCCTCTTCCGCGAGTTCATACACGGCTCGATACAGGTTGGCGTTGTGGCGCTCGTAGTACTCGGTGATCGTGTCGATCACCTTGCGCGGCTTCTGACTCGTGTTCGCGCTGTCCAGATAGACCAGACGCTTGCCGTGACTGGTCCGCTCGAGGATCGGGAAGTCGGCCCTGATCCGTTCGACATCCAGCGTCCCAGTGCCCCGCTGCTGCGTGACCGCCACCGTGCCTCCTACCCCGCCGCGACGGGCTCGCCGAGGCCGAGCTCCGCACGTACGCCCTCGTAGCCCTTCTCCTCGAGCTCGTGGGCGAGCTCCTTGCCGCCGGACTTCACGATACGACCCCCGATCATCACGTGGACGAAGTCGGGCGTGATGTAGTTCAGGATCCGCTGGTAGTGCGTGATGAGCAGGACCCCGAGGTCCGGACCGATCAGCTGCGCCACCCCACCGGCCACGGCCTTCAGCGAGTCGATGTCCAGGCCCGAGTCGGTCTCGTCCAGGACCGCGATCTCGGGTTCGAGGACGGCGAGCTGCAGGATCTCGTTCTTCTTCTTCTCGCCACCGGAGAA
>JBKPRY010000474.1:0-1336 GCA_046734755.1 Actinomycetota bacterium | reverse complement strand
CGTCAGTCGTTCGAGGGATGAGAGGATTCGACCGTGCCGAAGATGTCGAAGCTCCCGTTGATCGTCGCGACGGCGTTCGTCCTGGCCGCCTGCGGGAGCTCGGACGACGGAGGGAGCGGCGCGACCGGCGCGACCGCGCCGAGCTCCGACCGCCCGAGCAGCACCGCGAAGCTGTCGATCGTCCTGCCGAAGGTCGGTGAGGTCGTCCACGGCTCGAACGTCGATCTCCGCGTGAAGCTCCAGGACGCCAAGCTCGTCCCGGCCACCACCACCCACATCGTTCCGGACGAGGGACACCTGCACGTGATCCTCGACGACACGCTGATCTCGATGACCCAGGGCCTCGAACAGACGATTCCCGACGTCGCGCCGGGGGAACATCGGATCATGGTCGAGTTCGTCGCGAGCGATCACGCGCCGTTCGACCCCCGCGTGGTGTCGGTCGTCGCGTTCGAGGTGAAGCCGTGAGCGCGCACATCGAACGCGTGAGCACCCGCGGCGAGGCCCGGCAGACGTGGGCGGCCACGCTCGTGATGGTCGTGGGGTTCGCGGTGCTGGTCGCGCGGCCCTTCGCCGCAGAGGCCACCACGGGAACGCGCACCGCGTTGTTCGCCGCGTCGTACCTGACGATCGGGTTGGCCTCGATCGCGGTCCCACTCGAACGCGAGCGGCCACACCTGGCGCCGGGTCTCGCGCTCCTATGGGGGTTCGGCGCCCTCGCCGTGGCGGCGAACGTCTCGGGCTCGCCGGTCCCGCTCCCATGGGGCGCGGCCGCCCTCCCGCTCTCGCTCCTGGCGGCGGTGGCCGAGGAGGCGCTGTTCCGCCGGCTCGCGTTTGCCCGGCTGGAATCGTTCGGGCCCGCCGTCGCCATCGTCGGCTCCGCGATGCTCTTCGGACTCGTGCACGTGCCGGCGTATGGGCTCTCGGCGCTGCCCGTCGACGTGGGCGCCGGGCTGCTGTTCGGGTGGCAGCGGTGGGCCTCGGGGACATGGACGGTCCCGGCCGCGACGCATGCGGTCGCCAACGCGCTGGTGGTGCTCCGATGAGGCGCGCGGTCCTACTCGTGCTCGTGCTCGTGATGTTCGCCGGCGTCTCGTGCACGTCCTCCTCGCCCGATCCGATCAGGATCGGCGCCGTGTACCCGCTCTCGGGCGCCCAGGGGCCCGGGGGCGTCGACGAATTCGACGGTGTGCGGCTCGCCGTCCAGCTCGTGAACGCCGACGGCGGGGTCGGCGGCCGCCCGATCGAGCTCGTCCCCGTCGACACCCCGAGCGCGGACGCCGCGCCCGGCGCGATCGCCCAGCTCCACGACGACGGGGTCCGCCTGGTGTTCGGG
>JBKPRY010000473.1:0-2124 GCA_046734755.1 Actinomycetota bacterium | reverse complement strand
CAGCTGGCCGATGACGAGCGGTTCCGCGAGCGATTCGTCCGCGAGTCTCGGCTCGCCGCCTCGCTCGATCACCCCAACGTGATCCCGATCTACGAAGCAGGCGCCTCGGGCGGAGACCTGTTCATCGCGATGCGGTTCGTGGAGGGAACGGACCTTCGGACGGTGCTTCACGAGGAGGGAGCATTGGAGCCCGCACGGGCGATCGGGATCCTTCGTCAAGTCGCGTCCGCCCTGGACGCGGCACACGAACAGGGCCTCGTGCACCGCGACGTCAAGCCGGCAAACGTGCTGCTGGCTCGGCCGCGCAGCTCCGAGCCCGTCGAGCACGTCTACCTTTCGGACTTCGGTCTGACGAAGCGTTCGGCGGGCGATTCCGCCGTCACCAGGACGGGGCAGTTCGTCGGGACGCTCGACTACGCGGCGCCCGAGCAGTTCAAGGGCGAGTCGTCCGACGCGCGGACCGACGTGTACTCGCTCGGATGCGTGCTGTTCGAGTGCCTGAACGGCCGGCCCCCGTTCCGATCGGAGAACGAGGCGGGCCTGATGTACGCCCACCTGCAGCAGCCGCCACCTCTCGTGACAAGTGAGCGGCCCGACCTCCCGCACGAGATCGACCTGGTGGTCAGGCGCGCGATGGCGAAGTCGCCGGACGACCGTCCGCGCTCGGCGGGCGAACTCGCGGACGACGCCGCTCGAGCCCTCGGCGCGGAACTGCCGCCGCGGGCAGCACTGTTGATCGAGCCCCGTGAGGGTACCTACCCATCGTTGCTCGCGCGGGGCATCGATCGCGCGATCTCCGAGTTCGGCCTCGACGCGGAGAAGGTCCCCGCTGCTCTGGATTTCTTGGATCAGGAGATGCGCCGGCTCTCCGAAGACGGTGTCGACCTGATCCTGGCCCCAGCGGCTACCGTCGACGTGAACGCGGTGGCCGCAGACTTCCCCGACACGCACTACGTGGCCATCGACTTTACGGGCCAACCCAGTCCAAGCCTTCCCAACGTGTCGTACCCTTCCTTCGACGCGGGCGCGGGCTCGTTCCTGGTGGGCGCCGCAGCGGCACTGAAGAGCCGGACCGGGCGAATCGGGTTCATCGGCGGCATGGACATCCCCATGATGCACGAGTTCCGGGCCGGCTACGAAGCCGGGGCCCGCGCCGTCGATCCAAGCATCGATGTGCGGTCGACATACCTGACTCCCTACTTCGACGTCAGCGCTTTCGGCTCCCCGACGTATGCGTTTCACGTTGCGACGCGTCTGTATCGGTGGGGCGCCGACGTCATCTTCCATGCCGCCGGCGATTCGGGACTGGGTGTCTTCCAGGCGGCCACCGAGATCCGGGACAGGCATGTGTGGGCGATCGGGGTGGACGTCGATCAGTACCAGGAGACCACGGCGATGGACCCAAAGGACGCGCCGCCGGAGCTTCACATCGCGGCGTGGCCGTCCCACGTGCTCACCTCGATGGTGAAGCGGGTGGACGACGCGGTCTATGAGGTGCTTCGAGATTACTCGCGGGGCATCTTTACGTCCGGAGTCCGGCGGTTCGGCCTCGCCGAGGGCGGCGTCGATATCGCCTACAGCGGCGGATTCATCGACGACATCCGCCCGCAGATCGAGGACCTGCGAGCGCGCATCATCGCGGGCGATCTCGTCGTCCCATCGAAACCCGCCAAGACTTGAGCGCTGCGCATCTTGGGCGATGCGACGTGAGGCGCCGGCGTCAGGGGCCTCGCCGATGAAGCGATCCAGGATCTCGTCGAAGACGCGATCCAACCCACGGGCGTGTACTCGACGATGACATCTTAGAGGACTACCGCGATGGCTCCTCACGGGCTCCCTTGCGTACTGAGGTGGTTCAGGCTGCGGGCGGCGACCTTCGGAGAAGGACTGCCTCAGCCCGGTCAACTTGCCGTATTTGAATCTCAGTCGGAAACAGTGCTTGAGCGGAGAGGAATCCACTGTCAGGTACTTCACCCTTAGGTCGATCAGGTAGGTCGTTGCCTCGAAGCCGCTGTCCCTTCGGACATCGATGGCTCCGAAACCGATTTGCCGGAGGGGGGAACCCGTCCTCGGCACTGGACAGTTGGCGAGGGGTCGAATACCAATCAGGCGTCAGCGGCATCT
>JBKPRY010000472.1:0-7597 GCA_046734755.1 Actinomycetota bacterium | reverse complement strand
GCTGAGCACGATCATCGGGACGCGGATCCCGAACCCGAAGTCGTCGACCTGCGGCGGCGGCACGTGGTCATAGAAGCCGCCGTAGTCGTCCCACGTGAGGAAGATCGCCGTGGAATCCCACATCGGCGAGCGCATGATCGCGTCGATCACCTTCGTCGACCAGTTCTCCCCGTGGCAGAAGTTGAACTCGGGGTGCTCGGACAACTCGAAGCGCGGCGTGATCCACGTCACCGGCGGCAGCAGGCCCTCGCGGATGTCCTTCACGACCTCGTCGACCGGGAAGATGTGCCTCTGCCACCGGTCCTCGTGCATCCGGTAACGGCGGATCGCCGAGTACGCCGACCAGATGTAGCCCTTCTGATCCTCGCTCGCGGCGTAGTAGGCCCACGGGATCCGCGCACGGTTCAGCAGGTCGCCCTCGGTGAGGAAGTCGAAGCACGGGGGCACCTTCCTCATCCGCCCCTCGCTGTCGTAGACCTCGACGGTCTGAAGCGGGGGCGCGTCGCAGCCAAATGTGTTCGAGCCGTGGGTGAGGCTCGGCGTCCGTCGCGGGTTGTCGTGCGCGCCGCCCGAAGTCGCCGCGATCGAGAACAGGTGGTTCGGGAACGAGGGACCCTGCGCGCTCGCGAAGAAGTTATCGAACAGCACGTTCTGCCGCGCCCAGTGCCAGTAGTTCGGCAGCTGGTCCTTGTGGAGCTGCGTGTAGGCCCAGGGCCCCTCGTCACCCTGAAGGAACCCGTCCATCTCGCCCTCGTTCCACGCCGCGAGCGCGCACGAGTAGCAGTGCGGGATGTCGCCGGGGACTCGGCCATCGGTCCCGCGCACGAGCGTTCGGGGCTGCCCGAACGACATCCCGGTCGTCACACCGTTGGCGCCGGGGAAGGTGCCGAACAGGTTGTCGAAGGTACGGTTCTCCTTGATCAAGAACACGACGTGCTTGATCGGCGTCGCGGTCTCGAGCGCGGTCGCATCGAACGCGCCAGGACTCCCGGTGGTGCTCACGCTCGGGCTCGGGGACGTGGCCGGTGAACTCATCGCCTGCGGCTCGGCCTCGCTCGCGCTGCACGCGGCGGCGATCAGCCCCAGACCCAGGACGGCGGCGACCCACGGCAACGCGCGCCGATGCCGGGAGGTCCTCATGGATGCTCGGAGTCTATCGAGCGCCGGCCGGCCGGCCGGCGGCGTCCCTGAGCACCTCGGCCGTCGAGTCGGCCGCCCGCTCCCACGTGAACGTCCCGAGACGCTCGCGTCCGGCGGCGACGAGTCGTTCGCGCAGGCCGAGATCGCCGAACAGCCGGACGAGACCCTCGGCGATCGCGTCGACGTCGTTCGGGTCGACCAGGAGCGCCGCCTCGCCGGCCACCTCGGGCAGCGAGGCCGCGGACGACGTCAGTACCGGGACGCCCGCCGAGAACCCCTCCAGCACGGGGAACCCGAACCCTTCGTATCGCGACGGGTACGCGAGCAACGTCGCGCGCTCAAGCAGCGCACGCTTCTCCTCGTCCGACACGTATCCGGTGAGCACGACCCGCCGCCGAACATCGTCGGGGAGCGCGGCGACCTGCGCGCGGACGGGCTCGGTGCCCTGAGGGGCCCAGTAGGTTCGACCGCCGGCGATCACGAGCCACCGATCCGCGTCGTCGACGCGCGCGAACGCCTGGACGAGCGCGACGAGGTTCTTCCGCGGCTCGATCCCACCGACGAACAGCGCGAACGGCCCGCCGATCCCGAACCGCGCCCGGACACGTTCGGCCTCCTCCTGCCCGGGCGCCTCGAACGGGTCCGCCCCGTGCGGGATCACGTGCACACGGCCCTCGTCGAGTCGGTGGCGTCGGAGCAGGTCGGCCTTCGTGCTGGCCGATGGCACGATCACGCCGGCACCGCGCCGCAGCCATCCGTCGAACCGACGCCGCCATCGCTCGCCGAACCCGGGGCCCGCCTCGGGCATCACCTCGAACGCCAGGTCGTGGACGACCAGCACGACCGAGTCGCTGCGGGTCGGCGGCGGGAGGAAGTTCGTCGCGAGGAGCGCGTCGAACCGCACCATCCCTTCGAGCCTCGGCATCTCGAGACGCCGCCAGACGGGTTCGAGGACGCCGGGGATCTTCGACACGTGCTCGGTCAGGTTCGGCGAGCGCGGGAGATCCGAGCCGCCGGCATGCGGGTGCCACGCCACCAGCTCCTCGGCCGGCATCGCCGCCGGCAGGTGCGACAGCATCCGCCGGGTGTAGTGGCCCACGCCGGTGGGTTCGGCATCGGAGGCGGGGCGAGCGTCGATCGCGATCCGCACGCGGGCAGTATCGCCGGTCGCCGGGCGAGGCACGGGTCCGGCCGATCGCCCGAGCGGTAGCATCCGGGCGTGGACCGGATCAAGTATTCGGTCATGACGCGGCTCGCTCCATACCCCTCGCTCGCAGTCCCGCTCGCTCGATTGCGCGGCGAGGGCGAACTGGTCGACTCGCGGACTGACCTCGTCGTCGAGTCCTACCCTCGCTGCGCGTCTTCGTTCGCGATCGCGGCGTTCCGCCTCGCGCAGGAGCCGAGGAGCCTCCGCGTCGCCCACCACACGCACGCGTCGGGTCACGTGATCGCGGGGATCCGATTGGGGATCCCGGCGCTCGTCTTGATCCGCGAGCCCGAGGGCGCGGTCGTGAGCAGCCGCATCCGCCATCCCTCGCGGACATACACGGACCTGCTGCGAGGGTTCTGCGCGTTCTACGAGCCGCTCGTGCCCCATCGCGGCGACCTGGTGGTCGGGACGTTCGACGAGGTGGTCGGCGGCGAACTCGCCGCGATCACGCGTCGGCTGAACGCGCGGTTCGGGACCGCGTTCGCCGAGTTCGACCCGACCGAGGACAACGTCGCGCGCTGCCTGCGAGAGATCGACGAGGACTGGCGCACTCGACGCGGCGACGGCGATCGCCTCGAACGCGTGATCCCCCGACCCTCGAGCGTGCGCGAGGGATTGAAGGCCGAGCTGCGGGACCGCTACGCGGCCGAGGCGCCGCCGAAGCTCCGCCGCCGCACCGAGCTGCTGTACGCCTGGTTCACGCGTACCGAGAGAGAGGGGCGCTCGTGACCTCGGTCATCTTCGGCGTCCGCCTGGACGAACTCGCGTCCGTCGAGCAGCTCCGCGGCGTGGCGACCGGATTCCTCGACGGTGCTCGCGCGTATCGGATCTTTACGCCGAACCCCGAGATCCTGCTCCACGCCCGACGGGACCCCGCGTATGCGGACCTCCTGCGGTCGGCAGACCTCGCGCTCCCCGACGGGACAGGCGTCGCGATCGTCCAGGCGCTCCGGAGCGGCCGCTCGGTCCGGCGGTGGCCGGGGGTGGAGATCGCGGCGATGGTGCTGCGCCTGGCGGCCCAGCGCGCGGAGACCGTGGCGTTCGTCGGCGGCTCGTCCGATGTCACCGAACGCGCGGCCGCACGATGGCGCGCCCTCCCGGGCCTGAAGGTCGTGGTTGCCGGCGCCGGTGTCGCGATCGACGGGGACGGCATCGCTCGCTCGCTCGCTCGCGAGGACGAGACCGTCGACGTGATCCGCTCGGCCGCGCCCACGATCGTCCTCGTCGGGCTCGGCGCGCCCAAGCAGGAGCGGTGGATCGAGCGCCACGCGGACGCGTTCCCATCGGTCCGCATCATGATCGGCGTCGGTGGCGCGTTCGACATATGGGCGGGCTCGAAGCGCCGCGCGCCCCGCGCGTTCCGAAGGTTCGGAATCGAATGGCTGTGGCGGCTGGCGCTCGAGCCCCGGCGGCTCCCGCGGATCCTGCGGGCGACCGTCGTCTTCCCGATCCTGGCTCTGCTTGATCGGGCCGGCTGAGTGCGCGTCCTGTTCCTGACGCCGCGCCAGCTGGGCGAGCCTCGCAGCGGCGGGACGATCAAGTCCGCGGCGGTCCTGTCGTACCTGGAAGCCCGGCACGTGGTCGAGGTCGTCTGCTTTCGTGGTCATGACCAACAGCCCTGGAGGCGGGAGGGCGGCGTGGTCTCGATCCCCCTGGAGCGGGACCGATCGGTTCGCCACCTGCTCTCGAGCTACGCGGCCGGCGTCCCGCTCAGCATCGAACGCAACCGAAGCTCCACCATGGCCGAGCGCGTCGCCACGCTCCTCGAGTCCGGCGATCATGACGCCGTCTTCGTCGACGGCTGGCTGATGGCCCAGTATGTGCCCGAGGAGTTCGCGGGGATCCGCCTTCTCCACGAACACAACGCCGAGCATGTGATGTGGCGCCGGCACGCCGAGGTGGAGACCAACCCTGTCCGCAGGCCCTTGGTCCGGCTGGAGGCCGGCCGGGTGAGGCGGTACGAGGCCGGGCTGCTCGCGCGGTTCGACGTCGTGTTCGCGGTCTCCGAACGCGACCGCGCCACGCTCGCCGCCCTCGTCCCCACCGGCCCCGAGATCGCCCTGCTCCCCAACGTCGCCGACCCCACCCTGCTCGACCGCCCCGAACTCACCCCGCCGCCCGAACCCGTGCTGCTCTTCCTCGCCACGCTCTCGTGGCCACCCAACGCGGAGGGGCTCTCGCGGTTCCTGGGCGAGGATCTCCCGGCCCTGCTCGAACGTGTGCCGGAGGCCCGCCTCGTCGTTGCTGGTGCGGGGGCGCCCGGACGTCTCGTCCGGCGGATCCACGAGGCTCGCGGCGCCGAGTTCGCGGGGCCGATCGACGACGACGAGGTCCTCTACCGGCGGGCGCGTTGCTTCGTCGACGTCGGCGTCGGGGGTTCGGGCACCAAGGTGAAGGTGCTGAACGCGCTCGCGCGCGGCCTGCCGGTGGTGACGGGACCCGACGGCGCCGCGGGGCTCGAGGTGTCGTCGGGTGAGCACCTGCTGGTCGCCGAGGACCGCGAGGCGATGGTCGCCTCGCTCGAGTTCGTGATCCAGGAGGACGCCGCCTGGACGAACCTCAGCCGAAGCGGCCGGGACCTCGTCCGTCGCCGGTACGTGCCCGAGGTCGCGTTCGGGGCCCTGGACGCCGCGCTCGCCCGGCGTTCGTAGATCTAGGGTGCGGGCGTCTGCCTCAGGGCGGCGCTACGTCGGGCACTCCACGGGCTCATCGGTGCTCGGGGGCGGGATCTGATAGCGCCCGCCGACGACGACCGCCACGTCCTGCCCCTTCGGCAGGGTTCCCGACGGGGCGGGGACCAGCTCCAGGTTGCCGAAGTAGGTCCCGACGACCTTGGCCTCCGACTCGGCGTCCGGGTGATACAGGATCATCGCGCCCTTGGTCGGCGGCCGGATCTCGGTGAGATCGACGACGCCCGGCGAGGTGTTGAACCCGCCCTTGGTCAGGATGTCGAAGACGTCCGTCGCGACCGAGCCTCCATCGCGGTCGACGACCGAGACCACGATGTTGGCCGGCGACGGCGGCGTCTGTGCCAGCTCCTGGCCGAGGTCGCCGAGGGGCTTGCCCTCGCGGATCCTTCGTAGCAGCTCGTCTGCGTCGGGCTGGACCGCTCGGACGATCGAGATGAAGGTGCCGCTCGAGTCGTAGATGCCCTCGGGGACGGTCGGGAGTGCTCGGAAGTCCGCGTTGTCGGTCCCGACACCCTGGAGCAGCCCCGCGAGGTAGACGAGCTCCGCGGGGTTGAGCCCCTCGTCCACGACCAGGTTCCCGAGCAGCTGGGGGATGAGGTCCTGCAGGCGCAGGAGCTCGCCCGGCCGCAGGACCTTCGCGATCACCGCCCGCAGGAACTGCTGCTGCCGGCTGATCCGCGCGAAGTCCGGCACGGTGTCGCAGGGCTGGTGCCGGGTCCGGACGTACGCGAGCGCCGTCCGCCCGTCGAAGTGTTGGCAGCCTGCGGGGATGTCGAGCAGCGTCAGCGGGTCCTTCATCGGATACGGCACGCACATGTCGACGCCGCCGAGCGCGTCGACGACACGCTGGAAGCCCAGCAGATTGACGTACAGGACATGGTGGATCTGCATCCCGCTGATGCTCCGGATCGTCCGAGCCACGCGCTGCGGCCCGCCGCCGTCCACGCCACCCTCGAACGCGGTGTTGATCTTGCCCTCTCCCATCCCCGGTATGTCGACCCACAGGTCGCGCGGGAACGACACGAACACGACCTCGCGCCGGTCGGGCCGCGTGTGCACGAGGATGATCGTGTCCGAGCGATTCTCGCCGCCGATGTGCGCGTCGGTGCCGAACGCGATCAACTCCTCGGGCGTCAGGCCCTTGCGAGAGTCGCTGCCCAGCAGCAGGTAGTTGCATGCGTGCTCGTCGCATCTGCCGGCGATGTCCTGGGGGCCGGTGGACCCGGTGGCCGGCGTCGAGAGCGGCGGGATCGTCGGGATCGACGCGCTCGCCCAGAAGTACGTGCCCATGACGATCGCCGCGACCACCGTGACGAACGCCGAGATGCTCGCCGTGCCTGCCAGGAAGACCCGTCGGACGCGCGGGTGCGCGCCGGAGCGCTCGGAGGCTGGGGCGTCGCCGGTCGGCGTCGTCGGGTTCGTCGGGGTCATAGGCTGGGTTCGGGAACGGCGCCGTTCCCGCGCAGCAGAGCGTACCCGTAGGCGCGGAGAAGGAAGCGGGGCAGGCCGTGACGATCGTATGGAGACCCTCGCCCGAGGTCGTGGAGCGGGCGAACGTCACGCGGCTGATGCGCGCCCACCGCATCGCCACCGAAGTGGAGTTGATCGAACGCTCGACCGCGGACATCGAGTGGTTCTGGGACGCCGCGATCCGCGACCTCGGGCTCGAGTTCTTCGACCCCTACACGTCGATCCTGGACACCTCGCGCGGGATCGAGTGGGCGACCTGGTTCGGCGGGGGCTCCGTGAACCTCGCGCACAACTGCGTCGACCGCTGGGCCGGACGCACCCCCGACGCCGCCGCGATCGTGTGGGAGGGCGAGGAGGGGACCTCCCGTCGCGTCTCGTATCGGGAGCTCCGAGAGGCCTCGGACCGGCTCGCGAACGGTCTCGCCGCGCTCGGCGTGCGGGCGCTCGACACGGTCGGGATCTTCTTGCCGCCCACCCCGGAGGCGGTGGTGGCCCTGATGGCGTGCTCGAAGCTCGGCGCGGTGTGGCTGCCCCTGTTCTCGGGATTCGGCGCGGACGCGATCGCGAAGCGGCTCGAGGACGCCGAGACCGCGGTCGTGATCACGGCCGACGGCTTCCCTCGGCGCGGCAAGGTCGTGCCCATGAAGGAGACGGCGGACGAGGCGGTGGCGGTGGCCGGCTCCGTTCGGCACGTCGTCGTGGTCGATCGCCTTGGCCGCCCGGACGCTCCGTGGGATGCCGCGCGCGACATCCGGTGGGACGACCTGCTCTCCGCGAACGCAGACCGATTCGAGACCGCCCACCTGGATCCCGAGCACCCGCTGTTCATCGCGTACACGAGCGGTACGACCGGCCGCCCGAAGGGCGCGGTGCACGTCCACGGTGGCTTCCTGGTCAAGATCGCCGAGGAGGTCGCCTACCAGACGGACGTGCAGCCGGGCGACCTGTTGTTCTGGTTCGCCGACCTCGGCTGGATCATGGGGCCGTGGGAGATCGTCGGCGCCACGGCACTCGGCTCGACGGTGTTCCTGTACGACGGTGCCCCCAACCACCCGGGGCCCGACCGGCTCTGGTCGATGGTCGAGCG
>JBKPRY010000471.1:0-2790 GCA_046734755.1 Actinomycetota bacterium | reverse complement strand
TCCGCACTCCGCCATCCACCTGATTGTTGCCAGGCCCTCGCTTCCATAGCGTTCATCTCCAAGGTAACGGCGCGAGTCGGAGATCCGTACGCTTCGCCCGCCACATGCGAGGAGGCCGATATCAACGGTCCACCTCTCATCCTGCGGCCTCCCGGGGAGCCATCGAGCGAATGCGCCATGAGCAACCGTAGGGACGTCGCCGTTCCCACGCGGCGCACGCTCGCCGACAGGATCCTCACAGCCGGCATCGTCGTGCGCGTTCGCGAACGGCGTTCAGCGATGCTGGTGGAGCTCGGGAAACTCGTTCTGGTCGGGGCTGGTTATTACGTCGCCGGATCTCTCAGCTTGCGGCTTGCCCTGGTCGGAGGTCAGGTGACACCGATTTGGCCGCCCACGGGCATTGCTCTGGCCGGGCTGCTGCTGTTCGGGCGCAGGGTCTGGCCCGCGATCGCCCTGGCCGCGTTCCTGGTGAACGCCCCCATCGGCCCGTCGCTGATGACCGCCGCAGGCGTCGCGGTCGGGAACACGGCAGCCCCCCTCCTGTGCGCGAGCCTGCTCCAGAGGGCCGGCTTCCGCCTCGAGCTCGACCGGCTCCGCGACGCGATGGCCATCGTGCTGCTCGGCGCGCTCAGCATGACGGTGAGCGCGACCTGCGGGACGGCGACGCTTCTTCTCTCGGGATCGGTCCCGATCAGCCGCTTCTGGCCGACCTGGTCGGTGTGGTGGACCGGAGACGCCATGGGCGTCCTGATCGTGGCGCCTCTCCTTTTAAGCTGGCGGTCCGCCCGTTCGCCATCACGGAGGAGCTGGCCACGTAGGGCTGAGGCGGCCGCCCTCTTCGCTGGGCTCGTCGCCGTGGCCCGGTTCGCATTCCAAAGCCCTCTTCAGATGAAGTACCTCATATTCCCCTTCCTGACGTGGGCGGCCTGGCGGTTCCAACAACGCGGCGCGGCGACGGCCGCACTGGTGGCGTCGAGCACCGGTATCTGGGCCGCGGAGCAGGGCATCGGGCCGTTCGCTCAGGAGACGCTGGTGGACAGGATGGTTGCACTCCAGATCTTCAACGCAACCGTCGCGCTCGTCTCGATCGTGCTGGCCGCCTTCATCACCGAGCGAAGGCGCGCAGAGGATGGGCTCAGGCGGAACGAGGAGTGGGTGAAGGGGCTGTTGGTATCGGCCCCCGACGCGATCTTGATGGTTGGCGAGGACGGCGGCATCCAACTGGCCAACCCTCGAGCGGAGGAGATGTTCGGGTACGGGCACGACGAGCTGGTCGGCCTGCGCGTCGAGGCCCTGGTGCCACAAGATCTCCGGGCAGCGCACGTGCGCCACCGGGCCGACTACCAGAAGGACCTCAGAACGAGGCCGATGGGCCTGGGCCTGGATCTGGCGGGCCGACGGAAGGACGGAACGGAGTTCCCCATCGAGATCGGGCTGAGCTCATTCGGTACGGCCGACGGCAGGTTCGTCAACTGCATCATCAGCGACATCACGACGCGGAAGCGGGCCGAGGAGGATCTTGCCGAACGGGCGCTCCATGACCCGCTCACCAACCTCGCCAACCGCGTTCTGTTCATGGACAAGCTGGCCCAAGCCCTGGCCCGGTCTGAGCGTCACAAGACCCAGGTGGCGGTGCTGTTCCTGGACCTGGACCACTTCAAGGTGATCAACGACAGCCTTGGCCATGAGGGGGGAGACGTGGTGCTCTCAGGCATCGCTGATCGGCTTCGCACGGTCCTGCGTCCCGAGGACACGGCATCTCGCTTCGGCGGCGACGAGTTCGTGATCCTCTTGCAGGACATCAAGAGCGAACAGCAAGCCGTCGCCATCGCCGACCGGATAGCTCGTGCGGTGGCCGAACCCATCGCGCTCGAGACCGGCGAGGTAACGGTCACGACCAGTGTCGGCATCGCGATCGCACTAGGGACCACCGACGGTCCGGACGTGATCGTCCGCGACGCCGACCAAGCCGTGTATCGGGCGAAGGAGCACGGACGGGCCCGGTGCGAACTCTTCGATCAAGCCATGCGGGCACGGGCAGCAAAACGGCTGCGGACCGAGAACGAGCTCCGACGCGGGATCGAGATGGGGGATCTCTGCCTGCATTTCCAGCCCGTCGTGAGCGTCGAGGACGGCCGGGTCCGGTCGCTCGAGGCCCTCGTCCGGTGGAACCATCCCGAGCGCGGCGTCCTGCTGCCCGAGGAATTCATCTCGGTGGCGGAGGAGACTGGGCTCATCGGCCCGCTGGGCTCATGGGTTTTGGAGGAGGCGTGTCGCCAAGCCGCTTCGTGGCGCCCCGTGAATCCGGGCCACGACGCCCCGACCGTCCTCGTCAACCTCTCCGCTCGGCAGCTGGCTCGGGCCGACTTCGAGGACACGGTCTGGATGGCCCTACACGAGACCGGGCTGCAACCCTCCGCCCTGACCCTCGAGATCACGGAGACCGTCTTGATGGACGCCTCGGCGGCAACGCTGAGTCTTCTCAGCAGGCTCCGAGGCGCCGGTGTCCACCTGGCCATCGACGACTTCGGCACGGGGTATTCCTCGCTCAACTACCTCAAGCGGTTCCCGGTGGACGCACTGAAGGTCGACCGCTCGTTCGTGAACGGTTTGGGGCGCGATCCCGAAGACTCGGCGATCGTGGCCGCGGTCGTGAGCCTTGCGCACGCGCTCGGCCTCTCCGCGGTTGCTGAGGGCGTGGAGACGAATGACCAACTCCGGCAGCTGCGCCGCATCGACTGTGACCTGGCCCAGGGCAACTACTTCGCTCCCCCGCAATCCGCGGAGGAC
>JBKPRY010000470.1:0-6829 GCA_046734755.1 Actinomycetota bacterium | reverse complement strand
CGACCTGGCGGAGCACACGCGGCGCGCCGACATCCTGGTCGCCGCGACGGGACGACCGCAGCTCGTGACCGCCGACATGATCAAACCGGGCGCGGTCGTGGTCGACGTCGGCGTGCACCGGACTGAGCACGGCCTGGTCGGCGACGTGGCGTTCGACGAGGTGAAGGAGGTCGCGGGGATGATCACGCCGGTCCCCGGCGGCGTCGGTCCGATGACCACCGCGATGCTGCTGCTCAATACCGTCTCCGCGGCCGAACAGCTTTCCGAGCAGCATTGAGCGAACCGGGCAGCCGGCTCGAGGCGCTCGCGCGCTCGCGCCGCTTCTGCGTGACCTCCGAGGTCGTCCCCCCGAGGTCGAGCGATCCCGAACCGGTCGAACGCCAGGCACGCGAGCTCGTTGGCTACGCGGACGCCGTCAACGTCACCGACAACCCGGCGGCGAGCTCGCACATGTCGCCGGTCGCGGGCGCCGCGATCGTCGCCAGGACGGGACTCGAGCCCACGCTCCAGATCACGGTCCGCGACCGCAACCGGCTGGCGATCGCGGCCGATCTCCTCGGGGCCTGGGCGCTCGGCGCCCGCAACCTCCTGTGCCTCACGGGCGATCCGCTGTCGGTCGGTGACGAGCCCGACGCGGGGACGGTCAACGACCTGGGGTTGCTCGATCTCATCGCGCTCGCCTCGAGGCTCCGTGAGGACTCGAAGCTCCCATCGGGCACCGAGATCGCTCCGGCGCCCCGCTACTTCGTCGGCGTGGCGGACAGCCCGCTCGTCGAGCACTACGACCCGGCCCGGCTCGAGGTGAAGCTGGACGCCGGCGCCGGGCTCGTGATGACCCAGATCGCCTACGACCTGGACCGGCTGGCGGCATGGGCCGACGTCGTCCGCGCCCGCGGCGTGTTCGAGCGGACGGCCGTCTTCGTCGGCGTGGCGCCGCTTCGAAGCGCGAGGCAGGCCAGGTACATGAACGAGCACCTGCCCGGCGTCCGCGTGCCCGACTCCCTGCTCCGCGCGCTCGAGGATGCCGGGCCCGAGGCGGAGGCCCTCGGGACCGCGCAGTGCGTCAAGATCGTCTCGGGGCTGCGGGCGATGCAGGGCATCTCGGGCGTGCACGTGATCGGGCTCGGCCGGGAGGAGTCCGTCCGGCACGTGATCGAGGAAGCCGGGCTGTTCCCCCGCCCCTCCCCGGCGCCGGCGTAGACTCGCCGAGCAACCGACGGAGGAGGCGACGTGGCCGAAACGGTGACGATCCAGGGGCAGCCCTATCTGAAGCGGAACCCGCTCGGCGTGTTGGGGCTCACGATCATCACGCTCGGCATCTACGGCCTGTACTGGTATTACAAGGTGAACGAGGAGATCCTCCGCTACACCGGCGACCAGACGATCAGCCCGTCTCGCTCGCTCCTCGCCGTGATCCCCGGCTTCCTGCTGATCGTGCCGCCGTTCATCGCCTACTACAACACCTCGAACCACGTCGTGCAGATGCAGCAGCAGCGGGGGATCCAATCGCAGATCTCGCCGGCGCTGGTCGTCATCCTCGCGCTCGTGATCTGGTTCGGGATGGCGGCGTACGTGCAGGAGCACCTGAACCGCGTGTGGGACGCGGCCGCGACGGGTGGCGCGCAACCCGCGGCCCCGCCGTCGCCTCCTGCGGTTCCGGCCTGAGCGGCCTAGCGTTCCTCGATCGGGACCCACGACTGATCGCGGGGTCCGATGTATTCCGATCCGGGCCGGATCACGCGGTTGTCCGCGTACTGTTCGCGGACGTGGGCCGTCCATCCCGCCATCCGCGCGATCGCGAAGATCGGCGTCATGAGGTCGGTCGGTATGCCGAGCGTGTGGTACACGCTCGCGGCGTAGAAGTCGACGTTCGGGAACAGACCCTTCTGCTCGCCGACGGTGCGTTCGATCGCCTCGGAGATCTCGTACCAGGACGTGTCGCCGTGCCGTTCGCCGGTCTCCTTGGACAGGCGCTTGAGCACCACCGCCCGCGGATCCATCGTCTTGTAGACCGCGTGGCCGAACCCCATCACCTTCTGGTGTCGCTCGAGCCGGTCGCGGACGTACGCCTCGGCGCGGTCCGGCGACCCGACCTCCTCGAGCATCTTCATCGACTCCTCGTTGGCGCCGCCGTGCAGCGGCCCCTTGAGCGCCGCGATCGCCGCGGTGATGGCCGAGAACATGTCGGCCAGCGTCGAGGCGACGATCCGAGCCGTGAAGGTGGAGGCGTTCATCGTGTGATCGGCGTACAGCACGAACGTGGTGTCGATCACCTCCGCGTCCTCCTTGGAGGGCTCGAAACCGAGCAGCATGTGGAGGAAGTTCGCTGCGTGCGGGAGCTTGGTGTTGGGCGGGACGATCTCCTGACCCGTCCGCATCCGGTGATACATCGCGAGCAGGGTCGGGGTCTTCGCGATCAGGCGGAGCGCCTTGCGCCGATCTGCGTCCGCCGAGTCATCCCAGCCGTCGGGGTCGTAGGCGGAGGCGGCCGACACGCTCGTCCGCAGCATCGACATCGGTGAGGTCTGTTGGGCCAGCGTGGGCATGAGGTCGTCCCTCAGGAATTTCGAGACCTCGCGCTCCTCCACCATGAAGTCGGTGAGCCCGTCCAGCTCCGTCTGGCTCGGCAGGCGGAGCTCGTGGAGCAGGTGCACGACCTCCTCGTAGGAGGTTCGACCGGCCAGGTCGTGGATGTCGTACCCCACGTACCACAGGCGGCCTGCCTGTCCGTCGATGTCGGATAGCCGGGTCTGGGCTGCCACGATCTCGCGCAGGCCTCTGTCGCTCACCGCACGCTCCGTCGGTTCGGGCCAAGAGTCAGGATGGTCGCTCCTGCCATCATCCCATCACAATCCCCCCGTGACGGTGCACCGGATCACGCTGATCCCCGGCGACGGGGCCGGGCCGGAGCTCGTCGACGCCGCTCGCGTGGCGATCGAGGCCACCGGCGTCGCGATCGAGTGGGACGTCCAGCCCGCCGGGGTCTCGGTCATGGAGGCCGAAGGGACACCGCTTCCTCCCCGGGTGATCGAGTCGATCCGGGGCAACCGTGTGGCGCTGAAGGGGCCGCTCGCCACGCCGGCCGGTTTCCGGAGCGTGAACGTCGGGCTCCGTGTCGCCCTGGGCCTGTACGCGGCGGTGCGCCCATGCACGCTGCACCCGGGCGTGCGGTCCCGGTACGAACGCGCGGACGTCGTGGTCGTGCGGGAGCTCACGGAGGGCTCGTACACCGGGATCGAGCTCGAGCAGGGCGCACCGCAGACGGCCGAGCTGATCGCCTTCATCGAGCGGACGACCGGCAAGCGCGTCCGGCAGGACTCGGGCCTGTCGATCAAGGCGATCAGCGAGACCGCGAGCCGCAGGATCGCGCGGTTCGCGTTCGAGTACGCGAGGGCGAACGGGCGACGGAGGGTCACCGCGGGACACAAGGCCAACATCATGAAGTTCTCCGACGGCCTGTTCCTGGAGACCGCCCGAGGGGTGGCGCGCGAGTACCCGGACGTGGCGTTCGAGGATCGGATCATCGACAACCTCGCGATGCAGCTCGTGCAGCGTCCGGAGGACCACGACGTCGTGCTCCTGCCGAATCTCTACGGCGACATCCTCTCGGAGCTGTGCGCGGGGATCGTCGGCGGGCTGGGCGTGGCGCCGGGCGTCAACCTCGGGGACGCCGTGGCGGTGTTCGAGGCGACCCACGGGACCGCCTCGCGCTACCGTGGGTTGCACCGCGCCAACCCGATGGCTCTGATGCTGTGCGGAGCGATGCTGCTGCGGCACATCGGCGAGACGCCGGCGGGGGACCGGCTCGAGGCCGCCGTCGCGGCCGTCATCGCCGAGGGGCGGACCGTCACCTACGACCTGCGGCCGACGCGCGATGACCCGGACGCCGCGAGCACCACCGAGGTCCGGGACGCGGTCGTGGAGTCTATAAGGCGCCGATGAGAAGCTCTGAGGATCCGCGTCTCACGACCGGGGACTCCGAAGCGATGGATATGCGTGGTGAACGGGTGAGCAGGCGACCGCTGATCGAGACGGCGCACGGCACCCGCCGTGAGGCGTTCGGTCCGCAGGAGTGGGGGCTGCTCGCCGCCGTGGCCACGATCTGGGGCTCCTCGTTCCTGTTCATCGAGATCGGTCTCGAGCACTTCGGTCCGGGCGTGGTGGCGTTCGGTCGCGTGGCAGTTGGGGCGCTCACCTTGTGGGTCCTGCCGGGTTCGCGCCGGCCTGTCGAACGCGCCGACCTGCCCCGGGTCGCGCTGCTCGGGATCCTGTGGATGGGCGCACCCTTGCTGCTGTTTCCGATCGCCCAGCAGTGGATCGACTCCTCGCTGGCGGGGATGATCAACGGCGCGCTTCCGGTCTTCGCCGCTGTTGTGGCCGCGCTCCTGCTCCGCCGTATGCCGATCGGGCGGATCATCGCAGGGATCGCGGTCGGGTTCCTCGGCGTGGTCTGCGTGCTCTGGCCGGCCACGCACGACGCCGACACCACAGCCCTGGGGGCGTCCCTCGCGGTCCTCGCGGTCCTGTGTTACGCGGTCGCGGTCAACATCGCCGTCCCACTGCAGCAGCGGTACGGCGCGCTGCCGGTGCTCATCCGCGCCCAGGCGGTCGCGTTGGTTCTCCTGTTCCCCGCGGCCCTCATCTCGCTATCCGACTCAGAGTTCTCGTGGACGAGCATGATCGCCATCGTGATCCTCGGCTGCTTCGGGACGGCTCTGGCCTTCGTGGCCATGGCCACACTCGTCGGCCGCGCCGGGGCCACGCGCGGCTCGATCGCGACCTACTTCATTCCCGTGGTCGCCATCGTGCTGGGCGTGATCTTCCGCGACGAGTCGATCGCGGCGATCTCGCTCGTCGGGACGGGGTTGGTCCTGGCGGGCGCGTACCTGACGAGCCGCCGCGAGTAGCCCGCGCCGAGGCCAGCGGATCCACGGATAGGATGGCGCGGCCCCGGGACCCGAAGGAGCGCCACGGATGCGCGTCACCGTCGTCGGAAGTGGGTTCGTCGGCCAGACCACGGCCATGCGGCTGGTCGAACGCCGGGTCGCGGAGGTCGTGCTGATCGACATCGTCGAAGGCCTGCCGCAGGGCCTGGCCCTGGATATGCGCCAGTCCGCCCCCGTCGTCGGATTCGAGCCCAACGTGATCGGCACCAACGACTACGCGGACACGGCGGGCTCGGACGTGGTCGTGATCACCGCCGGGTTCCCCCGTCAGCCCGGGATGAGCCGGATGGACCTGCTCGGCAAGAACGCCGGCATCGTGCGCGAGGTGGTCCAACAACTCGTCCCGAGCTCGCCGAACGCGATCATCATCGTGGTCACGAACCCGCTCGACGAGATGACCTTCCTGGCTGCCGAGGTCTCCGGCTTCCCCAGGGAACGGGTCATGGGGATGGCGGGTGTGCTCGACTCGGCGCGCCTTAGGACCTTCATCGCGGAGGAGCTCGGCGTTTCGCCGCTCGTGGTCGAGGCCATGACGCTCGGGTCGCACGGCGAGTCGATGGTGCCGCTTCCACGCCACGCGACCGTCGACGGGAAGCCGCTCACCGAGCTGGTCGACGACTCGACGCTCCAGCGCCTGTACGCTCGCACGCGCGACGCCGGCGCCGAGATCGTGGGGCTGCTGAAGAAGGGGAGCGCGTACTACGCCCCGTCCGCCTCGGCCGCACGGATGGTCGAGGCGATCGCGGGCAGGAACGAGGAGCTCGTGCCCGTCTGCGCGTGGTGTACGGGCCAGTACGGCATCGACGGGGTCTATGTCGGCGTGCCCGTGCGGCTTTCGGGCACGGGCGTGTCCGAGATCGCGGAGCTCGATCTGAACGACGACGAGCTCACGGCGCTCCGAGCGGCGGCCGAAGGTATCCGTGCGAAGTGCGCGGACCTGGCGACGCTCTAGCCCACCGCCCCGTCGGAGGGTCGCTCGAAACGCACCCACGCCAGGCCGAGCAGGCCTCCCGCAACGAGCAGGACGCCCCCGGCGGCGGTGATCCACAGTCCGGGGGAGATCTCGACGCGCAGGTCCTGATCGAGCAGCTCGGAGAGCCGCTCGCGCACGACCTCCTCGGGGAGCCCGAGCTGCACCGAGAGCGTCCGCGTCAGCCGGTCGTCGCCCTCGACACCGCCGAAACGGTCCTTCGCGCGGATCGCGTCCGCGACCGGCAACCAGACGCAGAGCGCCCCGAGGACGATCAGGGCGAGCGCGAGACCGCGGCGTGTGCTTCGGGAGCCCGAGATCCGCATCGCGAGCATCACGAGGAGCGAGGCCACGGCCGCGAACAGCACGACCTTGCCCTCCCACACGTCGATCCCGTGGACCGAGACGTCCGCCGCGTGTTCGATGTCGGCCCTGAATCCGATCGCGGCCCACTCGCGCGTCGCGCCCACGCCGGCGGCGATCGCACCGAGCGCGACGCACGCCGTCCCCGCGAGTCGCAGGCCGGTGGGCCGAGCCATCGACGTGATCTCCGAGGCCATCGCGGCATCCTCTCACCCCCGCCGGACGCCCGGAAGCACCACGGTTAGCATGGCGTGGTGATGACGGAACCGCGCGAGATCGATGCGGCGGAGATCACTCGCGTCGTCCGGGATCTGTGCATCGAGATCAACTACAAGGTCCCGGAGGAGATGGTCCGGCTGGTCAAGCGAGCACGCGAGCTCGAGGAGTCGCCGCTCGGACGGCAGGTGCTCGACCTGCTGATCCGCAATCAGGAACTCGCCGCCGAGGGCGAGTACCCCTACTGCCAGGACACGGGGTACACCGTGATCTTCCTCGACCTCGGCCAGGACGTGCACGTTACCGGCGCCGACCTGTACGACGCGGTCAACGA
>JBKPRY010000469.1:0-1188 GCA_046734755.1 Actinomycetota bacterium | reverse complement strand
GGGGCGAAGATGCAGCAGGATCGGCGAGACGTGCGTGGCCCCGGCATCGATCGCGGCCGCGACCACCTCGCGGAGCTGGCGCGGATCGTCGGTGATCCCGGGCAGGATCGGCGCCATGAGCACGCCGCATGGGATACCCGCCTCGTTCAGGGCGCGTACGGCCTCGATCCTCTTGCGCGGGTGCGGGGTGCCGGGCTCGCTCGCGCGCCACGCGGCCTCGTCGAGCGTCCCGATCGAGAAGGCCGTGGAGACGTCGGCCACGCGGGCGGCCTCGACCAGCAACTCGAGGTCCCGAAGGATCAGCGTGCCCTTGGTCAGGATCGAGAACGGGTTCCGGTAGTCGGTGAGCGCGCCGATGATCCCGGGCATCAGCCGGTAGCGGCCCTCGGCACGCTGGTACGGGTCGGTGTTGGTGCCCATCGCGATGCCCTCGCCCTTCCAGCGCTTCGCCGCGAGCTGGCGCCGGAGTACCTCGGGAGCGTTGACCTTGACGACGATCTTCGTTTCGAAGTCGCGACCGGCATTCATGTCGAGGAAGGTGTGGGTCGGACGAGCGAAGCAGTAGGAACAGGAATGACTGCATCCCCGATACGGATTGATCGACCAGTTGAACGGCAGGTAGTTGCCGGGGACGTGGTTGATGATCGTCTTGCACTCGGCCTCGAGGAACTCCATCCCGCGGAACTCGGGCGTGTCGAACCGGCGTCTCGCGATCTCGAACAGGGGCTCGGGGGCCATCCGAGGACGATAGAACATACGTTCGATTCGGGCAAGCCCTCCCCCTCGGTCCGGCTCCGGCCTAGGCTTCGACCTCGATGGCGATCTGGCTGGTGCGGCACGGCGAGACCGAGTGGTCGATCTCGGGGCAGCACACGGGGAGCACGGACATCCCGCTCACGCCCGAGGGACGCCTGCAGGCCACGGCGATCGGAAAGCTGCTCGCCGGCCGTCGCTTCGACCACGTCTTCTCGAGCCCGATGCTCCGCGCGCGGGAGACCGCTCGGTTCGCGGGGTTCGGCGATCGGATCCGCCTGCACGAGGGGCTAGTCGAGTACGACTACGGCGAGTTCGAGGGTCTCACCACCGAGCAGATCTGGGCGACCCACCCCGGGTGGCAGCCCTTCCGTCACGGGTGCCCGGGCGGCGAGACGCCCGAGCAGATGGCCAAGCGTGTCGACGCGCTGATCG
>JBKPRY010000468.1:0-2800 GCA_046734755.1 Actinomycetota bacterium | reverse complement strand
GGACGCAGTCCGCTGTTGCTGGCCCTCGGGTGGCGGGCGGCTCGTCCGGGAGCACGGGCGGCGTGGGCGAGACGGTCGGACCCGTCTCCGAGATCGGCGCGACCGCAGGCGTCGTGGATGCCTCGCCGGGCTCGGCGTCGCTGGTACACGCGGTGAGCGCGAACGCGACGCACACGGATGCGATCGCGCCAGAGAGCGCGCCAGAGAGCGCGCCGGAGAACGCGCCGGAGAACGGGCCGGAGAACGGGCCAGAGAACGGGGTGGAGAACCTGTGCCGATGCATGGGTCTGAGGGTCGCAGAAGGATATCGTTCGCGGGGTTGCTTGATAGCTTGGGCAACCGTGCACGGAGACTCCCCCCCACCCCCCCAGGAGCGTTCGAGCTACGAACGTCTCGGACACGACGAATCGCCGCTGTTCTCGCGGCGATCGTTCCTGCGCACATCCGCGTTCGCCCTGGCGGGCGCGACGATGTACGCATGCACCGGCGGCGGCCGCAAGCAACCGGTGGTGGCGCCGGTCGCGACCTCGTCGGTCGTGGCGACCGACACGCGGTGGCCGATCAAGCGTGCGATCTACCTGATGATGGAGAACCGGAGCTTCGACAACCTGTACGGCAGGTTCCCCGGCGCGAACGGCGCGACGGTCGGTGTCAAGTTCGGGCAGGAGGTGCCGCTCACGTCGAGCCCCCACTGGCTCCCCGGCGACATCCCCCATGACCGGGCGGCCCACCTGAACGACGTGAACGGCGGCGCGTACGACGGGTTCGGCAACGGACAGTTCGGTGACCCGTGGGCGTATACACAGTTCGAGGGGACGTCGATCCCGAACTACTGGTCCTGGGCGAAGGACTACGTGCTGTGCGACAACTTCTTCGCCTCGGTCGGCGGCCCGTCCTATCCGAACCATTTCTTCTTCGTCGCCGGCCAGTCTGGGGGCGCGCTCGACAACCCCGAGAACATCGAGACCCGCCAGCTCTCCGACGGCAGGATGTTCAAGAGCTGGGGGTGCGACGCGGTCGGCAAGAACGTGTTCGTCCTGGTGAAGGACGAGCGGGGGAATCTCACCAAGCACGACTCCTGCTTCACGTTCCGAACGGTGCCCGAACAGCTCGAGGACGCGGGCGTGTCCTGGGCGTACTACGCGGCGACGCCGGGGCAATCCGGGTACTTCTGGAACGCCTTGAACGGCATCGAGGGCGTCTTCCACACCGACCTCTGGCGGCCGGAACGGATCCGCTCCGTCGAACGCCTGCCGCGGGACATCCGCGAGGGACGGCTCCCGTCGCTCACCTGGGTCACGCCCCGGTTCGAGCTCTCGGATCACCCGCCCGAGAGCACGTGTTTCGCGCACAACTGGCTCACCGACGTCGTCAACGCGGTGATGGAGAGCGACGACTGGGAGCACACCGCGCTCTTCCTGACGTGGGACGAGTGGGGCGGCTTCTACGACCACGTGCCACCGCCCCAGGTCGACGACCTCGGGTTCGGGTTCCGCGTCCCGATGCTCGTGCTCAGCCCGTACGCGAAGAAGGGATACGTCGACGACGCCGAGGGCGAGTTCTCGAGCCCCCTCCGGTTCGTCGCGGACAACTGGGGTCTCCCCTACCTGACCGAACGGATCGAACGCACCCACAACTTCGAGCACGCATTCGCGTTCGGAAAGAACCCGCGGACCGACGCCCAACCCTTACGGCCGATCGCCCACTGCTACGGCAAGCCGTCGGAGTACCCGGGCGACGACTACCCGGGCTGGCCCGAGGGGACGCAGCCGGACCCGAGCCACTTCGTCTAGACGTTCGTGGGGTACGGGAGCGGCTACGACCGCGCCGAGCCGCGCGCGACGACGAGCGCGTCGACGGCGACGCAGCCGTCCGGGCCACAGATCACCGGGTTCGCGTCGAGCGCCTCGAGGTGTTCGGCGAGGTCGTGCGCGAGCCACGACATGGCGACGACCGCCCTCGAGAGCCCATCGACGTCGGCGGCAGGTTGCCCCCGGACACCGTCCAGCAGTGGCCGGATCTCGAGCCGGTCGACCAGCGATCGCGCCCGGACATCGTCCAGTGGCGGCATCGCCAGGCGCCGGTCCTTCATAATCTCCACGAGGACGCCACCGGCGCCTACCAGCACCAGCGGACCGAACTGCGTGTCGCGGACGATGCCGAGCGCGATCTCGACCCCCGGCGGCGCCATCGGCGCGACCGTGACCCGAGGACCGAGCCGACGTTCGAGATCCACGTAGGCGTCCTCGAGCGAAGGGAAGTCGTCGACGCCCAGCCGCACGCCGCGGACCTCGGACTTGTGCTGCACCCCGGGCGTCGCCGTCTTCACGGCGACCGGGAACCCGATCCGCTCGGCCGCCGCGATCGCGTCCTCGAGCGTGTCGGCACGAACGCTCTCGACCACCGGCACCCCGTAGTCGGCTAGCAATGCGAGACCCTCGAGCTCGTCGAACGGCTCCCCGCTCGAGAGCCGCCGCAGCCAGCGCTCGCGCACGTCGTTCGAGCCGGGCGACACGCCCGTGATCGGCTCGCGCGCTCGGAAGTCCCGGTACGCGAACAGGTGCCTGAACGCCTGGAGCCCCGTGAGCGTCCCCTCGAGCACCGGGATCCCGTCGCCGTCGAGCAGCTTGGCGTCGTTCCGGTCGATGCCGCTCGAGAAGTTCGAGAGCATCGCGAACGGCTTGCCGGTCTCGGGAAAGGTCTCGCGCGCCATCGCGATGTAGCCCATCTCCGGGTAGTCCTCAGAGGTGAGGTCGACCGAGAACGCGAGCGCGGCGACCGCCGGATCCTCCAGCAGCGC
>JBKPRY010000467.1:0-4534 GCA_046734755.1 Actinomycetota bacterium | reverse complement strand
GCGCCCTCCCCCTCCTCGACCATCCCGAGCGCACGCGCGATGTCGGCAACGGCGCTTCCGAGCGCCACCGCCTGCTCGCTCGAGCCGATCCGGACGCCGCGGGTAGTCAGAACGTAGAAGAACTCTTCCATCAGGGCGCGGTCGTCCCCCAGGAGCGACGCCTCCGACACGTTCAGCGCCCGGGCGAGGCGCTCGAGCGTCTGGATCGAGGGAGCCACGTGCCCGTTCTCGTACCGAGACAGGCGCGCCTTCGGGATCCCGGAGATCTCCTCCAGGTCCGACTGGGAATAGCCCGCCTTGATCCTTGTCGCTCGGAGCCTCTGTCCGAACGTGCGTTCGTCGGTCATGCAACGCCCCCCTAATCGACGATGGTTGCTCGACGGGGAATCTATCCCTACGCGGAGCCCTACCGCAACGCGGAGCGCGGAAACCTGGCGATGACGGAGCCTGCGAGTCTGGCGATGATCCCTGCCTCCGCCGTTCGGGCTACTTGATCTCGACGGCGGCGCCGGCGCCCTCGAGCTGCTCCTTGGCTTTGTCGGCCGCTTCCTTGTTGACCTTCTCCAGAACCGGTTTCGGCGCGGAGTCCACGAGGTCCTTGGCCTCCTTGAGCCCGAGGCTCGTCAGGGCCCGCACCTCCTTGATCACCTGGATCTTCTTGTCGCCGGCGCCGGTGAGGACCACGTCGAACTCGGTCTGCTCCTCGACCTCTTCGGCGGCGCCGCCCCCGGCCCCCGGTGCGGCCATCATCATCGGCGCGGCGGCGGCCGCCTGGACATCGAACGTTTCCTCGAACTTCTTGACGAAGTCCGAGAGCTCGAGCAGGGTCATGTCCTTGAACTGATCGAGCAGGTCGTCGGCGGTCATCTTGGTCTTGGCCATCGTCTACTCCTGTTCTCCCTGTGGTGCTCCCTCTGTCTCTCCCTCTGGGTCCCTTTGCGGCTCGACAGCCGGTTCCTCCTCGGTCGTCGCCTCGGCGGGCTCGGCCTCGGCGGCCTCCTCGGCGGCGGGCTCGGCCTCGGTCGTCGCTTCGGCGGCGGGCTCGGCCTCGGCGGTCTCCTCGGTCACCTCGCCGGGGAGCTTCTCCTTGTAGGCCTCGAGCACCCCGAGGAACCGGCTCTGGATCGCCTCGAACATCGAGGCCGCTCGAGTCAGCTCGGCCTTCATCATCCCGGCGACCTTCGACAGCATCGCCTCTCGGGACTCCAGGGTCGCCAGCGACTGCGCCTCGGCCGCCGAGAGCACCTTGCCGTCCAGGTATCCGCCCTTGATCACGAGGGCCGGGAACCGCTTCGCCGCATCCATGACCTTCTTGGCGGTCGCGACCACGTCGCCCTGGACGAACGCGACCGCGGTCGGGCCGCCCAGGAGCGGCTCGAGCTCGGCGACGCCGGCGTCGGCGGCTGCGCGCATCATCAACGTGTTCTTGACGATCGCGAACCGCGCCTGCTCGGACAGGGCACGGCGCAGCTCGGTCGCGTCGTGGACGGACAGACCCCGATACTCGGTCAGCAGCAGCGCCTCGGCGTCTTGGATGCGCTCCTTCAGCGCGACGACCTTCGCGATCTTCTCGGCGTTCGGCATCGACCCTCCATGGAACGAGAAACGCGCCCCCGCAGACAGCGGAGACGCGCCCGAGAGCGATCCGTCTTCGTTCGCCTCGGCAGGTGCCCCGGGAGGATTACGTGCTTGCGCACCCCTGCTGTCTGCGGCGGATCGAAAGGGTACCGAGCCACCGGCTCGGGCGACAACGCGGACGCGGGGTCAGTGACGGAAGGAGGGCTCGTGGGTGCCGTTGCCGGACGCACCCGATCGGCGTCGCGCGATCCGGCCGGGGAGCAGGGCCAGGCCCAGCAGCGTCACCGCCCCGAGCGTCAGCAGGAGGTCGTATCTCGGGAACGGCTCGTACACGAATCGGACCACGTGCCGGCCGGCCGGGACGGTCCGCCCGACGAAGCTGGGCGCGATCATCTCGGGCGCCGCGGCGATGCCGTCCACGCTCACCTGCCAGCGCGGGTCGAACGACGCCTTCAGCATGACCATCGCCGGCCGGTCGGCGATCACCGTCGCCGTGGCCCTCCCGTCCCGAAGGTCGACGTCCTCGCCGACGACGGTGCCGGCCGGTGTATCCGGGAGGTCGTCGGCGCTCACGGTGGCTTCGGGCGCCGGTTCCCCCTCGAAGGCGATCCCGGGGTTCGCGCCCCGTGCCGGCAGGTCCGAACGGAACCAATCCTCGACTCGTAACCCGAGGTTCGTGCGATCGGCCGCGATCGGCGGCAGGACGTCGACGAGATCGACGTACCCGGGGTCGGTCCGTTCCCACAGCACGTGTGGGCCGCGTTGGGCGACCCTTTGCGCGGGAACGGGGGTTGCCTTGTCCGCGTCGAGGATCAGGTACCGCACGTCGAACAGGTCGTAGTGGGACGGGTTCGTGTCGGTGAAGCGGTACTCGAACGGCGCCGAAAGCGACCAGGTCGGCCGGACGAACCCCACGCCCTCGATGCCCTCGTTCAGGAGCACCACGTACATGGGCACCTGACCGACCTCGTAGGCCGAGCCCCAGTTGGACCTCATGCCCGCGTAGAACCGACCCGGCCCCCGTGCTCGCGCGATGTCGACTAGGGCGGCGACGTCGGCGCCCCCCTGCTGGTCGGCGACCGCCTGTTCCCCGATCCATTCGGCGCCCTGCGCTGCCCATGCCGTGCGTTCGACGAAGCCGGGTGCGAAGAAGACCACCACAGCGACGACCGCGAGCGAGGCGATCGCCACGGGTCGTTGGCGAAGGGCTCGGAGCCGTTGCGCCTGGTCCCACGCGATCCGCCCGAGCGTGACCGCGCCGAACCCGGCCAGGTACAACCCGGCCAGATGCACCCCGGACACGAACCGCCGAAGGAACAGGTCGCCGGAGCCGGGCAGCAGCCGCAGGACGGGTCCGAGCGTCGGCCGTCCGAAGAACAGGACCAGCGAGACGAGGAACAGGAACAGGAGCACGCGGGCCCGCTCGTCGCGACGGTACCGCCACAGCGCCGCAAGGATGCCGACCGCGACCAGGATCGTGATCATCGGCGGTCGCCCACGGTCGAACAGCTCGCCGCTCGCGAACCACGTCAGGATCCGCTTCGCCCCGAACGAGTCGTAGTAGATCTTCCCGCGCGAGTACTCGTCGTTCACCGTCCACAGCCGGTCGGCGAGCAAGGGCACGACCACCCACGCGGCGACGAAGAGGCTGCCGATCCCGATCAGGGCCGCTCGACCGATCCTGCTCAGAAGCCCCCGCCACTTGACAAGCGCGAACACGCCCAGGGAGAGCAACGCGAGGTACCCGGTCAGCAGGTGGACCGCGACCGTCAGGGCCAGCACGAGGGCGGCGAGCCAGTATGAACGGCCCTTCGCGACCGCACGCCACGACAGGCCCCACGCGAACGGCAACAGCCACATCCCCCACAGCTGCGTCCAGGTTCCATAGCCGCGCCACGCGTAGCTGCCCCATTCGTAGCCGAGCGTGGGTTCACTCACGATCAAGGGCGAGGCGACCGCCGCGATCGCACAGATCCATCGTTCCCAGCCCAGCAACCGGCCGCCGGCGTAGACCGCGATCGGCCACAGTGCCATCCCGAGGTACATCGTCCACGAAAGCGCTCGCTCGCTGCCGATCGCGAGCGCGAGCAAGGCGGTCAACACGTGCGGCAGGCTCTGGTAATGGTGGAACCTGGACGAACCGAGCACGAGATCCGGGTACCACCCGTCGAGCGGGAGATGCCCCTCCTCGATGCGGTCGCTCGCCCAGGCGATCATCGACCGATGCACCGACGCATCGTTCAGGTTCTGGACCGGGCGAGCCTCGGCGCGGAGTACGACCAGGTTGAACAGGACGACGATGCCAACCACGACGAGCGGCCAACGCGGCGAGGCCTGGGGGCGAGGTGATTCGGACTCGACCGCGGGGGGCGCGTGTTCGCGTTCGGACAGGGACTCGCGCACCCGCTCATGTTGCCACGGCTCCCCCCGAAGCCAGGTAGCGGTGCGGAGCCCCGACGCTACGAGCCGGCCCGAGGGCCGGCTCGCGTGCTCACTTCGAGACGTCTCAGTCGCCTTACGTCCGGGCCGCCTCCATCGTCCCCTTGATCCGGTTCGTATCGATCGGGACACCCGGACCCATCGTCGTGGAGACCGTGAGGGTCTTCACGTACTTGCCCTTGGCGGCCGAGGGGCGCGCGCGGATGATCTCGTCGACGACGGCGAGGTAGTTCTCGAGCAGCTGCTGCTCGGTGAACGACTTCTTGCCGATGATCATGTGCACGTTGCCCGTGCGGTCGGTCCTGTACTCGACCTTGCCGCCCTTGATGTCCTCGACGGCCTTGGCGATGTCGTTCGTCACCGTTCCGGTCTTCGGGTTGGGCATGAGGCCTCGGGGGCCGAGCACCCGGCCGGCCTTGCCGACGGCGGCCATCATGTCGGGCGTCGCGACGGCGGCGTCGAAGTCGATCGTCCCGCCCATCACCGTCTCGACGAGCTCCTCGCCTCCCACGACGTC
>JBKPRY010000466.1:0-2948 GCA_046734755.1 Actinomycetota bacterium | reverse complement strand
ACCTCGTCCGCGAGGTAGCCGGTGATCCTCTCCATCGCCGGGTTCCACGAAAGCACCGTGCCCGCTCCGGAGACGACGAAGATGCCGTCCGAGCTGCTGCCGACGACGTCCGCGAGGTGGCCACGTTGCTCGACGGTCTCGTCGAACAGCTGCTGGTTCCGGTGCCTGGCGGAGACCTGAGATGCCAACGAGTCGACCAGCGCGCGTTCCGACGGCGACAGCTCCGTCGCGCGGTGGACGGCGAGGATCCCGACCTCGTTCGCCTTGTCGCGGACGACGGCGAGGTACGTGACGAGCCCCGGGCGCTCGCTCACGTACGTCATCGGGTCCGCCCGACCCATCTCGGTCTGGACGGCCTGGTGCAGACCGCTCTCGGAGTTGTAGACGCGCAGCCCGGCTTCGTCCCGCACGACCAACTCGGTCCCTGCGGCGTCGACGAGCTGCCGGACGAACCCCAGGAACGGTTGGAAGTCGAAGTTCGCGTCGAGCGGACCGTCGAGGGCCCTTCCGGCCTCGTAGAGGGTCCGCATACGGTCACCCTCCCGTCGCTGCTCCTCGTCCCGCTTGTTCTGCAGCCATCCTCGGTAGGCGAAGAAGGACAGGACGACGGGTGCGACCAGCAGGGGGAGGCCCAGCGGCCCCGCGTGCCACACGAGGGCGGCGAGCATCCCGATGGTGAGGTTCCCTCCGGCATGGAGGAGGTTGAGACCTCCCGGCAGGATCACGACCTCGCGGAGAGCGATCTGCTCGACGCGGGAGATGATCAGCGCGATCGAGATCTCATTGATCACGAAGTAGCACGACATGGCAACCGCGCACGCCACGCAGGTCATGAAGCTGAACGACGATGGAAGATCGAACAGCCGGTAGACGAACTCCGCCACGGTGATGGCGACGATGAACTGGCAGGCGTTGAAGACGACCTTGTACCAGTCCCAGCGCCGCCATGCATGTCCCGCCAGGCTTCCGAGGAGCACGCTCAGAGTGAGGACGCTCGGTGACACGAGGATGAGCGCCGGAACCCACACCGCGTCCGTCACCGAGAAGTTCTCGACCTCGGTGCGGTGCCTCATCGCGACCGTGAACTGTTCGCTCAGCGCCGCCGCGATCGCCAGTCCCAGGGTCGCGGCGACGTCCGCCCACGACCAGGTCCCCATCTCCGGGACGCGAAGGGCTACTCCGAACGCGCCGAGTGCCACGTACCCCAAGACGACCAGTCGGGCGGACAGCGGCAGCTCGCGGAAGGAGCTCATCTCACACCATCAGCTCCAGGATTCCGTGGCCCACACGCCGCCGCTCCAGTTGGCGCCGCTCCAGGAGTCGCCGCTCCAGGTCTTGGCGCTCCAGGTCTTGGCCTCCCACCAGTTGGTCGAGAAGACGCAGGAGGACCAGGTCTTGGCACTCCAGGATTCGCCGCTCCAGGTCTTGGCGCTCCAGGAGTCCCCGCTCCAGGCGTCCCCGCTCCAGGTCTTGGCGTTCCAGTCGCCGCCGGACCATGACTTCGCCTGGGCCTCGAGCAGGGCCATCTCGGCAGCGTTGAACGGCGAACCCATGATGTCCCGCTCGCCGTCCAGCACCACACCGTCCATCGAGAGGTGGTCCTCGCCGCGAGCGAGCTCCAGCGAGCCCACTCCCGTCGAGGGGGCCCACCACTGTGTGAACGTCGGAAGCGGCGCGGCCAGGGCGGCCGAGAGCTGGAGCTCACCGCCGCCGATGGCCTGAGACTTTCCGCTGATCGGATACGCGGTGGTGGTGAGCAGCTGTTTGACCTGATCCGGGGTCGCGTACGGGTACTTCTGGAGCACGAGCGCTGCCGCCCCCGACATGATCGCCGCCGCTTGCGACGTCCCGCTCCCCCGGAAGTACTGGTCGCCGAGGAGTCCTTCAGGATGGTTCGCGTCGATGTACGAGTTCGGCACGCGCAGTCCCTGCAGATGCGTACCGGGCGCGACCAGGTCGACCCCCCGCGTCGCTCCGCGCTTGGCCCACGGTGAGAAGGCCGGCACGAGATCATCGGTGAGCGTGTCCGTTCCCTGCGAGTCCGAGGCACCGACGGCGAGCAGGAATGGGTCGAACGCGGGGTTGGAGAGTGCCGGCGCGTTGTTCATGTGGCGCTGGAAGCCGCTGTTGCCGCCCGCCGCCACGACGACGATGCCGTGCTTCCACGCCTGCTCGGCCGCGAAGGCGAGTGGATCGATCGTATAGAGCTGCGTGGTGTTGGTTCCGTAGGAGAGGTTCAGGATCCGGATGTTCAGACCGGAGTCATGGGCGTGCTGGACGACCCAATCGATGGCAGCGATCACCTGGGAGACGTCGGTGCCGCCGTCTGCCGTGCCGACCTTGAGGCTGACGATCCGGGCATCGGGGGCCATGCCGCGATAGGACGAGGCCGGCGCGTCCGCATATGGAGCGGTCAGCGCCGAATCGTGCCCCGCGATGAGTCCGGCCATGAACGTCCCGTGGCCGAACGTGTCGAGGTATCTGAGGTTCGGCGCCTGCGACTCGAGCGAGAGGTCCGGACCGTTGAGAACCTTGCCGGGCACTGCGAGGCCTTCGACGGGGGACACCCCGGTGTCGATCACCGCCACATCGACGCCGGCTCCCGTGTAGCCGGTGTTCCACCAGTCGACCGCGCCCGTGTAGCGGGTCACCGCGTTCATCGAGTTGACGTCGGTGGACGGATCGTACGTGGAGGTCTGGGGCTGCATCTCGGAGTCCGCACTGACGGAGAGAACGCCGGGAAGGCCGCGAAGGGTCGGGAGGGCGTCGGCGGGCACAGCAGCCGAGAACCCGTCGATGATCGACAGGTGCCGCTCGACCACGCCGCCGACACGCTCGACGGCGCGCTCGATCGAGGCAGTCGCATCTGGCGCGGTCATGACGATGACCTGTGCGCGCGGGCCCGAACCGCCAGTGGCGGCCAAGCTGTTCGGCGCGCCGATCGCGAT
>JBKPRY010000465.1:0-2017 GCA_046734755.1 Actinomycetota bacterium | reverse complement strand
GAACGCGACGCGCTCGGCCGGCGCGTCTCCGGCCTGATCCGATCCCTGGGCGGCGTCAGGCCGGCGCCGGCCCCGACCGCTCGCTTCTCGGGAAGGTCGCGCGGCGGCGATCGAGGCGGCGCGCAAGGGGAGCAGCTCACGATCGTGTAGCGCCCGGCATCGGCTACCCTGGCGCTCCGATGCGCGGACTGGACCGGATCCTCGAGCTGCAAGACCTCGACACGGCGATCGACCGACTGGAACACCGTCGCGAACAGCTCGAGGCCGGCGAAGAGCTCTCGTCGCTCCGAAAGGAGATGGAGGAGGCCGACGCACGCCTCGGCGAGCTCCGGCTGGCGTCGGACTCGATCTCGAGCGAGTCGACGCGCATCGAGCACGAGATCGCCTCGATGAGCGACAAGCTCCACGCGGAGGACAAGCGCATGTACGACGGCTCGATCGCCAACGCGAAGGAGCTCGAGGCGTTGCAGCACGAGATCGCGAGCCTGAAGGAGCGTCGATCGCGCGCCGAGGACGAGCAGCTCGAGCTGATGGTCCGCAGGGAGGACTTCGAGGCCCGCGCCGCGCAAGCGCAGAGTGAGGCCGAGACCGCCAGGGCGCGCGTCGAGGAGGTCGGCGGCGACGCGGTCCGCGAGCTCGACCAGATCTCGGCCGACCTCGCCGCCAGGCGGTCCGAACGCGGATCGCTCGTCCCGGCCTTCGACGAGGAGCTGCTCGAGCTCTACGACGATCTTCGCGAGCAGAAGCACGGCGTCGGCGCCGCCGCGATCGTGGATGGGGTCTGCCAGGCCTGCCACGAGAAGCTCTCGGCGGTCGAGCTCGACCGGCTGAGGCGCACCGAAGGCGTGAAGAGGTGTGAGTACTGCCGTCGGATCGTCGTCCTCGGCTGATCCTGCACTGCGACGGCGCGGCTCGCGGCAACCCCGGGCCGGCCGGGATCGGCGTGGAGATCACCGACGAGGACGGCGGGGTCGTTGCCGAGATCGCCGAGGGGATCGGGGTCGCGACCAACAACGTCGCCGAGTACACGGCCGCGATCCGCGGGCTGGAACGTGCCCGCGAGCTCGGCGCGACCCGGGCCCTCCTGCGCTCGGACAGCCGGCTGCTGATCGAGCAGCTCGCCGGTCGGTGGAAGGTGAAGAACCCGACCCTCCAGCTGCTCCACCACGAGGCACGCTCACTGATCAAGGGGTTCGAGCAGGTGCGGCTCGAGCACGTCCGGCGCGAACGCAATGTGCAGGCGGACGCGCTCGCCAACCGGGGCGTGGACGAGTGGCTCGCCGGTGAGGGCGCTAGCTGGGAGCGGTCTCTGCCGTCCCCTCGTCTGTGGGAGCCGGAGGAGGAACCGCGGTGACGAGGTCCTGCAGCGGGAACTCGAACCGAAGCGCCCTCGGTCCCCTTCCGTAGACGAGCGAGAGCACGCGCCCATCCGCGGAGCGTTGAGCCGGGAAGACCATGATCCCCTCGGCGGTCCGGCCCGCCGGTACGGTGCGGAGCGACGCCGTGAGGGCTCCTTCGACGCGTTCGAACCCGTCGCCGCGGTCGACGAACAGGGCGGCCCCGTCGGGGTCGAGCGAGACCTCGTGTCTGGTGGCGTTGTCGATCACCACGTTGAACTGCCATCTGGGCGGGAACATGAAGAGCGAATCGAGGTGCACCGTCACGCTGTCCTCCGTTCGCACCTGGTGCCGGAAGCGTTGGATGCCGTCCGACATCGGGACGCCGTTGCGCAGCAGGTCCTCGACCCGATACGTGGCGGGCGCCGTTCGGATCAGCGTGACGGGTCCGTCCAGGACCCGGACGAGATCGATCGGGTCGTCGTCGGGCGGATCGAACCGGAACAGGACCGAGGCGGACAGCCCGACCGAGGCGAGGGGGATGTGCCGGGCCGTCAGCGCCCCGATGAACTCGACGTCGCGTACGTCCGCCGCGGATTCGATCCTCCCGTCGAATTCGCGATGCTGGACGTCGAGCCAGCGAACCCACGACCGGAGATCGGGGCCGACCACGAGCTGCC
>JBKPRY010000464.1:0-1143 GCA_046734755.1 Actinomycetota bacterium | reverse complement strand
GATGTCCTCGCGCCCGAACTCGACGCTGACGACGTCCGACACCGCCGCCGATCGTAGCAGTCGACTACCCGAACAACGCGTCCAGGACCCCGCCGCCCGCGTCGACGAGGGCTCCCGCGGCTCTGGCCCACCACGAGCCGGGTTCGGGCGGCGACGGGGCCGGGACGCCCACGACCACCAGCGGCACCTCGCCCACGATCTTCCCCCCGGCCGAGAGCCGGACGGTTCCGATCTCCTCCCCGCGGGCCGGCGGGAAGGCCACGTGGTGCTCGAGCTCCACGGTGCGCGAAACGGTCGCCGCCGCCGGGATCAGACCGCGCACGTTCCCGCCGGCGCTCACCGAGACGCTCCGGCCGCCGACGTCCACGTCGTCGAGGCGCTCCCCCTCCCGCAGGAGCGTCCGGTACTCGAACGCGTCGAAGCCGTAGTTCAGCAGCGTGGCCGCGGCCGAGAACGGCTCGCCGGGCGCGCCGAGGACCACCGCGACCAATCGCTCGTCGCCTCGCTGCGCCGCGCCGACGAGGCAGAACCCCGCCGGGCTCGTGAACCCCGTCTTCACCCCGATCGCGCCGGGGTACAGCCACAGCAGCACGTTGCGGTTCTGGACGATCCGGGGTTCGGCGTCGAGGGACTCGACCGTGTGGAACCGGGTCGCGACCACGCTCGCGAACCCGGGGCTGCGGTAGGCGGCACGCGTGAGCCGGACGAGATCGGCCGCCGATGAATATCCCGTATCGTCGAGGCCGTTGGGTGAAGTAAACAACGTGCGCGTCATGCCGAGCTGCTCGGCGCGCGCGTTCATGTCGTCCACGAACGCGTCCACCGAGCCCGAGACGTGTTCGGCGAGCGCCACGGCGGCGTCGTTGGCCGACTGAAGCAGCAGGGCGTACAGCAGCTCGTCCACGCGGATCCGCTCACCCGCCATCAGACCGAGACCCGAGATGCCCGCGACCTGGCCGCTGGCGGCGCCCTCGGTCACCGTGACGACGTCGGTGAGATCGGCGCGCTCGACCACCAGGAGCGCGGTCATGATCTTCGTGACGCTCGCGATCGGTCGTCGTTCGTTGCGGTTGAGATCGAACAGGATCTGGCCGGTGTCGAGATCGGCGAGCACGGCCGACGCCGCATGGATCTCGGGGACCT
>JBKPRY010000463.1:0-6154 GCA_046734755.1 Actinomycetota bacterium | reverse complement strand
CCGAGGATCCCGGGTCACGAGGTGGTCGGCGTCCTCGAGGACGGGACCGCGGTCGGCGTGCAGCCGAACGTGGGCTGCGGCCGCTGCGCGTCGTGCGCGCTCGGTTTGGAGAACCGCTGCCCCGACCACGTGGACATCGGGATCCAGCGCGATGGCGGTCTGGCCGAGTGGATCGTGATGCCCGAGGGGCACGTGGTGCCGCTTAACGGGTTCCCGTTCGACCTCGCACCCTCGATCGAACCGCTCGCCTGCTGCCAACACGCGGTAGAGATGCTCGCCGTGACGAGCGACGAGGCCGCCGTCGTCGTGGGGGCCGGCACGCTCGGGATCATCGGGATGTGGGCGCTCCAGGCCGCGGGCGCACGGGTGGGGGTCGTGCAGCGTTCGGAGGCCCGGCGACACCTCGCGGCGGAACTCGGCGCCGACGCCGCAATCGGACCCGATGAGGACGTCGCCGCGGCGCTCGGATCCCGCCCCGCGGTGGCGCTCGTGACCGCCCCGGGCGTCGAGGCCCTGTCGTGGGCCGTCGAACAGGTCGACGTGGGGGGTCGGGTCCATGCGTTCGCCGGCTCCCCGGGCGGCGCCCAGATCGACGCCAACCTCGTGCACTACCGTCACCTCCGGCTCATGGGCAGCACGGGTTCGACCGTCGACGACTACCGCCGCGCCCGCGACCTGGCCCGTTCCGGATCGGTCCCGCTCGACCGACTGCCGTCGCGAACGGTCTCGCTCGACGAGGTGCCGGAGATCCTGCTGGATACCCGCCCCGACCCCCGGACGCTGAGGATCCTGGTCAGACCGTAGGCTGACGCGGACGATGGCTCGTCGGACGCGGTGGCCGCGTGGCTGACCCCGAGGGTCCGATCAGGGTCGCCCTGATCGGGTACGGGCTGGCGGGCGCGGTCTTCCACGGGCCCCTCATCTCGTCCACCCCCGGCATGTCGCTCACGACGATCGTGACCGGCGATCCCGGCCGGCGAGCCCGCGCGAGCTCGGACCACCCGGACGCGCGACTGCTCGGCGGGGCGGACGCGCTGTGGCAACAGGCCGCCGTCCACGACCTCGTCGTCGTGGCGACACCCAACCGGTTCCACGTGCCGCTCGGGCTGGCCGCGCTCGAGGCCGGACTCCCGGTCGTGATCGACAAGCCCATGGCGCCGACGGCCGAGGGCGGCCGCAGACTGCTCGCCGAGGCGACCGAGCGCGATCTGCTCCTCACCGTCTTCCAGAACCGCCGATGGGATGGGGACTTCCTGACGGTGCGCCGGCTGCTCTCGGGGGACGCGCTCGGCCCGGTCGTCCGGTTCGAATCACGCTTCGAGCGGTGGCGTCCGAACGTCCCACCGGAGGCCTGGCGCGAACGGGGGAACCCGGAGGAGGCCGGCGGCCTCCTGTTCGACCTGGGGAGCCACCTGATCGATCAGGCGGTCGTGTTGTTCGGCGCGCCGCGGACCGTCTACGCGGAGGTCGACCAGCGCCGACCGTCCGCCGAGGTCGACGACGACGTCTTCGTCGCGCTCGAGCACCACGAAGGTATCCGCAGCCACCTGTGGATGAGTGTGCTCGCCGCGATCCGTGGGCCGCGGATGCGGCTGCTCGGGCTCCACGCCGCATTCGAGAAGTTCGGGCTGGACGTGCAGGAGCAGTCGTTGAGCGAAGGCGCACGTCCCGGCGGTCCAGTCTGGGGCCGCGAACCGCCGGAGCGGTGGGGACGCCTGTCCGCCGACGGGGTCGAACGCACCATCCAGACCGAGCCCGGCGCCTACCAGGAGTTCTATCGGGGTGTGGCGGCATCGCTGCGGGAGGGGGCGCCGCCCCCGGTGGATCCGAACGACTCGGTCGGGGGGCTCGAGATCATCGAGGCCGCACGGGAGAGCGCGCGCACCGAACGCGTGATCGCGATCGGTTGAGGCTTGGATAGCTCAGCGGGACCCGCCGGCATGGTCGATGCAGCGCACCGCCCAGGGGATCGCCGCGAGGCGCTCGGGTCCGATCCTCGAGCCGCAGACGTCGCAGACCCCGTAGGTCCCCTCACCCAACTTCTCCAGGGCGCGCTCGACGTCGCGGAGCTTCGCATCGAGCTGCTTCGCCGCATCGACCTGGGCGATGCGCTCCACGGCCTGCGACGTCCCCTCCCCGACGCGCTTGCCGAAGGACACGGCGCCCATCGGATCGCGGGGCGCGGCGGTGAGCGACGCGAGCTCGTCCCGGAGCTCGTCGGCGGTGCGTTCGAGCGCGTCCCGAACCCGGGCGGGATCCACGGCGGGTCAGACGCCGAGCAGGTCGGGGTCGCCGCCGGACTCCTCGACGTGCCCGTCGCCCTCGCTCGACGCGAAGATGGTGGGGGCGGCGAGGGACCGGCGGGACTCGAGCTCCTTGAAGACCTCGGTGGCGTGGTCGACGCACAGCACGACGAGGTCGCCCGGGCGCGACCGGTCCAGGGCCTTACGGGCGGCTTCCATCTCGTCGAGCACGATCTCGGCGTTGCCGGCGCGCGCGCCTGCCGCGATCGCCTCGCGCACGCCCTCGAGGATCATGGCCGCGGTCTCACCCCGCTTGCGCCCGCGCGGGTTGCGGTCCTCCCGGATGATCACGTCGTCGAAGTACCGTGCGGCGACGCGCCCGAGCTGACGCATGTCGTCGTCGCGCCGGTCCCCCGCCGTCGCGACCACCGCGACGCGAAGGTTCGCACTCCACGACGCCTGCCCCGGCCTGCCGCCGTTCGGCGCGTCGGTCGTGAGCCGTTCCACGAAGTCCCCGAGCGTCTCGAGCCCCGCCGCGTTGTGCGCGTAGTCGATCAACACCTTGACGCCGTGGAGATCGAAGACGTTCAGCCGCCCTGGCGCCTGGTAGATCGAGGTCGTGAACGAGCGCAGCCCCTGACGGATGTCGTGGAGGTGCGCGCCCGCGGCGTGCGCCGCGGCCGCGGCCGCCATCGCGTTCTGCACCATCATGCGGGCGCGCCCCTCGAAGGTGGCGGGGAGCGTGTGCACCCAGGCGATCGGCATCGTCCGGCGCCCCTCCCTGATCACCATCATCTCGCCGCGGGGACCCTTCTCGAGCACGACCGCCTTGCCCCCACGCCGTACCCAGCGCTCGACGAGATCGTTGCGTTCCTGCATCGAGAACAGGATCACCGAGCCGCCGCACGCCTTGCGCATCCCCGCGACGAGCTCGTCGTCGGCGTTCAGGACCGCCCAACCGGTCTTCGGGACGGCCTCGACCACCACCTGCTTGACGGCCGCGAGCTGTTCGAGCGAGTCGATGCCCTTCAGCCCGAGGTGGTCGCCGGTCACATTCAGGACGACCGCGACGTCGTTCTTGCCGTACCCGAGACCCTCGCGCAGGATCCCTCCGCGCGCCGTCTCGAACACCGCGAAATCGACCCTCGGGTTCTGCAGCACCATCTGCGCCGACTTCGGACCGCTCGCGTCGGCGCGTTTGACCAGACGCTCGTCGATGTAGATGCCGTCGGTCGTGGTCATGCCGACCGAACGGCCCATCCCCTTGAAGATGTGCGAGATCATCCGCGTCGTCGTGGTCTTGCCGTTCGAACCGGTGACGGCAACGATCGGGATCCGCGAGGGCGTGCCGCCCGGGAACAGGAGATCGACGACGTCCTTCGCGACGAACTGGGCCTCGCCCTCGGTCGGGTGGGTGTGCATCCGGAATCCCGGGGCGGCGTTCACCTCGACGATCGCGCCGCCCGTCTCGCGAACGGGCTCGGTGATGTCCGGCGCGAGGAAGTCGATGCCGGCCACATCGAGCCCCACGACGCGGGCGGCCTCCTCCGCGATCTCGACGTTCTCCTCGTGTGCCTCCCACGTCCGGTCGATCGAGTTCCCGCCCGTGGACATGTTGCCGGTGGCCGCGAGCTTCACGAACGCCTCGGCCGGCGGCACGTCGTCCAGGCCGTACCCCTGCTTGCGGAGCAGATCGATCGCGGCGTCGTCGATCTTGATCCGGGTGAGCACCTTCTCGTGCCCGATCCCCCGTCGCGGGTCCGAGTTCGCGATCTCGACCAGGTCCGAGACCGTGTGGGTGCCGTCGCCCACGACGTGCGCGGGGACGCGCTCGGCCACGGCGACCATCCGGCCGCCCACGACGAGGACCCGATAGTCGTTGCCGGTCACGAAGCTCTCGACGACGACCTGCCCGCGACGAGCCTCCGGCAGCGCCCGTCGGAACCCCATCCGGACATCCTCCTCGGTCCGCAAGTCGAGCCCGACGCCGCGCCCGTGGTTGCCGTCGAGCGGCTTGGTGACCACGGGGAACCCGATCTTCGTGGCCGCGGCGACCGCCTCGCCCTCTGTCTGCACGATCTCGCCGCGCGGCACGGGCAGCCCGGCGGACGCGAGCAGCACGCGCGTGACGTGCTTGTCGCCGGCGATGTCCACGGCGAGCGCGCTCGTCTTGGACGTCATCGTGGCCCGGATCCGCTGCTGGTACCTCCCCCATCCGAGCTGGACCAGCGAGGCCTCGTTCAGCCGGATCCAGGGGATGTCGCGGCTGGCGGCCTCGTCGATGATCGCCTGCGTCGACGGGCCGAACGCACGCCGCTCCGCCAACAGGATCAGGCGCTCGAGCTCGACGAGGAAGTCGAACTCTTCCGCCGGCCGAACGAGCTGGTTCACCAGACGGACCGCCAGGTCGCCGGCGGCCAGCCCGACCCGCTCCTCCCAGTAGCCGTAGATCACGTTGTAGCGCCCGGCCTCGCCAGCGCTCCGGGTCTTGCCCCGATACACGTGGGCGCCGGACTCGCGCTGGAGCTCCAGCGCGATGTGCTCGGCGACGTGCCCGAGCCACGTCCCTTCCCTCAAGCGCTCGCCGAACCCGCCACGGCGGCCGAGGGAGCACGAGTGCTCGGGGATGCCCGGCAGCATCTCCACGAGACCTTCGACGAAGCCCGGGATCGTGTTCGACGGCCAGTCCTCGAGCGCTCCGAGGTCGACAAGCAGCCGGATCGCGGGGTCGTACGACCAGTAGTTCGGACCCCGGAATACCTGCGTCTCGACCACCTTGAGGTCGGGCGCCAACGGACGCTTGGCCGCGGCCGACTCGTCCTTCGCCCGCCGGCGGTCCGCTCGCGAGCGGGTCCGGCTGTCGCTCACTCAGAGGCCTCGCGTTCCACGCCGGACACCTCGGCGAGCAATGTTCGGCCGCGCAGGTCGAACCAGGTTCCGTCGGGCAGCGAGTGCACGACCGCGCCCGAGACCATGATCGGCCGGTGGCCTTTGGCCTGATGGGCGTCCGTCTGCACGCGGGAACCGTCGACCACGGTCACGGCGCCCCTGCCGACCACCTCCATCGTTCGATCCGCGTAGACGATCGCGCTCGTGTCCTCGTCCAGACCGATGCCGAGCAACGACGGCGACTGGGCGATCACAGCGAGCAGCCTGCCGAACCGGCCGCGCTGCTCGAAGTGTTGGTCGATCACGAGGCCCTGGAGCACACCGAGCCCCGCCGCGAGCTGTGCCATGCGTTGCTTGGGGGTCTCGCCGGCACGGCCGAACGCCATCATGTGCGTCGCCATCGCGCTCGCACCGGCGGACGTCCCGGCGAGCACGGCGCCGCGGTCGTGGGCCCGGTGGATCGCATCGGCGAGGTGGGTGCCCGCGACGACCGAGGAGAGGCGGAGCTGGTTGCCACCCGTGAGGAAGACCGCGGTCGCGTCGTGCAGGGCGGCGGCGAGCTCGGGAGCCTCGGCCTCGGATCGCTCCTCGGGACGCAGGCCGGTCACTCGGCCGATCCCGAGACCCTCGAACAGCTCCCGGTAGCGCTCGGTCGCGACGTCGCCGAGCGAGGAGGCGGTCGCGATCACCGCGACGTGGCCGCTGGGCCCTCCGGCGAAGGTCGCGAACCGCGACAGGATCAGCTTGTCCCGGACCTTGTCCTCGGCGCCCCCGATCAGCATGACCGGGCCTGCGCCGCCGAGGGCTCGGAGCGCAGGTGCGGGTTCGGGAGAAGGGGTCACGGTGCGAGGAAGTGTAGCCGTCGCGGTGCGCGGGTCATCGCGGGATGTCCGTTCGGCGATCGGCGTTCGGGGTCAGTGCGGCGATCGAACGCTCCGCTCGGGATCGCCGGGCGGGCGCAGGACCAGCCGGTCGTGTGGTTCGACCACATCGACGGTGCCCTCCAGACCCGGCGCCACCCA
>JBKPRY010000462.1:0-9450 GCA_046734755.1 Actinomycetota bacterium | reverse complement strand
CCGATCCAAGACCCCTCGGCTGGCATCCAGGGCCAGCAGCCGAAGCAGTCCGTCTACATCGAGAAGGTCAGGATCCGCGAGGGCGGGTAGACGTTAGGCTGCCGGTCGCCCGGGTGCCGGAACTGGCAGACGGATGCGCCTTAAAAGCGCTGGTCCCGAAAGGGACGTGTGGGTTCGAATCCCACCCCGGGCACGTAGGTAACCTATCGGCGCACCCCGACCTAGGTCGTCGGAGCACGCGTCGCACCCTCTCGTACGGACATCAAGTTGGATTCGCGTCCAACCGATGCCACTCTTGTGATGGATCGGATGACGGTCGGGTGGAGGCATCTCGAACGGCCGCTTGATCGAACACAGCCGGTGCAGGCTCCGTGGGCCGCACTCGCGATCGGCGCGAACGTCGCCATACGAGTGGTCGTCGTCATCACCACCCTGTCGACGCTCTGGGCGGGGCCTTTCTTCGACGCCGACGTGTACCGCTTCTCGGGGCTGTCGGTGGCGGCCGGCACACCGTACCGGGACTATCCCGTCGAGTACGCCCCGGTCGAGCTTGGGGTCATCCGGGCGATCGGCAGCAGCGACCCCCGCACAACCGCCACCCGACTCGTCATCGTGTGTTTCGTTCTCGATCTCCTCGCCTTCGCCGGCATGTGGAGTGGCTGGGGCCGTCGCAGGGCGATCACCTACCTCTGGCTCGGGGTTCCTCTGCTCGTCTTGAGATACGTCAGGATGTGGTACCTCCCGGTCGCCCTCTCGGTATGGGGGTTCGCGCTCCTGCGGAAACATCGGCCCAACGCTGCCGGCGTCGTTGGCGCGCTCGCCGTGTTCGCAAAGCTCTGGCCGATCGCCCTGGCTCCGGCTTTCCTCGCCGGGGCGCGTCGTCGGTCCTTCGCGTTCGTCCTCGCCGGCGTCGTCGGTGGTATAGGTTGGCTGCTCCTCGGGGGCATCGGCGGCATCCGTCAGGTGCTGACGTTCCGGTCCGCGACCGGCTGGGAGATCGAGAGCACCGTCGGCAGCATCGTCTGGTTGTTCGGCGGAGGCGAGCCTCGATGGGAAGCGGGTGCGGTTCGTGTCGGCTCGTCGGAGGGCCTCACGTGGCTACCGGCGCTGGTACTCGTGGTCCTCCTCGGCGCCATCTGGTGGAAGGCACTCAGGTCGGGACGGGAGGATCTTGTCGGGGTCCCGTCGCTCGTCGCGGTGTGCGCGGTGCTCGCGTGTTCCCCCGTCTTCTCCCTCCAATACGCCGGGTGGCTGACTCCGTGGGCGGCGATCGCGAGTCGTGACTCGCGGCGCACTCCGATCGCCTCGGCGTGGGCGATCGTCGTGCTCACCGCGGGAATGACCGTCGCGCTCTGGCACTATGCCGACAGCCTCGGAGGACTCGGGGCAGTCATGCTGCTGGCGAGGAACGGGGTGTGTCTGTTCCTTCCGGTTTGGTTCCTGGCGCGTGGCCAGCCCGTGGTGGCCGATGCCAGGGACGAGCCGCTGCAACTCCACCGACCATCGTGATCTGAGACGGTCGATCCGTCAGGCGATCCGTGGTGTCAAGAGACGCCGCCCAGTGGGAGCTTGGCGACGGCGTCGCGGAGGGCCTCCAGCTCCTCGAGATCGAGCTCGAGGAGCTCGGGCGGGGGCTCGTAGAGCGTCCGGATCATCTCGTGCTTGGTCCGGTCGCCCTTCGGGGTGAGGACCACCAGCTTGACCCGGCGGTCGGTGGGGATCGTCCGTCGCTCCGCCAGGCCTCGCTCCTCGAGCCGGTCGACGATCCACGTCGCGTTCGACGCGTCGCACAGCCACTCGTCCGCGAGCTCGCTCATCGAACGGCCGTGGGTGCGATCGAGGACGAAGAGCGCCCGGGCGTCGTTGGGCGTCAGCCCGCTGTCGGCGAACACCCGTTGGCGGTGTTTCGCCGTCTCGAAGAAGAAGCGGGCGAGCGGCTTCCAGGCCTGGGTGGCGAGGGCTCGCTTGCTCGTGCGCCTGGTGCGGACGTCCATAGGGGAAGCGTACCCGACGGAGCCCGGAAGGTCCAATGCGTTCAATCTTCCAGACTCTTGGATGCTTGTCATCTCTCAATTATCTGTGGCATCCTGGTCCGGTCCGCGAACATGGAGGATCCGATGCCGAACGCGAACGACCCAGCGATCGCGGTGCACGGGCTGCAGAAGCGGTTCGGCGACCTGGAGGCCCTCGCCGGGATCGACTTCGAGGTGGCCCCCGCGACCGTGTTCGGGCTCCTCGGCCCCAACGGCGCCGGCAAGACGACGGCCGTCCGCATCCTCACGACGATCCTGGAGCCAGACGGGGGCACGGCGGAAGTGCTCGGGTTCGACGTCGTGCGCGACGCCGAGCGCGTCCGGCTACGCATCGGGCTGGCCGGTCAAGCCGCCACCGTGGACCCCAACCTCACCGGCCGCGAGAACCTGCGGCTGATCGGACGGCTCGCGCAGCGTCCCCGGCCGTGGGTCGAGCAGCGGGCGGCCGAGCTCCTGGAGCTGTTCGAACTCACGCAGGCGGCGGACCGCCCGATCAGGACGTACTCAGGCGGCATGCGCCGACGGTTGGACGTCGCGGCGGCGCTGGTCGGTCGGCCGCCGGTCCTGTTCCTGGACGAGCCGACCACCGGCCTTGATCTCCCCAGTCGCAACGCGCTGTGGGACACGATCCGAGACCTCATCGCCGAGGGCACCACGGTCCTGCTCACCACGCAGTACCTGGAGGAGGCCGACCGGCTCGCCGAGCAGATCGCGGTGGTGGACCTGGGCCGGGTCATCGCGGAGGGAACCCCAGCCCGGCTCAAGGCGCAGTTGGGGAGCACGGTCATCGAGTTCGCGATGTCGGACGAGATGGACGCTGAGCGCGCAGTGGGGGCTCTGTCGCGGCAGCGCGCCGAGGCCGAGCGGGAGGGGAGCAGGATCCGCGTGCCGACCACGGAGGGGCCGAGGTCCCTCATGGAAATGCTGCGGACGCTGGACGCCGAGGGGCTGTACCCGTCGTCGCTGACCGTCCGCGAACCCAGTCTCGATGACGTGTTCCTGCGCCTGACAGGCCACCACGCGGAGCCCTCGGTCGAGATGGGATCCGAGCAACCCGTCCCCGTAGGAGGTGCGGCATGAGCCAGGCAGTCGTCGCGATCCCGATCCCGGCCGAACGGCAGGGCTGGAGCCGGTTCACGGGCTTCGTCGCCGACTCGGTGGCGATGCTGACGCGCAACATCATCACGCTGCGGCGCGTGCCGCAGCTGCTGGTGTTCTCGACGATCCAGCCTGTGATCTTCGTCCTACTCTTCGTCTACGTGTTCGGTGGGGCGGTCGGCAACGCGACCGGGTTGCCCTACATCGACTTTCTGGTCCCCGGGATCTTCGTCCAGATGTCGGTGTTCGGCGCGATGGGCACGGCGATCGGCCTCGCCGCGGACGTGAAGAGCGGCCTGTTGGAGCGGTTCCACGCGCTCCCGATGGCGCGCTCGGCCGTCCTGGCGGGAAGGACCTCGGCCGACGTCGTTCGCAACGTCTTCGTGATCCTTCTGGTGAGCGGTGTCGCGTTCCTGATCGGGTTCCGCGTCCACACCGACGTCCTCGGGTACCTCGCGGGGATCTCGATCGTGCTCCTGTTCGGGTACTCGCTGTCGTGGGTGTTCGCCGGGGTGGGGCTCGCGGTGAAGGATCCCGAGACGGCGCAGGCAGCCGCCTTCCCGATCATGGCGCCGCTGGTGTTCGCCTCGACGGTGTTCGTCCCGGCGAACCTGATGGCGTCGTGGCTGCAGCCGTTCGCCGAGCACCAGCCGGTGTCGGTGACGGCCACCGCGGCCCGAGCACTCATGCTCGGTACGCCGAACGACGGCGCCATCCTCCAGTCGCTGCTGTGGAGCGTCGGGATCATCGCGGTGGCCGCGCCGCTGGCGGTCCGGCGGTTCCGCCAGGCCGTCTGAGCGTCAGGCCTTCGCCGCCCGCGCGGTCGACTCGATGAGGTCGGCCGCGCGACCGAGGCCGTCCTCGGCCCGGATCGCCTGCCCGACCGCGTCCATCCGGGCTCGCAGGTCGGCATCGGCCACCAGGCGGTCGACCGCCGATCGAAGCTGGTCGTCCTCGAACGCGTACGTGTCGAGGCGAACGCCCAGGCCGAGCTCATGGACGCGCTGGGCGTTGTCGTACTGGTCCCAGAAGAGCGGCAGGACGATCATCGGCTTGCCGAAGTGCAGCGCCTCCGTGGTCGTGTTGTTCCCGCCGTGCGTGATGACCAGATCGCACCGCGGGATCACGTTGGTCTGCGGGACCCGCGTCTCGCCCCACATGTTGTCGGGCAGGTCGAACTCGTCGGCGCGAGGGCCCTTGGACACGATGTAGCGGTGCCGACTCTCGGCCAAGACGGATACCAGCCGTTTCATCAGCTCGACGTCCGCCGAGCCAAGCGATCCGAGCGACAGGTACACGAGCGCGCCGTGGCCGCGCAGGGACTCGGGAACCTCCCAAGGCTCCTCGGTCTGGCGAACGGAGGAGGCGAGCCGATGCCAGGTCGGCGCGGTCGGCCGAGAACGCTGGTAGTCCGCGAGCTCGGGGTATACGGACAGGTTCAGGTGTTCGGACTCGTGGATGAACTCGAGGTCGGGCAGCGGCGGCGCCCCGCTGTCGACGACGAACGCGTTGTAGCGCTCCCATGTGTCCCGGTGCGTGCGCTCGTACTCTGCGCGGAAGGCTTTCCAGCCCGACCGGTCGGCCGTGGGGTAGCCGCTGAACGTCGGCGGTAGGTTCGGATCCTTCAGCTCGAGTGGGTTGCACGACATGATGCGGACCCACGGCGCACCCCGGGTGAGGAGAGCGGGGAACGCGTTCACGTTGTCCTCGACGATGACGTCGGGGTTGGCGCGGTCCAGGATCGCCTCGAGCTGGGGCTGGCAATACCGAGCGCCGTCGATGAGCGAGGCCCAGACGGGCTCGATGAAGGTGGCGAGCTGCTCGATCGTCGGCTTGCGGAACTCGGGTGCGGTCTCGGTGACGAAGTCGATCCAGTACTGGCCGGCGTCTTGCTCGCCGTCGGCCGGCGGGGCCAGGTCGACCAGGTCCTCCTCGAAACCCAGCGGCTCGAGCTTGCCTTTCCACGAGGCCTCGGCCGCGAACACGACGCGGTGTCCCCGCCGTTCGAGCACCTTGCCGATGCCGATGCAGTTGTTCGTCGGCCCGTAGGCGCTCTCGGGCATGAACACGATCGTGAGCCGTTCGCCTGCCATGTGCGCCGCACCCTACCCCAGCGGCTCCAGCGCGGGGCGCGTCCGGCGCGACCGAGCCGCCGGCGGCCGCACCCGTCCGCTACGTGACGGTGATCGTCCCCGTCATCTGCGGGTGGATCGAGCAGTGGTAGGCGAACGTCCCCATCCGGCGGAAGCGTCGGCGGAAGGTCTCGCCGGGCGCCAGGGTGTGGTTCCACAGGCTCGTGTTCGACGTCGTCGTGTGGGGCCGGTCGGCGCGGTTCACCCACCGGACGACGGTGCCTCGCGCGATCGTGAGGTTGCGCGGTCGGAAGGCGAAGTCGATGACCCGCACGCGGGCGGCCTGCGTCGCGACGCGTGGTCCGCCTCCCCGCTCGTGCGCGCCCACCGCCGGTGCGAGCACGATGAGGGCCAGGGCGACGACGAGGCATCGGACGGCGGCACGCATCGGGGCTCCTTCCGGTCGGGGGCGCGCGGGTCCGCGCAGGGGCCATCGTAGTGCAGGTCGTTGAATCGGGCGACCGGCTGTCCTACGGTCGGAGTCGATCGGAACGTCCGAGTGCGCACATCCAGGGAGGCGATCGAGATCCGGGTGGACCGTCCCGAGGTCGTGGAGCCCATCGAGGACGAGGCCGAGCGCACGTGGTACGGGATCGACGGCCCGCGTCGCCGGCCGCGAACCGAGGTCTCGGCCCCCCCGCCCTCCGTCGTCACCCCCTCACCCTCCGGGGATGCCGACGTCGTCCGGGCGGATGCCGCATCTCAGAGAAGCCCCGATACCGGACACCCAAGCGTTCGGGACCGCTGGCGCGAGGAGTCGGAGGAGCGCGCCCGCGAGCTCGCGCCCGAACGCGCGATCGCGCCGGTGGCCCACGGCGCCGAGACGGCACCCCCGGATCTCCACGACCTCGAGGAACGGTTCGAGCTGGTGCGCGTCGCGTTGACCCTCGAGCTGGGGCGGCGGATCGACGCGTCCCTCGCCCGGATGGAGGGGACGTTCGAACGGGAGATCGAGGCGCTCCGGACCGCGAACCGCGAGGAGGCCAAGCGCCTCCGCAGCGCGAACGGCGAGGCCTTCGTCCGGATCCGCGCCGCCGATACCCAGGAGCTCGAGCGCATCCGACGCGCGATCGACGAGGGCATCGAACGCCTCTGCAGCGTCCTGGAGGGTCAGCTCGATCGCGTCTGGGCCGCCAACGACGTGGAGCTCGAACACATCCGTTCGGCAGGCGCCGACCGGCTCGCGGAGGTGCACGACCTCCTCACCGACCAGCTCGAGCGACTGCGGATGGAGCGACCGTCGGAGCCGGTGCCGGAGCCTTCGCCCGAGCCGGCGCCTAGGCCTCGCCGGTGGCGCCGAACCCGGAGCACTGCCTCCGGCTGATCGAACTCAGTAGGGAAGGGCGCCGGAGTCGCACACCATGAGCAGGAACTCGTGCGGGTCGACCGCTTTGCCGTTGTCCGGATGCCACTCGAAATGGTCGTGCGGGCCGCCCGCGTTGCCCGTCGCGCCCACGTACCCGATGACGTCGCCCGCCTCCACCGTTCCGAGCTGCCCGAACGCCGACAGGTGCGCGTTGTACACGTAGCCGAACTCGCCGTACACGTCGACCGCCATCCCCCCGATGTGGTTCGAGGCCTCGACGGCCTCACCGTCGAACGGCGCGACGATCGGCGCACCCATGGGCGCGAGCATGTCGTTGCCCTGGTGGATGTGGTCGCCGCCCTGTTTCGGCGGATGGTGGACCATGATGCCGAAGTCGTCGGCGATGGCGACCGGACCGACCACCGGGCACACCGAGAAGGGGCGGATCGTCGAGATCTCGTACTGGATCTGCTCGACGCGGTCCCGCAGCCCGGCAACGAGCCGCCTGGATTCGGCCATGGTCCGGCCCAGCTCCCTCTGGTCGAGCTCGAGGCGCCGCTTCGTGAGCTCGATCACCTGACGGGCGCGGACGACCTCACCCTCGCTGCGCGCCAGCCGGTCCGTGGTCTGCCGCACCTTGGCCGCTAGCACCCCGTCGCGGCGGTTCATCTCGGTGAGGAAGGACATCCGCGACGCCGCCTCGGCCGCCGAGGTGGCCGTCAGCAGGTACAAGACCGGCACGCCGCCGAACATGTACGCCTCGCGGCTGCGCTCGTCGAGCTTGGCCTGCAACAGGGAGGCGCGGACCCGCATGATCAGCATCCGTCGCTCGAGGTTGTCGACGCGTTGCTCCGCGGCCACGATGTCCGACTCGGTCTTGGAGATCCTGGTCGCCAGGCCGTTCATGCGCCGTTGCAGCGTCCGGATCCTCCTCTGCTGGGTCCGCACCTTGTCCTTGGTGTGGTGCAGCTCCTGTTTGGACTCCTTGAGCTGGTCGTCGGTCGTCGCGGAGCTCGACAGGGCCACCCCCGGAAGGCAGGCGAGCACGAACGCGGCGACGGATCCTGCCACGATGCGATGGGCGCGTGGAACGGCGCCTCGAGTGGTGCGCGGGCCGGCCATCTCGATCGCTCGAACGTAGCCGGGCATACGCACACGACAAGCGCGCTTGGTCGTAGGCCGCGCGAGCACGGGAACCCCATCGGGGGGCGGCTCGGCGCTGGTCGTCCGACATGCTTGTCTCGGGCGGGTGGCGGGCTAGACTCCACCTCCCCATGGGGCGTCTTCCCCGCCTTCGCCTCTTCACGGGTGGCCCCGTGCGCACGGGCTCGCTCGTCGCTCTCGTCGTGGTGCTGTTCCCCGCTGCCACCTTGGCGATGGCCGGCCTCGGGAAGGACGGTCAGGAGACCGAGGCCCGGTCCGCCGCCCGCTCGCCGGCGCCTGCCTCACGCAACGAGCGCGCGGGGCCGGAGGGGATCTTCAAGCTCGACCATCTGATCTTCATCGTTCAGGAGAACCGCTCGTTCGATCACTACTTCGGGACCTACCCGGGCGCCGACGGGCTCGAGATGGTCGGTGGGGTGCCGACGAACTGTGTGCCCGATCCGGTCTTGGGACGGGACTCGTGCGTGTACCACACGTCGATGGACGACTTCAACGGCGGCCCGCACGGCCGGCCGTCAGCACTCACCGCGATCAACGGCGGCGTCATGAACGGGTTCATCGACGCGCTCCCGCCGACCCCGAGGTGGTGCGTGGACCGCACGAGCCCCGAGTGCGCTCGCTACCTGGGTCCGCAGGGGCAGCCCGACGTGATGAGCTATCTCACGCGCCGGAACATCCCGAACTACTGGGCCTACGCTGACGCGTTCGTGCTTCAGGACCGGATGTTCGCCCCCACCGACGGCTGGACCTTGCCCGCGCACCTGTTCCTCATCTCTGGCTGGTCCGCGTACTGCCCCGACGCGGGCGACCCGATGTCGTGCATCTCCGACGTCGGGCTGAGGGAGGAGCACCAACGGTTTCAGTACGGCGAGGCCCCCATCTACGCGTGGACCGACATCACGTGGCTGCTCGACCGCGAGGGCGTGTCCTGGGGCTACTACGTCGCTCCGGGTACCTGCTCGTTCCCGCCATGCCCCGGAAGGGCGCCTGACGGCCCCGAGGGAACGACCTCGGCGCCGAAGAACCCGCTCCCGGGTTTCACGACCCTGTACGAGACGAAGCAGCAGGATCACATCCTCGACTACCGGAGCTTCGAGCGGAGCGCACGGCACGGGACGCTCCCGTCGGTGTCGTGGGTTGTGCCGGGTGACGGCGTGAGCGAGCATCCCCAGTCGAGCCGCGGCGTCGCCGCCGGCATGGCCCACGTCACTCGGCTCGTGAACTCGGTGATGCGCGGGCCGGACTGGGACAGCTCCGCGATCTTCATCACCTGGGACGACTGGGGAGGCTTCTACGACCACGTGGTGCCACCGCTCGCCGACGAGAACGGGTACGGGCTGCGGGTTCCGGGGCTCCTCGTGAGCCCGTACGCCCGGCGGGGGTTCATCGACCACCAGACGCTCACGTTCGACGCGTACCTGAAGCTGATCGAGGATCGGTTCCTGGACGGTCAGCGCCTGGATCCGTCCACCGACGGACGTCCCGACGCGCGCCCGGTCGTCCGCGAGGCCCTGCCGATCCTCGGGGATCTCGCCCTGGCGTTCGACTTCGACCGGAGGCCGAGAGTGCCGCTGATCCTGGACCCCACTCCCCAGGTTGTTCGTGCTCGATGAACACGGTCCGATAACCGCCGAATCATCCACGATCCGATGCCCCGATCGGTACCGGCCGGCCTTTCGATGTAGGCCACATGGCGTGCTACAGTCCTGCGTCCGGG
>JBKPRY010000461.1:0-1129 GCA_046734755.1 Actinomycetota bacterium | reverse complement strand
GCCGAACGCCGGGTCGTCTCGACGGCTGTTAGGCTTCATCGCGAAGGGGAGTAGTCCACAAGCGGATCCGCCGTCATGACGGTCGCGTGTCGCGGCCCGGTGGATCCCTCGCGCGACGAGGACGAGACCTTCGGCCGAGGGAGAAACGGGCCGTGGGTTCCGATCGCGAGTCGCAGACCGTCGCTCATCGCCACGGCGACGCGCCGGCCGGACGATCCGTCACCTCACTGCTCGTCGCGGTGGGCCTCACGATCCCGTCGATCGTTCTCCGCTTCTCAGATGCGTCCCTCGCGAACGCCGTAGAGGCGCTGCTGTTCGGGCTCGCGATCGTCGGCGCGGCCTTCATCCTGTCGTGGGCGGCCGAGGTCGCGCAGCTCGACATCTCCGCGGGTCTGGCGATCGCGGTGCTCGCGTTCATCGCGGTGCTCCCCGAGTACGCCGTCGACATGGTCCTGGCGTGGAAGGGGGGGAACGCGTTCGAGCAGTTCGGACAGGCGTGCAAGGCGGCCAACGACACGAGGGAGAGCGCATGCTCCCTCGCCCTCGCCAACATGACAGGCGCGAACCGCCTGCTGATCGGCATCGGCTGGTCGATGGTCGTGTTCATCGCTGCGTACCGCTCACGCAAGAGACCCCCGGTCCGGCGCGAGGTCCGGCTGGACCGGCCGCACTCGGTCGAGGTCGCGTTCCTCGGGCTCGCGACCGTCTACTCGCTCACGCTGCCGATGAAGCCACAGATCACGCTGGTCGACTCGCTGGTGCTGGTGTCGATCTTCGCCGCGTACACCTGGCGGATCTCGAAGGCCCCGGCCGAGGAGCCGCACCTGGTCGGGCCCGCGCGATGGATCGGGACCTTCCGGATCCCACGAAGGCGGGCGAGCGTGATCGCGATGTTCGTGTTCGCAGCGGTGGTGATCCTGCTCTCCGCCGAGCACTTCGCGGACGCGCTCGTCGCGACCGGCGAACAGTTCAACATCAACGAGTTCCTGCTGATCCAGTGGCTGGCACCTCTCGCATCCGAGGCGCCCGAGCTGCTCGTGGCGGGTCTGTACGCATGGCGATTGAACACCAACGCGGCCCTGGGGACGCTCGTGTCCTCGAAGGTGAACCAGTGGACCCTGCTGGTCGG
>JBKPRY010000460.1:0-1332 GCA_046734755.1 Actinomycetota bacterium | reverse complement strand
CGGAGTGAGGAGGCATCATGGCCGGTAGGTTCGGGGCGGTCGTCACCGCCATGGTCACACCCTTCCGCGACGATCACGGGCTCGACCTGGACGCGGCGCGCTCGCTCGCCGCACACCTGTACGAGCGTGGCTCGGATTCGCTGGTCATCGCGGGTTCGACCGGCGAGTCCCCCACGCTCACCCACCGGGAGAAGCTGGAGCTGTTCGAGGCGGTGATCGACGTCGCCAAGGGCAAGGGGAAGGTGCTGTGCGGAACGGGCACCTACAACACCGCCGAGACGCTCGAGCTGTCGCGCGAGGCCGAGGGGCTCGGCGCCGACGGGCTCCTGCTCGTAACGCCGTACTACAACAAGCCCCCGCAGCGGGGGCTGCTCGAGCACTTCACGCAGGTCGCGAACGCCGTCTCGATCCCGGTGGTCGCCTACAACATCCCCGGACGGACCGGGACCCGCATCGAACACGACACGCTGCTGCGGATCGCCGAGGTCCCGAACATCGTCGGCGTGAAGGACTCGACGGGAGACTTCCAGTGGATCTCGAGGTTGATCTCGGAGGTCTCGCCCGACTTCGAGGTCTACAGCGGCGACGACTGGGCGACGTTCGGCTACATGTGCCTGGGCGCGGTCGGGGTCGTCTCGGTGGCCGGTCACCTCGTGGGCGGGATGATCCGCCAGATGTGTGACCTCATCGAATCCGGCGACATCCCGGCGGCGCGCAAGATCCACGAGGGGCTGACGCCGCTGTTCAACGCGCTGTTCATCACCTCGAACCCGATCCCGGTCAAGACGGCGCTCGAGATGATCGGGCTCCCCGTCGGCCCGCCGCGACTGCCGCTCGTGCCGGCGACCTCGGAGGAGCGGGAGAGGATCCGCAAGGCCCTGGTGGATGCCGGGCTCCTCTGAGCCCGTCCGGCCCGCGCGCGTCGTCTTCCTCGGAGGGGTCGGCGAGGTGGGTCGGAACATGGCCTGCGTCGAGCTCGATGGCCGGATCCTGATCGTCGACGTCGGCCTGTCGTTCCCGCACGCCGAGATGCCCGGCATCGACCTCGTCCTGCCGGACTTCGAGTACGTGCGCGAGCGGTTCGACGAGGTCGAGGCCATCGTCCTGACGCACGGGCATCAGGACCACATCGGCGCCCTGCCGTACCTACTGCGCGAGATCGAGGGAGGGCCGCTGCCCGTGTACGGGACCGCGTTCACGCTCGCGCTGCTCGAGGGGCAGCTGGAGGAGCATCAGGTCCGCGACCGCGCCGAGTTCCGGCAGGTCACGCCGGGGGAGGCCGCGGTGATCGGACCGTTCTCGATGCGGTTCCTCCGCGTCACGCACTCGATC
>JBKPRY010000459.1:0-4053 GCA_046734755.1 Actinomycetota bacterium | reverse complement strand
AGTGCTCGAGGTGGGAGTCGGGACCGGCCTGCTCGCCCTGCGGCTGCACGAGGCCGGCATCCCGGTCACCGGCCTCGACCTGTCGGCCCCGATGCTCGCGAAGCTCGTCGAGAAGGCGGGCGGCGTGCCGCCGTTCCCCCTCGTCCGCGCCGACGCCACGACCATGCCGTACGCCGATGGGGCGTTCGGCGCCGCGTACCTACGGTGGGTGTTGCACCTGATCCCCGAGTGGCGCGCCGCGCTCGCCGAGATGGCGCGGGTTGTGCGTCCGGGGGGCGTCCTGCTGGTGTCGCTTGGGGCGTTCGATGAGGTGGGCAGAGCGGTCCGAGCCCGGTTGTCCGAGATCACGGGCCTGTCGACCGACCCCGTCGGCCTGATGTGGGGCAACCAGAGCGCCCTCGACGCCGAGCTCGAAGGGCTAGGCCTCCGGCTCCGGGTCCTGCCCGCGATCCCCGAGGAAGAGGAGGAGCCGCTCGGTTCGTTCCTCGACGCGATCGAGGAAGGTCGCTGGTCCTGGACCTGGCACATACCCGAGGACGCGCGCGTCGACGCCGTTCGACAGCTCCGGCCCTGGGCCGAGGAGCGCTTCGGGCCCCTCGACCGCGTCGAACGGTACGAGGTCGAGACGGTCTGGCGCGCCTACGACCTGCCCGGCGAAGGATGAACCGAGACCCCTGACCAGCCGCTATCCTGTCGAGACCGGGCCGAGGTCACGGAATGCCACCGCGACCATGGCCCGGACCACGACCTTCTCCGAGGAGGCTTCTGAAGATGCCGATCACCGAGGCCGAGAAGATCTGGAAGGACGGCGAGCTCGTCGACTGGGCCGACGCGAACGTCCACGTGCTCTCCCACGCCGTGCACTACGGCAGCGGGGTGTTCGAGGGGATCCGGGCGTACGAGACCGTTCGGGGCCCGGCCGTCTGGCACCTGGACGAGCACCTGAAGCGACTGTTCCGCTCGGCCAAGCTGTATCACATGGACATCCCGTTCTCGATCGAGGCGATCACGGACGGGATCAAGGACGTGATCCGCGCCAACGGGTTGGCCGCGTGCTACATCCGGCCGATCGTGCTGCGCGGCTACGGCGAGATGGGCGTCAACCCGCTGAACGCGCCCGTGAACGTGTTCATCGCGGTCTGGCCCTGGGGCGCCTACCTGGGCGAGGAGGCCCTCGAGAACGGGGTCCGGATCAAGATCGCATCCTGGCGCCGGAACTCACAGAACGCGCTCCCGTCCTCCGCGAAGGCCACCGGCCAGTACATCAACGGGGTGCTTGCCAAGATCGAGAGCCTCAAGGCCGGCTACGACGAGGCCGTGATGCTGAACGAGCAAGGATTCATCACCGACGGTTCGGGGGAAAACCTCTTCATCGTGCGCGAACGCAGGCTCACCACGCCGCCCATCTCCGCCGGGTGCCTGGACGGCATCACGCGCGGGGTCGTGCTCGCGCTCGCGCGCGACCTCGGCTACGAGGTCACCGAGGAGAACCTGGTCCGCACCGACCTCTACAACGCCGACGAGTGCTTCTTCACGGGCACGGCGGCCGAGATCACGCCGATCCGCGAGGTCGACGACCGAGCAGTGGGCGAGGGGCATCGGGGCCCGATCACCAAGGAGCTGCAGGGGGCGTTCTTCGCCGCAACCAAGGGCGAGACCGAGCGGCACGCCTCCTGGCTCACCTACGTGAACGACTGAGCGCGTGACCAGCCAGCCCGCGATCGGAGAGCGCGTGGACGACGACGAGGCCCGGTACCGGCTGCCCCGCACCGTCGCCCCCCACCGCTACGACCTGGTCCTCGAACCCGATCTGGAGGCGGCGACGTTCGCCGGCTCCGAAACCGTGACGCTGGAGGTCGTGGAAGCGGTCGACGAGATCGTTCTGAACGCGATCGACTTGGACGTCGGACCCGGGCGGCTGGAGGGCCCCGGCGGGACGCTCGAGGTCTCGACGATCCGACTGGACCCCCAAAGCGAACGCGCGCACCTGCTCCTGTCGGGGACGGCCGAGCCGGGTGTGTGGACGCTGCATCTGGAGTTCCGCGGGAAGCTATCGGACCAGCTGCAGGGGTTCTACCGCTCGACCTACACGGACGACGCCGGCGTCCCGCGCACGATCGCGACCACGCAGTTCGAATCCACCGACGCGCGCCGGGCGTTCCCGTGCTGGGACGAGCCCGATCTCAAGGCCGTGTTCGGCGTCACGCTTGTGGTGGACGACGACCTCTTCGCGATCTCGAACGGACCCGAGGTCGGCCGCGAACCGGCGGGCGACGGCCGCGTCCGGGTGCGGTTCGCCGACACGATGCTGATGTCCACGTACCTGGTCGCGTTTGTGGTCGGTCCGCTCGAGGCCACCCAGCCGGTCGACGTCGACGGCGTGCCGCTCCGGATCGTGTACCGGCCGGGGAAAGGCAGCCTGAGCGCCTTCCCGGCCGAGGTCGGGGCGTTCAGCCTGCGGTTCTTCGCCGACTACTACGCGATCCCGTATCCCGACGCGAAGATGGATATGGTCGGGCTCCCGGACTTCGCGCAGGGCGCGATGGAGAACCTCGGATGCGTCACCTACCGCGAGAGCTTGCTGCTGGTCGATCCGGACCACGCGACCCAGCCCGAGCTCGCCACGGTCGCCGACGTCATCGCGCACGAGCTCGCGCACATGTGGTTCGGCGACCTCGTGACGATGCGTTGGTGGAACGGCATCTGGCTGAACGAGGCCTTCGCCACGCTGATGGAGCTCCTCGCGGTGGACGCGTACCGCCCCGACTGGGAGCGGTGGAGCCAGTTCCTGCGGTCCCGCGCGATCGCCTTCGAGGTGGATGCGCTGCAGAGCACGAGGTCGATCGAGTACCCGGTGCGCTCTCCCGACGACGCGTCCGGGATGTTCGACATCCTGACGTACACGAAGGGCGCGGCGGTTCTGCGGATGCTCGAGCAGTACCTCGGTGCCGAACGCTTCCGCGACGGGATCCGTCGCTACCTGGACGAGCATCGGTTCGGCAACACCGAGACGCACGACCTGTGGGACGCCATCGAGAAGGCCACCGACGAGCCGGTCCGCAGGATCATGGACGGCTGGATCTGGCAGGGCGGGTACCCGCTGGTCTCGGCTCGGCTGCGGGACGGCAGGGTCGAGCTCGCGCAGCGGCGGTACCTGATCTCGGGCGCGGACGACGACGCCGTTTGGGACGTCCCGCTCCTCGTGCGGACGTCCGAGGGGACCGAACCCGTGCTGATCGAGCCGGGCGGCGTGTCGATCCCGGCCACGGGCGACGGTCAAGTGGTCGTGAACGCCGGCGTGCACGCGTTCGTCCGCGTCGAGTACGACGACGAGCTGCTCGGGCGGCTCACGGCGGACCTGCGTTCGCTCTCGACCGACGAGCGCACGCAGCTGGTGGACGACACGTGGGCGGCGGTGATCGCGGGTCGTCGTTCGGCCGTCGACTTCTGCCGGTTCGCGGCGTCGTTCGCCGACGAGACCGAGCTCCCGGTTTGGCAGTCGCTCCTGCAGGGTCTCGGTTGGTGCGAGCGGTTCCTGACGGACGGGCCGCGCGAGCACTTCCGGTCGTGGATCCGCGGGCTGCTGTGGCCGGCGATCGAACGGATCGGATGGGAGCCCCGCGAGGGCGAGCGCGACCTGGACAAGCCGCTCCGCGGCGCGTTGATGGCGGCGCTCGGTGTGCTCGGCGCCGACCCCCAGGCGTTCGGCATGGCGATGGAGATCGAGCGCGAGTCGCGCGACGACGGGCAGGTCGATCCGTCGCTCGCGGCGGCCTCCGTCGCGATCGTCGCCGCCGGCGGCACGGCCGAGGACTACGGGCGGTACCTCGAGGCGATCGGATCGGCGCGGACCCCTCAGGAGGAGCTCCGCTACCTGTACGCGCTCCCGGACTTCCGCGACCCGGAGCTCATCCAGCGGACCGTGGAGAAGACGCTCACCGGCGAGATCCGCACGCAGAACGCGCCCGGCGTGCTCGCGCGCGCGGTGGCCAACCGGGATCACGGGGATCGGGCGTGGGCGTTCATCAAGGAGCACTGGGACGAGATCGTGTC
>JBKPRY010000458.1:0-5242 GCA_046734755.1 Actinomycetota bacterium | reverse complement strand
CTGCGCACCGCGTTCGCGTGCGAAGGCGCGGGCGACATCGTGGGATCGCTCGGAGTACTCCCCGATCCCGAGGCCCAGGTACAACCCGTGGGCGCGGTAGCCGAGCTCGAGCAGGACGTCCCACAGCGCGAGCGAGTCCTTGCCGCCCGAGACCGCGACCAGGATCCTGTCCGTGGCCCCGAACATGTCGTGGGCCTCGATCGCCCGCTCGACCTGTCCGCGCACGTGGCGAAGGAAGCAGCCGGCGCAGAACGCCGCGTTGTGTCGGCGGATCTCGACGACGGCCGGAGCCTTGCAGCGCCGGCACTTCATGCGGTTCCCGCCGGAGCCACCGCTGATCACCGGGCGAATCTCGATCACGTCGGCCTCGCCGACCCGGTCCTCGCGCGTGAGCAGCTCGCGCTCACGGATGACCAGCACGGTATCGGGGTTGATGCCGAGCTCGCCGAGCACGTCGTGGATCTTTCGGCCGCCGGCGAGCTCGACCTCCCGGTCGGGGTTGCGGAGCCTCACCCTCACGCGGGTCAGGCTAGCGCACCCGTCCGGACAGGACCGTAGCTCCGACTGGGATCAGGCGGTCGGGACAGGGTTCACGCCCAGCGTGACCGTGACCTCGCCCTGAGAGCCATCGGCGTGGACGATCCCCACGCTGACCTCGTCGCCTGGCCGATGCGAACGTATCAGCCCGCCGAGCTGTTCGGAGTCGGACACCGTCCGCCCGTCGAACCGCACGATGGTGTCACCGACGACGATCCCCGCGTCGTCGGCGGGGCCGCCCCCCACGACGTCGACGATGACGGCGCCCCGATCCACGGGTGGAGCGAACTCGAACTGGACCTGCGGATCGGACGCCGGGCCGGAACTGATCCCCATGAACGCAACGGGCTGTGACGGGTGCTCGGCGGCCTGGAAGATCGTCGGCTTGACCGAGTCGATCTGGATCGCGAACCCGATGTTCTCGGCCTGGTTCGCGCCCGCCGAGTTGATCCCGACGACCTGCCCGTCCATGTTGAGGAGCGGTCCACCTGAGTTGCCCGGGTTGATGGCCGCATCGGTCTGGATCACGTGGTCGTAGACGCGGGTCTGGTCGGCGCCACACTCCGAGACCGGACATCCCGTGTCCTGGACGTCGATCTGCCTCGTCAGCGAGGAGACGATCCCCGCGGTCACCGATGGCCCGCCCTCGAGACCGAGAGCATATCCAAGCGCCACGACGCGCTGTCCGAGCTGCAGGGCATCCGAATCGCCTAGCGTCACGGTCGGCAGGTCGTTGGCATCGATGTCGAGAACCGCGAGGTCCGCCCCCACGTCGCCCCCGATCACACGCGCGTCGTAGTGAACTGGGTCGTCCGCCGACGTCAGCACCGTGACCTTCGAGGCGTTCTCGACCACGTGGTAGTTCGTCACGATGATGCCGTCCGAGCGCACGATGAACCCCGTGCCCTCTCCCTGACCTGAACCGGTGTCGACGACGACGTTGACGACGGCCGGCAGGACGGTGTTCACGACGTTCACCACGGCATCCTTGCCGCGCGGAAGGGTCGGCTGCGAGGAGGGGAAGTTCGCCGCCGGAGAGCCGTTCGTCTGGGGTTGCGTGGTGGGGGAGTTGGTACCTCCCGTGGTGCATGCGGAGAGCGCCAGCGCCGCAACGACGCCGAGCGCGAGGAGGGCACGCCTCATGGTCATGGCTCCAGTCTGTCGGGTTCAGGCTCCATTCGACACGCGGCGTCCCCGCGTTCACCCGCGGCCGGAAGAGCCGTTCGGCGTGTACCCGATCGCTACGCGATCGCCACATCCTCGGTGGGAGGACGCGGCAGCAGCCCCGCGCCTTCGACCACGCGCGGGATAGCCTCCTCGTGGTTGATCGTCATCACGTGGATCCCCGAGATACCGGGGATCTCTCGCACGGCCTCGACGATGCCGAGTGCGATGCGGATGCCCTCTTCCTTCTGCGCCTCTGGAGGGACGGACGCTATGCGCTCGATCACGTCTTCGGGCACGTCGAGCCCCGGCACCTGATCGCGCAGGTAGCGCACACCCGCCGCGGAGTTCGGCACGAACACACCCGCGAGCACCCAGACGTGGTCGAGCAGCCCGAGCTCCGCGCACCGCGACATGAACAGCCGGAGCTTGTCCAGGTTGAAGCAGATCTGGGTCTGGATGAACTCGGCGCCGGCCTCGATCTTCGTCCCCAGCCGCATCGGCCGAAACTCGAGCGGGGGCGCGAATGGGTTCTCGACGGCGCCGATCAGGAAGCTCGGCGCGTCGGTGAGGGGCCGGCCCGACAGGTAGGTACCGTCGTCGCGCATGATCGCGGCCATCCTGATCAGCTGAACCGAGTCGAGGTCGTAGATCGGCTTGGTCTCGGGATGGTCGCCGGTGCTGACGTCGTCCCCGGTCATGCACACGACGTTGCGGACCCCCAGCGCGGCGGCCCCGAGCAGGTCGGCCTGCAGGGCGAGCCGGTTCCGGTCCCGGCAGACCAGCTGCATCACGGGTTCGACCCCCTGATCCAGGAGGAGCCGCGCCGCGGCGATCGCCGCGATGTGCGCGTGGGCGGCGCTGTTGTCCGTGCAGTTCACCGCGTCGACCTTCCCCCGCAGGGTCCCGGCGAGCTCGGCGATGCGCGACGGGTGGGCCGAGTCGCTCGTCTGGAGCTCGGCCGTGACCACGAATTCGCCGGCCTGCAGCAGACGGTGCAGGTGGCTGCGCGGAGTCACTTCCGTCATGGGGCGGGTCTCACGACCCGGATCCGTGCGCGGATCCCGACCAGCCCTCCGGCACCCGCCGGTCGCGCCCGGTCACGAGGTTCTCCCATGACGAAGTCCCCTGGAGCCGCCAGTCGACCGGCGGCTCGACATGCCGGATGTGATCGCGCCAGAGCGGCAGGCGCCGCGAGCCCTCCCACGCGGAGACCCAGACGCACTTCATCTCGGGTAGCACCTCGCAGCTTCCGTCCTGCAGCGTTCCACCGCAGGGACCGTTCCGCAGGTTCTTCGGGCAGCGCATCGGGCACGACAGCCCCGTCGAGTGCAGGATGCACTGCCCGCACATCCGGCAGTCCCACACGGTCTCCTTGGTCACGCGTTCGACGAGCAGGAGTGCTCGACGGAATCCCTTGGCGCGGGGCGCGATCTGCGGCGGCCTCCGGTCGACCCTGGTCCCCTCCATCCGAGGCTCCTCGCTCGGTCAGGTGTTCTACGCGCGCAGCGAGGCGGCCGGGACCTCCTTGCGGGCATCGATGAACGGGATCGCGGCGGTCGTCACGGTGATCGGTCCGTGTTCGGACTCCACATCGACCTGCGTGCCGGGGTCGGCGGATCCGATCGGCACCCACGCGTAGCCTATGTTCTTCTCGAGCTTCGGCGACCAGACGGCATCGGTGACCCGGCCGATCTGGGCTCCGTCCCGGACCACGGGCCAGAACCACGAAAGCTCGGCCTTGAGCTCGTCGCCTGACCACTCGATCCCCACGAGCTTGCGATCCACGCCTTTGGCCTTGAGGGACTCGAGCGCCTCCTTGCCGATGTAGTCCTGCGGCTGGTCCTCGACGAGGTGCTCCAGGCCCATCAGATGCAGCGGCGTGTCCTCGTGGGTCATGTCCGAGTTGTAGTTCATGATCCCCGCCTCGATGCGGCGCGCCTCGACGGGCGCGACCGGCCGGATCCCGAACTCCTCGCCCGCCGCGAAGACCGCGTCCCACAGGTCGTCGCCACGGCCGGGGTCGAGCAGGTTGATCTCGAACCCCTGGACCGCGGTCCATCCCGTCCGGCTGATCAGCACAGGGATGTCGCCGACGTCGAACCAGTCGCACCAGTAGTAGTTGAGGTCGAGCACCGCGGGACCGACGAGCTTCTCGAGGGTCTTGGCGGCCTTCGCTCCCTGGACCTGCATCGGGTAGGCGTGGGGGTACGAGATCTCGACGTCGAGATTCGACCGAGCCGCCGCGCCGAGCGCGTACAGGCCGGCGTCCGAATCCGCGAGCTGCATCCACCATCGATCCTCGCCGACGTGGAGCAACACCGGATCGTTGAGGATCCCACCGTCCGGCCCGGTCACGATCATGTACTTGCCCTGCTTGACGGCGCACCTCGTCAGGTCCCGGCAGGTGAGCGAGTCGATGAACCGATCCGCGTCCGTGCCCGAGATCTCGACCGTGCGCTCGACCGCTACGTCCCACACGGTCACGTCGTTCAGCAGCGCCCAGTACTCGACCACGGGGTCGTCGAAGTACGCCGGTAGGAGCATGTGGTTGTAGACGTCATAGGCGGTGCAGCCGGCGCGCCGCGTCGCGTCGAAGAACGGGGATCGTCGGTACCAGGGTCCGAAGTAGATCGTCGCGCTCTGCTCGAGCATCTCCTGCCGTTCGTTCACCATCCGGGCACGACCCCCTCGATCCCTCGGCCGGGCGCCTCGGGACTTTGAATCATCGTTCAATCCGGCGCCCATCGCAAGCCTGACTCGGACCACGGGCGGCCGGCTCAACTGAACGACGCTTCAGTTCGGAAGGCCGGCGTCTCAGGAGACCGGGATCTGCTTGCCAGGGTCGACGAACGGCATCTCGACAACGGTCCCCGAACGCGGACCCCACTCGGTCTCGACGAGGATGCGCTCGCCGAGCGTCGATCGCTCGACCGGCAGCCACCCGAACCCGATGTTGCGCTGCAGACGGGGCGAGTAGATCGCCGAGGTCACCCTGCCGATCTCCTCTCCCCCATCCACGATGGGCCACTTCAGGTTGTTGAGCTCGGGGAACGGGGCTCCGTCCAGCTCCACGCCGTTGATCCTGCGGCGCACGCCTTGCTCCCTGATCGTGCGCAGCGCTCGCATCGAGATGCAGGCGTCGTCCGAGAGATCCCAGTCCACCAGGCGCTCGAGTCCCATCTCGAGCGGGTCGTTCTCGTAGGTCATGTCGGCGCCCCAGTTGAAGATCGCGCCCTCGATCCGACGGATGTCGCTCGGGCCCGTCGGGCGGATCTCGAACTCCTCCCCCGCCACCATGATCGCGTCGTAGACCTCGGCGCCCCTGGTCGTGTCGGTGAGGTACACCTCGTAGCCGACCTCCGAGGTCCAACCGGTGCGCGTGATCACGACGGACGCCCCTGCGATCTTCGCCTCGGTCCAGAAGTAGTACCGGAGGTCGAGGATCTCGGGGCCGATCAGCTTGGCCATCAGGTCCTTCGACTTCGGCCCCTGGACCTGGAGCGGTGCGACGTCGGCCTCGCGGATCGTCACGTCGAGG
>JBKPRY010000457.1:0-1568 GCA_046734755.1 Actinomycetota bacterium | reverse complement strand
CCGAGCCCCGAACCCGTCGCTCGAACGAGCCCCCCGGCCGCGATGAGCAGGACCGTCGAAGCGGTGGTGGCGATCGTGAGCTTCTGGAAGCGCGTCATCGTTCGAGCCGGCCTCGTCCGAACGATAGCAGCACGCCCCGCGGGGTGGGGTGCCGGCGCCGCGCGTTGGCATACTGCCTTCGTGGCGACGAAGCACCACACCGCGCCCGCCGCGCCTCCGACGGCGATCGACGCCGTGCGCGGGCCGGTGGACCGGGAGCTGGTCCGGTTCCTCGGCGACCGCCGCGCGGAGCTCGCCGGGATGGATCCGTCCGCGGTCGCGCTGGTCGACGAGCTGCTCCGTCTGCTCGGCGCCGGCGGGAAGCGGGTGCGCCCCGCGCTCTGCTACTGGGCGTTCCGAGCGTCGGGAGGTCGTGAGGACGATCCGATCGTTCGGGTCTGCGGGGCGCTCGAGCTCCTGCACACCTGCGCGCTCGTGCACGACGACCTGATGGACCAGGACGACGAACGCCGCGGCGTGGCCTCGACCCACGTCCGGTTCGCCGAGGAGGCGCCGGCCGGTGCGGATGCCGATGGGTTCGGGACCTCGGCCGCGATCCTCGTTGGCGATCTCGCGCTGGTGCTGTCGGAGCGGATGATCCGAACGAGCGGGTTCGGGCCCGATCGCCTCGAACCCGCGATGAACCGCTTCGATCGCATGCGCGTCGAGATGGCGGCCGGCCAGTTCCTGGATGTGTCGGGCGTGGGCGACCGGTCCCGCGTGCGTGCGCTGAAGACCGGGTCGTACACGGCCGAGGGTCCGGTGATGATCGGCGCGGCGCTCGCGGGGGCGGGACCGCAGGCCGAGGGTCCCCTGCGGGTGTTCGCGCGGCTGGTGGGGGAGGCGTTTCAGCTCCGGGACGACCTGGCCGACGGCGACGTAGCGAGCGAGGCCGGCGAACCGGTCGATGATCTCGTGTCGCGGGCCGAGCGGGCGCTCGCTGACGCGCCGCTCCGCCGCGAGGGGATCGACGCGCTGATCGAGATCGCGGAGCTCGTACGCGCCCCGGGGACCGCCTGATGCGGGTGTCGCACGCGCAGCTCGGGGCGGCCCGCCGGATGTTCGCGAGCCTGCCCGCGGCGGCCGTCGCGACCACGAGCGCGGACGGGTCCCCCCACGTCGTGCCGCTGTGGTTCGTTTGGCAGGAGAACGCGATCTTCGTCTCGACCCGGCAGGACGGCCGGACGTGGGCTAACGTCGCCCGCGATCCCCGGGTCGCGATCACGATCGACCTGGGCCGGGCGTGGGTCGAGGTCGCGGGTGTCGAGATCCTCGGCCAGGCCGAACCGCTTTCGGCCGAGAGCGCAGCGATGCGCAAGCCGATCTCCGCCTGGCACGAGAAGTACCGGCCCCTCCTCGCCGGCGAGGGGTTCTCGCGGTTCGCGGAGGAGGTCCCGGGACTCGGGTTCCTCCGCGTGGTGCCGGACGCCGTTCGCGCCTGGGACCACGCGCGCGGCCGCTGACCGTGCGCTCGCTTGCCGCCGCCGAAGACCGGGGCATAGGGTTTGTGCGGAGCTTCACAAGTCGGT
>JBKPRY010000456.1:0-1318 GCA_046734755.1 Actinomycetota bacterium | reverse complement strand
CCGTCGAGGTCGTGCCCGTGTCCCGACAGACTACTCTCGCCGTCGAGGGCGAAGTACACATCACCGTTCGGGGCATATGCCCCTCCGTTCGCATACCACCACAGGTGGTCCTCGTTCACCTTCTGGGGCGGTAGGAACGAGCGACCGAAATCGTGAGAGGCCACCACCATGTTGTCGAACTTGTGGTTGAACGCTACGTAGACGTCCCGACCCGACGGAGAGATCACCAGGATCGGCTTGTCCATGTAGGTGAGTCCGCCGTTCATCGTGACCGGAACGCTCCATGTAACGCCGCCGTCGTGGGACGTGAACAGCTGGACGCCGGGGTCGTACTGGTTCATGAATGCCACGTAGATCGTCCCGCAGCTGCAGATCGTGTTGTTGTCGCTCGCCACCCGGATCTGGGGGTCGAACTGCCACCCGATCGTCTTGCAGGCGGCCCCGCAGACGAAAGCCTCCGGGCCGAAGGTCGCGCCGCCGTCGGTGGAACGCCGAAAGAGGATGCTGGTGCCGGGGCAACTGCCCTTGCAGGCCTGGGCGTTGATGCCGGTGATCAGCTGGTAGATACGGTCCGGGTGATTCGGGTCCACCGCGATCGTGGGCTCCCAGTTGCTCTGGTGCTTCGGGTTGATGTCGTATCCGGCGGGGCGCTCGTCGTCGAAGCCACCGAGGCCCCAGGCCGGGACGGTAGCGAGGAGGACGATCGCGATCGATGCCCCGAGCGCCGCCAGGCGGGATGCTCGCACGGTCATGGAGGCCTCCCTTCGCGGTCGATCTGTCCTTAGTCGATACCGGGGAAGCTCTCGGAGTCAACCGGCCGAGTGGGAAGAGCGGAGGGGGCTGCCAGATATCCCCCTGCCGTCCCTTTGACGTATTGACCCGTCTGGCTTGCTGGACATACGCTCGGCCGCACGGAATCCGCCCACCAAGGTGGCCTTGCCGTGGGGCGGCTGAGCCGACTGAGAGGGCGATCATGCGCAGACGGTCGTGGCGAACCTTCCCCCGCTCGCTCGTTCTGATGGTTGCGGCGTTGCTGTTCTCCGTCGTCGCGCCGAGCGCTCCCGCTTCTGCGCAGATTCCCACGAATGTCGATGTCAGCGTCCGGTCCGGAAACGAGGCCGAACACGCCATCGCCGTCAATCCCACCGACCCATCCAATATCGTGACGATGTCGACACTGTCGGAATCGGCCGCGGTTGGCCTCTTCGAGGGCGTGTCCTTCGACGGGGGCGCAACCTGGACCCGGCAATTCATCGGGACCGGGGTCAACGACCCGCTGGGGCCGATCTGTTGCGATGAGCAACTGGCATGGGACTCG
>JBKPRY010000455.1:0-7260 GCA_046734755.1 Actinomycetota bacterium | reverse complement strand
GCGCGCTCGGCGAGGCCCTCGGCCTCCGCGATCTCGTGCTCGTAGCGCGCGACCTCGACGCGCCCCTCGCCGTTGCGCTCCCAGGGTCGCAGGAGCTTGTCGGGGTCGGGGCGCTGGTTCGCGGGCAGAGCGTCGATCACGCGGTCGGCCGCCTCCAGGATCCGGGCCCCCGAGCGGAAGTTCGTGTACAGCGGCAGCTGCGCGGACTCGGCCCCATCGCGGAGCGGGAACTCCTTGCGGAAGTGCAGCAGGTTCCACAGGCTCGCGCCGCGCCAGGCGTAGATGTTCTGGTCGGGGTCGCCCACCGCCGTCACCGGATGGCCGTCGCCGAACACCCCCCGCATCAGGACCGCCTGGGCGTAGTTCGTGTCCTGATACTCGTCGAGCAGCACCGCGCCGAACCGGTCGCGGTAGGCCTTGCCCACGTCGGGATGCGCCGACGCGATCCGAACGGCGTGGGCGATCTGATCCCCGAAGTCGATCACGCCGAGCTCCGCCTTGAGCTCGCGGAAGACCCGGACCGCCCGGGCGACCTCGATCCGCTCCTCGGCGGCCAGCAGCGGCTCCGCGGATCTCGCCTTGTGGAGTGCACCCAGTTTGCCCTCGACGTGCTCGATCACCGTCTCGGGTTCGACCAGATGGTTCTGCAGCTGTTCGTCGAGCCCGAGGATGTAACCCACGATCGCGGGCTGCCACCGCGTGTGGAGCTTCTCGAACGTCATCCTGTCGAGCACGCGCGCGGCGATCTGGGCTCGCTGCGCCTGGCTCAGCACCCGCTGGTCGGGCTCGAGCCCGATCAGCATCCCGTGGCGTTCGAGCACCTGAGCGGCGAACGCGTGATAGTTCGAGATCTCGGGCTCCTCGCCCTCGTCGAGGTCGAGGGTCCGCAGCGCCCGGCGAATCTTCAGGATCAGGTTCTCCGTGGCCTTGTTCGTGAACGTCAGGCAGAGCGCGTTGCCCGGCATCACCCCCGCGTGGTCGGCCGGCCATGCTCCGGTCGCAACCATGGCGAGGTAGATCACGCGCGCGGCCATCACCGACGTCTTCCCGGAGCCGGCGCCGGCCACGACGACGCAGGGCTCGAGCGGCCACGAGATCGCCGTCCACTGCTCGGGCGTCGGCTCGCCGCGCAGGAAGTCGACGATCGGCTTGGGGTAGCGCTCGGTCATGAGCCGGCAACGGCTCCGGCCGGCGCCCTCACGAGATCCTCGATCGGGAATACGGCGCCGCCCTGCGGGTAGCGCGTGCAGAGCGTCTGGAAGCGGCAGAAGAAGCAGCTCGCCTTCGTGTTCGCGACATACCTGCGTTCCTCGTCGAGCCCGCGGATCCGGTCGATCAGCTCGGCCAGCCGCTCCCGCATCCGCGCCTGGTACTCCTCCTCGATGTCGTCGGCGACCGACCACGCCCTGACGTCGAGCGCGGCGTCGGCCTTCTTGCCGCCGAGGAACGCGAGCTCGACCGCCTGGACCGGCCGGTGCTCGGCCAGGTCGTCGTCCTCCTGCACCGCGAGGTAATAGATGCCGAGCTGCAGGCTCTCGGCGGCCTTGGGCGCGCTGTCCGAACGCCCGGTCTTGTAGTCGGTGATCCGCGTGCCGCCCTCGGGCACCGGTCCGATCCGGTCGATCTTGCCCCGGATCCGGGCACCCTCGAAATCGAACGCGAACCCGCGCTCGGTAGCCGTCGCGGGCGGCTCCGCGTAGCGTTCGAACCAGTTGCGGATCAAGACCGACTTCGCGTTGGCGCGCTCCGCCTCGGAGACGGCGTACGACGGGAAGCGCGTCTTCTCCCACCGTTCGTCCAGGGCGCGTTCGAAGGCCTCGGGCGTGCGGTCGATCGACCCGCGCTCGCACCCCTCGATGATCTTGTGGACGGTCTTGCCGACCCACGCCTGGTAGCCGCCGCCCTGATCCAGCCCGAGCTCGCTCGACAGCACGAACTGCAGCTCGCAGTTCTCAAGCGTCGACAGGCGCGAGTACGACAGGGTGAGCGCGTCCTCCGCCATCGCGGACAGGTCGGTCCAGTCGCGCTGGAACCACCACCGCCCGGGGTCATCGCCCAGCGCGAGCAGGGCATCGAGGCAGGCGAGCCGCTCGGCCGGCGCCGCGGTCGGATCGCCGAGCCCGCGTCGCCAGGCCGAGGCTGCCTCGAAGGTCGACACGGGCTCCGCGAACGGCACGCTCGGGACGTCGCGCCAGGGCAGGCCGAGCTCCTCGACGAACCGCGAGGTGAGCGTCACCGCCGACTCGTCGCCGTGCGGATCGGTCGCCGTCAGCACCACCCGGCGACGCGCCCGCGAGCACACCATCCCGAACAGGCGTCGCTCGTCGGCCAGGCGCCGCCGGTTGATCTCGGAGCGGGCGATCGCCCCATCGAGCGTCGCGAGATCGAACATCGGCTCGGGCCGGGACAGGCTGGGGAAGTCGCCCTCGAGCGCGTCGAGCACCAGGACCGTGTCGAACTCGCGACCGGCGGCCGCGTGCGCCGTCAGCACGTGCACCCCGTCGTGGCTGCCGTCGTCTCCCGCTGCGAGGATCGGAGCTCCCTCCGCCGCACCGAGCGACAGCACGAAGGCCTCGGTGGACGGATCGGCGGCCGTCCCCGCCGAAGCGACGGCGTTCGAGAACTCGACCACCGCCTCGAGGTCGACGAGCGCATGGTGGTCGTTCTCGGCCCGCTCCACCAGGTCCGCTGCGAACGGGAGCTCGAGCCAGAGCACGCGGAAGGCGTCGAGCACCGAGGGGGCGACGGCCTGGGCCCTTGCCAGCACGCCCGCGAGCGCCGTCAACGCCTCCGCGTCCTCGGGTTCGGCCAGGTCGTGCATCGCGAGCGCGTCGCGCGGCGGGCGACCGTGCGCGCGGGCGAGCCGGAGCAGAGTCCGGACCGACGCCGGCGAGAGCCGGCCGAGCTCCGAGGTGAGGATCGGCTCGATCAACGCGTCCCGCTCCTGTGCGCCGGCGACGAGCCACCGCAGTGCGAGGACGATCGGCCGCGTCGCCGGGACCGCGGTCGGCGAGCCGGCGTCAGAGATCCCGCGGGGGACGTGCGCGTCGTCGAGGGCGCGCAGGAGCCCATCTGCGTGGGGCCCGTGGCGCCGAACGACCACGGCGAGCTCGCGCCACGGGACCCGGTCGGCGACGTGCAGCCGCCGGAGCTCGCGGGCGACCGCCGCGTGCTGCTCCGAGACGTGGCCGGCGCGCCAGGCTTCGGTCGAGCCGAGCTCGGGGCGATGGCGCGTCTGGAGCGCGACCGACGCCGCGGCGGGGTTGCGCTCGGCGAAGCGACGCAGCGGCTCGTCGGTTGTGCCCTGAAACGAGAACAGATGCGCCTCGAGATCGCCGGCCGCGACGAAGGTCCGCGGGCGGATCTCCGCGAGGAGGCGTTCGGCCGCGAAGGTCGTGTCTTGATAGTCGTCGATCATCAGGTGGTCGAAGGGCGGGTCGCCCGCGCCCGCTGCCACCGCCGCCTGCTCGACGAGGCCGGCGAAGTCGACCTCGCTCGAGGCGTCGAGCACCGAGAGGTAATGGCGGAGGAACGCCGCGAGCTCGTCCCACCCCGCCAGCCCACGTTCGGCCGCCCGCCGTTCGATGTCGTCCGGCGAACGCAAGGCCTCCTGCGCTCGGATCACCAGCTGGCGGACCTCGTCGGCGAAGCCACGGAGCTTCAGGAGCGCGCCGAAGACCGGCCATCGCTCGGGGTCCTCCCCATCGAGGAGCTCGCGAACGCGGGCGAACTGTTCGGACGCCGACAGCACCGTGGGCGGCGCGTCGTACCCGAGCCGCTCGAACCGCTCGCCGACGACGTGGAACGCGAGGCCGTGGATCGTGACGACGATGAGGCTCGGCAGGGCGACCGGAAGACGTTCGAGAAGCAGCCGGCGGGCCTCGTCCCTCGCGCGCCGCGAACCCACGACGAGCGCCACGCGCTCGGGGTCGGCGCCACCCTCGACGAGCCGGGCGAACCGCTCGCGAAGAACCGCCGTCTTGCCGGTGCCCCAACCGCCCGAGACGAGCATCGCGCCGTCGGCATGATCGAGGACCTCGAGCTGCCGGGGATCGGGGTCGAAGGGGGCCATCGGCGCGATGCTACCGCCGCGCTCGGACACGGCCGCCGGCCGGTGTGATCAGCCGGCGCGCGCCGCCCATCGGTAGAGGCCAGAGCCGCTGATCGCGCCGACGAGCCGTCCGTCGCGCAGGACGAGCGCCGCGCGATCGTTCCCCAGCCTCGCCGAGACCTCGTCCAGCCGCTCGTCGGGGTGGGCCACGAGGACGTGTTCGAGCGGGATGAGCGCGTCCCTGGCCGGTCGGAGCGGATCACGGATCCCGAGCTCGCGTGCGGAGTTGAACGAGATCATCCCGATCACCGTCCCGTCCTCGATCACCGGGAACGCCTCGTCCTCGTGGCCGCGCAGGAACCGGTCCAACGTGAGCGAGAGCGCGAGGTCCGCGGGGACCGCGGGCGGCGGCGGGTCCATCGCGTCCGCGACGGTCGCCGACGCCAGGCGCCCGTCGATGCCGATCCGCTGCTCCGAGGCCTGCGCGCCGCGGAAGATGAACATCCCGATGATCCCGCCCCAGATGGCATAGCCCAGGTCTCGGTAGGCGAGCGCGACGAACGCGGCCGCGATCACCGCTCCACCGACGAACAGACCTGCCCGAGCGGCGATGCGTGTCCCCTTCTGCCGATCGTTCGTCACTCGCCACACGACCGACTGCAGCATCCGCCCGCCGTCCAGGGGCAGGCCCGGGAGCGCGTTGAAGACCGCCATGAACAGGTTGACCCAGCTCACGTAGCTGAACAGGCCGGTCAAGGGCCCGGACCCGGTCTCCGACAGGCGGGCCAGGACCCAGAAGACCCCGGCCAGACCCAGGCTCGTCCCCGGTCCCAGCGCGGCGATCACGAACGCGGGTCCCGGGCCCTTCTCGTCCGCCCGGGCCGCCGTGAACCCGCCGAAGAACACGAGCGTGATCCCGTGGACGGCGATCCCGTTGGCTCGGGCGGCGATAGCGTGGGCGGCCTCGTGCAGGAACACGGACCCGAAGAACACGAGCGCGCCGAAGACCGCGTATCCGAACGCCTCCGCGCCGGTGAGGTCCTGGAACTCCTGATCGAGCTGCGACCAGAACGTGGCGACCAGGAGCACGGCGATCCAGATCCAGGACGAGTCGACGTTCACCGGCACGCCTCGGATCGTCGCGATGCGGAAACCGCGGCCGAACATCCTCCGAGGGTACCGCCCACCCGGGCGAGCGGCCGTTCGACGTGGTCTGCGACAGTGGGGACGTGGACGAACGGGGCGGCGAACCCAGAAAACGCGAACCGAGACATCGCCTGCGAGCGGTCGCCCCGGCGCTCCTGGCCTGCGTGGTCGGGCTGGTCGGTGCGTGGCTGGGGCTCGAGCTGCTCGCGCGCGAGACCGTGCCGATCGGGCCGTTCCGCGTGGAGCTCGACGTGGGGTTCGGGCGCGGCGAGACCGTCCTCGGGCTGCCGCCGTTCGGCGCGCTCACCGCCGACACGCACCTGTCGCCGTTGCACGTCTCGGCGACGCTGCAGGACGTCGGCGTGCAGCGGCTCACCGACGTGGTGAACGCCGAGGGCCTGGACGGGCTCGTGAGCGACGTCGAGCACGATGCCCGCGGCAGCGTTGGGTCGATCGCATGGCGGACGCTGCTCGCCGCCACGATCGGCGGCACCACGCTCGCGGCGCTCGTCTACCGCACCGATTGGCACCGGGTTGCCGCCGGCGGGGTCGCCGCGCTGCTCGGGGTGACGCTCTGCGAGGTGCTCCTGCTCACCACGTTCCAGCCCGCGGCGTTCAGCGAACCCACGTACTCGGGGTCGCTCGCCCTCGCGCCGCAGCTGATCGGCCCGGTGAGCGAGGCAACCGGTCGCATCGAGGACCTGCGGGCGGGCCTCGAGCAGATCGTGGACGGGACCGTCCGTGCGTACACGTCCCTGCAGGCGTCGCCGCCGGCGGACGACGCGATCCGCGTGCTGCACATGTCGGACATCCACGCCTCGCCGCTCGGGATGGACTTCGCGCAGGAGGTGGCGGAGGGCTTCGACGTCGACTTCGTGATCGACACCGGCGACATCACGTCGTTCGGCACGCCGGTCGAGAACCTGATCGCCACCGAGATCCCGGGCTTCGGTGTGCCGTACGTGTTCGTGCGGGGGAGCCACGACTCGATCGCGCTCCAGGAGGCGATCGCGCGGCAGCCGAACGCGATCGTCCTCGACGGCCGCGAGAAGACGATCGACGGGCTGACCATCTACGGGCTCGGACACCCCGCGTTCACCCCCGCACGAGGAGCGCCCGTGGACGCCGAGGACTTCGCCGATCTCGCGCGTTCGGCGGGGCCGGTGATCGCGGCGGATCTCGAGGCCGCGCCCGAGCCGGTCGACGTCGTCGCCGTCCACGACGATCGGATGGCGGAGGCGATCGCCGGCCGGGTGCCGCTCGTGATCTCTGGACACTTCCACGAGACCACGGCGACGGTCCGCAACGGCACGCTGTACCTGCGCATCGGGACCACCGGCGGTTCGGGCGCCGGCATCTTCCGGGACCTCGCGGACATCCCGTTCTCGGCCGAGGTCCTGTATTTCTCGCGGGAGCCGGATCCCGAGCTGATCGCCTACGACGTCATCGAGCAACTCCCCGAGTCGGGCAGCCTGACGGTTCAGCGCACCACGGTCTCGGTGGAGTTCGGCGACCTGGTGCTCACGCCCACGCCGACGCCGACGCCCACGTCCACGGCGAGCCTGTCCCCTTCGTCGCCCTGATCCGACGATGGTCTGAACGCAAGCAGCGGCGGCGGCCACGAGGTGCTTGATCGCGCCGGGCGGCCGCCCGGTCACGATCCTGTTCACCAACCTGGATGGTGGGATACCGCAGAACAGCTCGATCTATCCGCTGACGCCGTACCTCCGTGAATGCATCGTGACGGCACATCGCCTGGGGCCCCTATGCCTTGGGCGAGCGCTCTTCTCGGGCAAGCTGATCACGGGCGACGAGATCGTGTACGAACTCGGCCGGTTCGAACCGGGGGAGTATTCCTTCGAGGACGACGTTCATCCCGAGGCGAACGGGGTCTTGGTCGTGGAGTAGGCGATCTTGCCGGCCTGGCGAACTTGCTGCCGCTGCTACCCTCGAGAGGGTACTCCGGAGCCCCACTCCGAACGGTTCCGGGGGGAGTAGCGTCCGGCCCGGCCTACCCTCCCTTCCACGCGGGCGTGCCCGCGGGGTCGGGCCGGACCCTAGTC
>JBKPRY010000454.1:0-1017 GCA_046734755.1 Actinomycetota bacterium | reverse complement strand
GCTGCACTCGAGGTACTTCCCGAGCATCGAGGAGGGCCGGCCGCCGTCGATGGACGAGCTCGTCACGATGAAGAGCTACGACTGGGACGGCTCCGAGGTCTGGACGGGCGAGGCCACCCTCTCGTTCGGCTCGTCGCCGGTCGAGGAGCTGGAGAGCCTCGCGCCGGTGGAGATGATCGCCGGCTACTGGCGAAGCGTCGGCGTGACCTGGGGCATCGGCACGAGGCTCGCCTGAGCGGGCCGGCCCGAACGCCCCGAAAGATCGACCGCGCGACCGCGCGGCGCCTCGCGATCGCGGTGCAGCGCCTCTCGGGCACGCCGACCCGTTCGAGCCCACGGGCCGTGCTCGGCGTCATCCGCTCGATCCGGTGCGTGCAGCTCGACCCGATCGCGGTCGTGGCCCGGAGCCCACATTTGGTGCTCGGCGCACGGGTCGCGTGGTTCGACCCCAAGCACCTGGACCGGCTGTTGTGGCGCGACCACTCGGTCTACGAGTACTGGGCGCACGCGGCCTCGATCGTGCTCGCCGAGGATCACGCGATCCACGCCTGGTACATGCGCCGATACCTGCGGGACGATGGGTCGGGGTGGAACCGCCGCCGTCTGGACTGGATGGCGGCCAACGCGCGCCTGAAGCGCTCCGTGCTCGGACAGGTCCGCCGTGACGGCCCGGTGCTCGCGCGCCGGATCTCCGGCGGCCTGACGGGGGAGTCGTGGCGTTCGAGCGGCTGGACCAACGAGCGCAACGTCGATCGGATGCTTGGGTTCCTGTGGGGATCGGGCGCGATCATGGTCGCGGGTCGCGAGGGCATCCAGAAGCTGTGGGACCTGACCGAACGCGTCCTGTCGCCGGACGCACCCGCCGAACGGTTGTCGGACCTCGAGGTCACGCGCAGGGCCGTCGACCGTTCGCTCCACGGTCTGGGGGTCGGGACGCCGCGGCAGATCAGGAACCACTTCACCCGGGACCGGTACCCGGAGCTGCCGCGCGTGCTCGACGAGTTCGAGCGGGCCGGC
>JBKPRY010000453.1:0-3183 GCA_046734755.1 Actinomycetota bacterium | reverse complement strand
CACGACCATGATGTCCGACTGCCCGTTCACCTCCACCAGCTGCTGCCGGTGCAACGTCTCGAGCGTTCGCTCGTGCACCGCCTCGGTCTCGCCGGCGTTGACGCCGGTCACCCCGTAGGGCGACTTGATGCGCGTCCAGATTTGGTGCTTGGCGGCCGAGGGACCGAGGTCGTTCCCCTTCTTGGCCGCCAGGTAGGTCCCCTGCTCGAGCAGCGACCACTCCCACTCCCGCTTGTTCATGAAGCCGAACGGGTCGGGGAACGTGTCGTTGTTCACGGTGGTCTCGATCGTGAAGACCTTCAAGCCGTTCTGTTTCAGGAGATCGCCCATCCGCTTGCACGAGTCGTGGATCGCGCTGCGGCCCGGGCGCGGGTCCATGTACGACTTCGAGTGCAGCATGGTCTCGACGTTGTGGTGGTGCTTCACGCTCCGGTAGCTCGCGAGGCCCACCGGCACCGACTTGTGACCGCCGTCCATCGCGACCAGGTTGATGTTCACGTAGATCAGGAGGTCGGACTCCATCGCCCGCTTGTTGATCTCGACCTCCTCGCCCCTGTCGGTCTTGCCGACGTAGGCGAGGTTGTCCGGGTCCTCGGCGTCGTGGTTCCTCAGGTCCTTGGGGTAGAAGGAGCGGAAGACGCGCTCGCCGACCGCGTGCTTGATCTCGTCCGCGGTCATCCGGCGATGGAGCGAGTTCGCCATGGTGAGCTTGATGTCCTCGACGCCTCTTTGGGCTGCGAGCTCGATCACCTCCTCGAGCACGAGCTGGCGGATGTCGGGGCTCTGCATCGGCGGCAGCGGGATCGAGATGTCGTCGATCGCGATCGTGAGCCTCATGCCGGGTTTCAGGAGCTCCCTCAGCGGCTCGGAGCCATGGGGGTGATCGAGCGCGTGCCGGATGTGGTTGCGCAGGCCGCGGAGCCTGGGGAGCGAGTCCGGCGGGTAGATCACCCGCGAGCCGAGCGGGAACTTCTGGAGCCGGAACCCCTCGCCCTGGTGGACCAAGAGCGGCGGCGTGCGTTCGTCGACCTCGAGGACGAAACCGGGTCGGGCCATGTCGTCGTGTCTCCTTCTCGGTCTTGTGTCAGTCGAGCCGTGGATCGAACGCCACCTTCAGCGTCCCGAGCTTGCCGGCGCCGAGCGCGTGGTCGATCGCCTCGCGCCAGCGGCGGAGCGGGTACGTCGCGCCCACGATCCGGTCGATCGGGTTCTCGATCGCGATCGTGGTCGCGAGGTCGAAGCTGTGGTTCTTGGTCTCGCTCTTCCCCCGGCCGACGGTCTCGTACCCGCCGGTGTAGGCGCCGACGAGCTCGAGCTCGCGGAACCAGAGCGGCGTGAGATCGGCGCCTTCGGTCGGGATGCCGCTCACGACGACGCGGCCGCCCGCGCGCGTGATCCGCAGCGCGAGGTTCAGGCTCGAGCGCGAGCCGACGCAGTCGATCGCAACGTCGGCGCCGCCGAGCAGGAACGAGGCGCCGCGCTCGGGCTTGAGCTTCATCGCGCCGGTGGCGCGTCGGACCGCGTTGGTCGCCTCCTTCGGGTCGACGATCTCGCTCGCGCCGAACGCGCCCGCCCAGTCCCGCTGCCGGGCGTGCTTGGCGACCACGGCCACGTGTCCGGCCCTCGTGAGCTCCTTGATCGCGAGGAGCGTGAGGATGCCGACCGTGCCGGCGCCGATCACCACGACGTTCGCGTTGGGCTCGAGGTTCGCGCGCAAGGCGGTGTGGACGGCGCAGCTGAGCGGCTCTAGCAGGACCGCCTTGTGTTCGGAGAGCCCGTCGGGCACCGGGTGGAGCTGCGACCGGTGCGCGACGAACATCTTGCTCCAGCCGCCGCCGGTGTCGGCGCAGTAGCCGGTCTGCAGGCCGGCGCTCACGTGGCCGGTGGTGACGCGGTCGCATCGGCCATTGAGGCCCGTCTTGCAGTTGTCGCAGGGATCGAGTCCGCGGGCGAGGCAGCTCAGGACGGGTTCGAGCGCGATCCGGGTGCCCTGCGGGAGGTCGTCGACGTCGTCCAGGAGCTCGCCGACGACCTCGTGGCCGGGGACGAACGGTAGCGAGACGAGCGGAGAGAAGTAGAAACTCGATTTGCCGGCGATCGTCGCGAGGTCCGAGCCGCAGATACCGGAGAGCAGCGGCCGAACGCGACCCCAGCCGGGCCCGAGCGGCACGACGTCCTTGCGGTTGACGAACCGCATCGGCGCGAGCGGTCCGCTCAGAAGACCCGGGAGGCGGTCGCCGACGGCGCGGGCGGTCAGATACCGGGGGACTGAGCGGTAGAGCTCGATGGCCTGGGTGGTCATGGGATGGCTGCTCTCGCGTCGTTTCGTGCGGCCGGCCGATATCGATTTCGGCATCGGAGGGCGGCGGGTGATGAGCCCGTATGCGACGAGACCGCCGAAGCCACCATCGTCACCGAACCGCCGGTTTCGGGAACCGCACACGGGGCATCCCCCCGGCCATCCGCCAGTCCTCGATCGGCCAGCGTCGGCGCTTGGCCACGCGCAGCAGCGCCGCGTCCGGCGAGACCACCACCGGGTTGCCGACCGCACGCAGCAACGCGAGGTCCGAATGCGAGTCCGCGTACGCGTACGACGACTTCAGGTCGGCGCCCTCGAGCTCGGCGTACCGGCGGAGCCAGGCCCCGCGTGCCTCGCCCACCAGGGGCGGTTCGGCCATGTAGCCGGTGTACATGCCGTCGCGAACCTCGAGCCGCGCCGCGATCACCTCGTCGAACAGCGGCGCGAGCGGCTGCACGAACGGCTCCGCCGCCGCCGTGATCATCATCGTGCGGTGCCCGGCGGCGCGGTGATCTCGGATCCGACGGACCGCGGCCGCCGAGACCTTCTGGAGCATGAACTCGGACACGATCTCATCGACCAGACGCGAGATGCCCTCGACCGTCGCGCCCTCGTAGCGACGGAAGAACGTCCGCAGGAACTCGCCGCGGTCGCGCCGGTCGGCCATCAGGTAGGAGGGGATCCTCGAGAACACGCTCGCGAGCTCGTCGGGCCACTGGTCCCAGGGCAGGTCGGCCATCCGCGACCAGACGTAGGACTCGACGACGTTGGAGGGCAGGATCGTCCCCTCCATGTCGAACAGGGCGAGCACCAGCTGCTCGCGCTCGCGGATCCGGACCTGCGGCTTCACGCGCCTTCCCGACAGCGCCCGCAGCCCGGACGTG
>JBKPRY010000452.1:0-3743 GCA_046734755.1 Actinomycetota bacterium | reverse complement strand
GGTGACCGGACCGGGTGGGTTCGGCGTGCGGCCGAGCAGCCTGCGGATCAGCGCGAGCGCGGTCGCCCGCTCGCCGGGCTTGAGGCCGATCCAGAGCAGGACCACGCCATAGGCGAGCGTGCCGGCCGAGACCGAGAGCGTCAGGTCGATCAGCCACTTCGGTCCCGCGAGGGCTGCGTGCACGGCCCACATGACGACGGCGCCCGCCAGCGCGGGCGGGATCAGCCGCAGGAACCAGCGGTCGAATGGCCAGATGTCGACGAACCGCTTGACCAGCAGCAGCCGCGCGAACGCGGACAGGGTTAGGGTCACGGCCTCGGCGACCGCGGCCCCCCGCATGCCGTACCTCGGCGCGAGCACCACCGCGATCCCCACGGCGACGACGAACGAGGCGACGTAGACCAGCAGGTCCCAGCCGGTACGACCGACCATGATCAGGATGAATCCGACCGTTCCGACGATGACCGGCACGATCAGGCCGATGATCAAGATCTCGAGCGCGGAGGCGCCGACGACGAACTTCGGGCCGTACACGCGCATGATCGTTCCCGGCAGGATCGCGAGCGCGAGCAGGATCGGCAAAGTGGTGGCGAGACCCCACCGCGTGACGTTCTTGTACAGCGCGTCGAGCTTGGCCTTCTCGCCTCGGTAGTGCAGGTCGGCGACGAAGGGGCTGAACACGAGCGACAGCGACGTGAGGAACAGCAGTAGCGACTGCCCGGTCCGCACGGTGGCGCCGTAGACCCCGACCTCCGCGGAGCTCTTGTACGCGGCCAGCACGAACGTGTCGATCCAGAACAGCAGCTGGGCGAACAGCGTGGCCGGAGCGCGGAGCGCCCCGAACTTCATCAGCGCCCCCGTGCGCTCCTCGGGGATGCCGGCGCCCTCGGTCCGAGCGTCGAACCCACGGGTCTCGCGTTCCCATGCCCACCACGCGAACGCGCTCGCGATCGCCCAGGAGGCCGCATACGCGAACGAGGTCACGCCGGCGGTCTTGGCGACGAACCAGCCCACGACGGCGATCGCGATCCACCCCAGCGGCTGGCCGATCCAGAAGATGTACAGGGTGTGCCGCATGATCTTGAGGCCACGCGTCGCTCCCAGGTACACCCAGGTGAGCGCCGCGAACGGGATCGCCACGCCGGCCGCATCGAACGCGACGACGCCCTGGTCGTGGAACCTCGGGGAGACGAACGCGGTCGAGAGCCGATCCGCGAGCAGGACGACTGCCACGCCCACCAGGAGCGAGATGACGCCCGCGATGAACGCGCTCGTGCGTACGAGCGGGCGCGCCCGCCCGGACTCGCCGCGACCGACCAGGATGGCCACGAGACGGACGTTCGCCACGTCCATGCCGAACCGCGTGGCGGTACTCGCGATAAACGCGAACTGCGTGGTCAGGGTCACGACCCCGAAGAGCGCGGGGCCAAGGCCGCGCGTCATGATCACCTGGGTGGCGAACGTGGTGAGCACGCCCGCCGCCAGGCCGATCACGTTCTGCCCAGCGCCGCCGAGGATGTCCCGCTGGTCGCCGAAGCGTCCCCGCGGCAGGACGGCATCGATCGCCCCCTGGAACCTGCCGCCTGCGCGAGGCGTCCTGCGGAGCGCCGCGTCGGTCGAGACCGGCAGACCCTCGACCTCGGCCTCCGCGATCGCGTCGAGCTCGGCGTCGGAGCGTGGGTCCGTCGCCGAGGCGGGCACTGTCTCTTGGTGCTCCTCGCCGTCGGTCATGGATCAGCGGCCGGCCAGCCGAAGCGCCTGCGCGACGGCGTCCTTGGCGTCGGCCGCCCGGACGATCGCGTCGACCGGTTCGCCCTCCTTGCCGAGCTCCCAAGTCCCGATGCCGATGACCGGCTTGCCCATCTTCAGCGCGAGGGCGATCTCCGACAGCGTTCCGAACTCGCCGTGCACCGCGATCACGACGTCGGCGGTCCGCACGACGATCGCGTTGCGTGCCTCACCCATCCCCGTCGCGACCGCGATCGTCAGATACGGGTTGGCGTCCAGCCGGGAGTCGCTCGGCAGGATCCCCACCGAACGACCGCCCGCGTCGGCGCAGCCGCCCGCCGCCGCCTCCATGACGCCGCCCATGCCGCCGCAGACCAGGACGCCGCCGGCCTCCGCGACCCCGCGCCCAACGGCCTCGCCGATCGCGAGCTCGGCCGGCGTCCCCGCCGACGGGCCCACCACCGCGATATAGACCTCTCTCGTCACCCTCACGTCCTCGCTATCAACCCAGCATCGCCTCCAGCAGCGACACGGCGCCCGCCTTGTCCAGCGGCTCGTTCCCGTTCCCGCACTTGGGCGACTGCACGCACGAGGGGCACCCGTGCGGACACGGACACCTCGACACGGTGTCGAGCGTCGCCTCCAGCCATCGCCGGGCGGAGGAGAACCCCCGTTCGGCGATGCCGGCGCCACCCTGGTACCCGTCGTACACGAAGATCGCACACGACCCGGTGTCGGGATGGTACGCGGTCGACACGCCGCCGACGTCCCATCGGTCGCACGTGGCAACCAGCGGGAGCAGACCGATCGCCGCGTGTTCGGCCGCGTGGGCCGCCCCCGGGATCGCCGACGGCCGGAGCTCTGCCCGATCGAGCACCGTCTGCGGGATGCCCCACCACACCGCGCGCGTCTCCAGCGGCACGGGCGGGAGCTCGAGCGGCACGATCTCGAGCACCTCCCCGGTGGCGACGTGCTTGCGGGCGAACGCCACGACCTGGTTCGTGACCCGCACGGTCCCGTAGCACGTCTCGGATTCGGGGGAGAGCCGGCGCCGCTCCTGCTCGATGACGACCTCGATATCGGTGGTGTCGCGCGACTGCGTGTAGTAGTCGGGGTCGGATCGGGTCACGACCGCGACGTTCGCCTCCAGATCCAGTACAAGTACCTCGAACTGCTCCCCCTGATGCAGGTACACGGCGCCCGGGTGGACCTGCCAGTAGGCGCGCGAACCGTCGACCGTGCCGAGCAGCTCCCCGGTCTCCTCGATCACGATCTGGAACCGGCGCCCACCGGTGCTGCGGATGTCCACCTTCCGGTGGGGCGCCTCGTGACCCGCGTGGTGCAGGATAGGGCCACGGCGCCGGAGCTCGCCGGTCGCCTCGAGACCGAGGACGGTCTCCGACGCGTCGGGCCAGTAGTTCGCGACCTCCTCGTCGGACAGTGGCTGCTCGCGGGCGGCGCACAGGAGATGGGGGATGAGGACGTATGGGTTCGTCGGATCGATCACCGCGGCCTCCGGGGGCTTCTCGAACAGATCCGCCGGATGGGTGACCAGGTACTGGTCGAGCGGTTCGTCCTGCGCCACCAGCACCGCGAGCGATCCGTCCGAACGCCTGCCGGCGCGTCCCGCCTGCTGCCACATGGACGCACGGGTCCCCGGGTAGCCCACCAGCAGCGCCGCGTCCAACGACCCGATGTCGATGCCGAGCTCGAGCGCGTTCGTCGAAGCGACGGCGATCAGCTCGTCGTTCGCGAGCCGCCGTTCGAGCTCGCGTCGATCCTCGGCCAGGTAGCCGGCACGGTACGCCTTGACCCGCGGACGGAGCTCGGCGTCCAGCTCGCGCCGAGTGAACTCGGCCAGGAGCTCCGCCGCCCGCCGGGACCGCGCGAACCCGATCGACTTCACGCCCTCCTCGGCGAGCCGGGCCATCAGGAACGACGTGTCGGTGAGCGCGCTCCTGCGAGCGCCCGACTCGTCGTCCACGATCGGCGGGTTCCACAGCGCGAAGGTCTTG
>JBKPRY010000451.1:0-1194 GCA_046734755.1 Actinomycetota bacterium | reverse complement strand
GGGTACCACACCGAGTACTCGGGGATCAAGTTCGCGATGTTCTACCTCGGCGAGTACCTGAACACCGTCACCGTGGCCGCGGTCGCCACGACGCTGTGGCTCGGCGGATGGCGCGGGCCGGCTCCGGACGTCCTACCGTGGCTGTGGCCGCTCCTGTGGTTCCTCGCCAAGGTCCTGCTGATCGTCTACGTCTACATCTGGGTCCGTGCCTCGCTCCCGCGGTTCCGGTACGACCGCCTGATGGCGTTCGGATGGAAGATCCTGATCCCGATCGGTCTGGTGTGGGTGATGGTCACCGGCGCGATCGTGGTGCTGCCCGAGGAGTTCGGCCGGGCCACGGTCGTCACGGCGTTCGCGATCGGTGCGGGCTTGGTCATCGCGATCATGTTGATCTGGCCCCTGGTCGCGGGGCGACAACCCGAGGAGGCGTCGACGTCGTGAGCGACGAGGGCAAGGCCACGGGATCGGACAAAGGATCGGAGGGATCCGCGCCCGGGGTCGGTTCGCCGACGGGGGCGATCGCAAAAGGGATGGCGACGGTGTTCCGCCAGATCTTCCGTCGAGACGTGACCGAGGAGTACCCCAAGGAGATCGAGCCGCCACCCCCGCGCAGCCACATCGGCCGGCACCTGCTGAACCGGCACGACAACGGCCTGGAGAAGTGTATCGGCTGCGAGCTGTGCGCGTTCGCGTGCCCGGCCGACGCGATCTGGGTCGAGGGCGAGGACAACGACCCCGAGCATCCGGTGAGCCCCGGCGAACGGTTCGCGAAGGACTACCAGATCAACTACCTGCGCTGCATCATGTGCGGCCTGTGCGTGGAGGCGTGTCCGACGCGTGCGCTGACGCTGACGAGCGCGTACGAGATGTCGTTCACCTCGCGCGAGGAGGCCATCCTCACCAAGGAACAGCTCCTCGAGCCCCCGCTGCCGCTCGGCACCGCCCCGGGAACGGAGGAGGGTTAGTGGCGGTCGACGAGATCGTCTTCTGGGTGTTCGCGCCCATCTCGATCGGCAGCGCGGTCGCGATGCTCCTGCAGCGGAACGCCGTCCATGCGGCCCTGTTCCTCGTCGTGAACTTCTTCACGATCGCCGTGTTCTACCTGGTCCTGGGAGCGTCGTTCCTGTTCGCCGTGCAGATCATCGTGTACGCGGGCGCGATCATGGTCCTGTTCCTGTTCGTGATCATGCTGCT
>JBKPRY010000450.1:0-1472 GCA_046734755.1 Actinomycetota bacterium | reverse complement strand
CCTTGACGGAGCCGCGACCCTGCTGAGGGAGCGGATCGTGCTCGAAGTACTCCTTCACGTACTCGTACAGGCCCTTGTACTGCAAGGGGTTCCGAGACCCCGACGAGACGTGGTAGTAGGCGGGAGACGCGGGCTCGGTCGGATTCGCGGCGGCGGCCAACATCGCGTTCACGACGAAGTCGGCCGGGATGATGTCGATGATGCCCTCGGGGATGCCTGGGAAGTCCGGGATCGTGCCGCGTCCGTAAGCGAGGATGATCGGCTCGGCCATCTTGAAGCCCTCGATCCACCCCGGGAACGGGTGCGCATACGAGGACTCGATGATCGAGGGGCGCACGATCGACAGCGGGACGCCGTGCGACGCCGCGAGCTCCTCGACCGCGCGCTCGCCCATCGCCTTGGTGAACGTGTAGTTGTCCGGCCAGCCGAGCGTCTGCGCCCGGGCGCGCCCGTATTGGACCAGGCGCTTGGTCACCCACGTCTTGCGGCGCTCCTCCGCGTCGTCGGCGACCGACTGCGGGCCGGCGCGACCGTGCTCGGAGCGGGCCCTCCGCAGGAACGAGTCGAGGATCTCGGGCTTGCGGCTCGCCGCCTCGACGTCGGCCCGCGCGCGGATCGCGAGATCGGACTCCGCCCGCCAGTCGACGCGATGATCGAGCGTGGCCTCGGGGATCACGCCCTTGCGGACCCCCGCCACGTACGCGGTCGAGACGTGGAGCAGGTGCGGCGCCGGGTTGTTCGCCAGCGCGGCCTCGTAGAGGCGGACGGCGCCCACCAGGTTGGTCAGGAACCCCTCGTCGATCGGTGGATCGAACGCCACCGTCGCGGCGCAGTGGATCACGACGTCGAGGCCGCCCGGGATCTCGAGCTCGGCGGCCGAGAAGTCGCCGTCCACCACGTCCACGCGTTCGGCCAGCATCTGTGCGATCCCCTCGTTGCCGACCCTGTCGCGAAGCGCGTTGAACGTCTGCCGTCCCATCAGCGACTCGACGCGTTGGCGCCCGGTCGAGCCGAGCTGGGGCCGCACGAGCAGGGTGATCCGCGTCTCGGGGAAGTCGAGCAGGAGGCGCTCGAACACGGCCTGCCCGAGGAAACCCGTGACTCCCGTCACGAACACGTTCTTGCCGGCGAGCCTGCCCACGATCGAGGTCGCTCGGGACCTCGTGCTCGGGCGTTTCCGCGGGGCCGCGGGTTCGTCTACCACATGGCAGATTATGCCCTATCTACCGAGTGGTAGACAACCCTAGAAGTCGGCGTTTTCGGACGCGACGAACGCGATCCGGGAGTCGTCGAGGAGCCGGGTGCGCGCGAGCGATCTGGTCGCGTCGCGCTCCGGCACGTACAGCACGACCATCGTCTGGCTGAGCAAGTCCATGTCGTCGGCCACGTGCCGGATCACGGCGCATCCCTCGTCGGTGACCTCCTCGACCTCGCGAAGATCCACCGTGATCTCGGCGCAGGGTGAGGCGGCG
>JBKPRY010000449.1:0-15987 GCA_046734755.1 Actinomycetota bacterium | reverse complement strand
GCGTTGCACCGGATGCCCTTGCGGGCGTACTCGACCGCGATCTCGCGCGTCATCGAGAGCACGGCGCCCTTCGAGGCGGTGTAGGCGGTTTGCGAGGTGGCTGCGCCCATCCACGCGACGAACGACGCGACGTTGATGATCGATCCGCCTCCGGAGGCGATCATCGCCGGGACGCCGTACTTGCACCCGAACGCGACGCCCTTCACGTTGATGTCGAGCGTGGTGTCCCAGATCGATGCGTCGGTCTCGGTGACCGAGCCGTCCTGGCTCATCATCACCCCCGCGTTGTTGTACAGGACGTGCAGGCCTCCGAAACGGTCCGCGGCCGCCTTCACCATCGCCTCCGCGTCGGCCTCGTCCGAGACGTCCGCATGGACGTAGAGCGCCCGACCACCGCCCGCCTCGATCTCGGCGGCCACCGCCTCGCCTGCATCGTCGGCGACGTCGGTGAGGACGACCGAGGCTCCCTCGCCCGCGAAGATTTTCGACGCGACCATCCCCATGCCGCTCGCGCCGCCGGTGATGAGCGCAACCTTCCCGTCGAGCCGTCCCATCGTGTCCTCCCCTCGTGCGTCGCGCGGAGCATACGCACCCCGTTCGGTGGCCGGCTGAGCGGCCGGAGTTGGTAGGCTCGCCGGTCTCATGGAACTGCCCGAAGAGCTCGCGAACCGGCCTCCTCGCAAGAGCGGACAGCAGCCGACGTCGACCCTCACGCTCGACGCTTACATGCGCCTGCGCGGCGAGCTCGACGAGCTCAAGATCTCGGGCCGCCTCGCCATCGCCGAACGCCTGAAGGCCGCTCGCGAGCACGGCGACATCCGCGAGAACGCCGAGTACGACGCCGCGAAGAACGAGCAGGCGCTGATGGAGTCCCGGATCCGTAACCTCGAACGCATGCTCCGCGATCCCGAGATCGTCGAGGGACCGGCGGAGTCCGAGGTGGTCGCCTCGGGGATGCTGGTGACGCTTCGACCGCTCGAGGAGGGCGAACCCGAGGACGAGACCTACCTGCTCGCCGAGTCCGCCGAGGAGCGCGCGTCGGGCGTGAGAACGATCACGACCACGTCGCCGCTCGGGAAGGCGCTCCTGGGGGCCAACCTCGAGGACCAGATCGCGTACGAGGCGCCCGGAGGGACGTTCCATTACCGGGTCGTCGCCTTCGAGCCCCGAACCTGAGGCGGTCCCCGGCCCTGATGCGACCTCCGCGCCGCGGCGATAGCCTCGGGACCGGGGTCAGATGAGCGGAAACCAGCCCGGACCGCCGAACGAGACCACGCGCATCCGCGACATGCCCGCGCCTCGCCTGGCCGAGGGCGTGGCCGGCAAGCCGATGCGCTGGGCCTTCACGTGGCCCTATCGCGTCATCCTCCTCGGCGTCTACCGGGCGGGGTTCCGCCCGTGGCATCTCACACTGCTCGGCCTGGTCACCAACGTCTGGGTCGGGGCGTCGCTGCTCCGGGGCCAGTTCCTGCTGGCCGGGTTGCTGCTGATCCCGGCCGGGATGTTCGACATCCTGGACGGCGCCGTGGCCAGGCTCCGCGGCGAGGACAGCCGCTGGGGCGCCTTTCTCGACTCGGTGCTGGACCGGGTGGCCGACGTGATCCTGTTCGGGTGCCTGTTCTGGTCGCTCGCGGGGCAGGGTCTCCGGCTCGAGGCGGCCCTGGCGCTGCTCACACTGGTGATCGCGCTCTGCGTGAGCCACGTCCGCGCCGAGGCGGAGGCTGCCGGCGTCGAGCTCACCGAGGGCTACTTCCAGCGGCTCGAACGCTACATCGCGATGATGATCGGCCTCCCCGTCCCGGGCGCGCTGCTGCCGGCGCTCGCGATCTTGACCGTGCTGGGAGCCGTCACGCTGGCGCAGCGCGTGTGGTCGGCGGTGACCCGGGTCGTCGCCGCGGGTTCCGGGAGCGCGATCGAAGGGGTGGCCGTCCGCGAACCCGGTCCCCCCAAGGAGCCCGCGCCCGAGTCCGTCTCGGACCCGAACGCCACCCTCGGTGCGTGACGACACGGCGGTGCGGAACGGAGCCCGTGCCACGGGCGGCTCCGTCGGCGAAGATGCACGCGTGGACGAGTCGTACCGGCGGATCGGTTCGCTTGCCGAGGTTCCCGAGGGAGAACTCCGTTCCTTCGACCTTCCCGGTCTGCGCGTGGCGATCGCGCACGTGGAGAACGAACTGTACGGGTTCGGCGACGAGTGCACCCACGAGGGGTGCTCGCTGGCCGAGGGATCGCTCGGCGAGCGGGAGGACACCGTGGTGTGTCCCTGCCACGGGAGCGAGTTCGACCTCGCGACGGGCGAGCCCGTGGAGGGACCGGCGGTCGATCCCGTGCCCGTGTACGCCGTCCGCGTGAGCGACGAGTGGATCGAGGTCCGCCCGCCGTCCGAACGGGGGTGGTGATGGTCAAGGAGCTCCTCCCGCAGGCGGCCGTGATCTTCGGAGCGTCGGGCGATCTGACCAAGCGGAAGCTGTTGCCCGCCTTCTGGCACCTGTGGCTGCAGCGGCGGCTGCCAAAGGGGTTCGCGCTGGTGGGCTACGCGCGCTCGGCGATGACCTCGGAGGAGTTTCGGCAGTCCGCCTACGACGACATCACGAAGTTCGCCAAACACCCACCCGAGGGCGATGCCTGGGACGAGTTCGCGCGGCGCCTTTCGTACCACCAGGGTGAGATCTCGGAGCCCGGCGCGATGAACGACTTCGTGACCTACCTGGAGAAGATCGACGCCGAGTTCGGCACCGAGGGGCGCCGGATCTTCGACGCGGCGGTCCCACCCACGGTGTACGCCGACATCGTCCGACGGATCGGCGAGGCCGGTCTGCATCGGGAGGCGAAGATCGTCCTGGAGAAGCCGTTCGGGCACGACCTGCAGAGCGCGCGCGAGCTCAACGAGGTCATCCACTCCGTGTTCGACGAGACTCAGGTGTTCCGCATCGACCACTACCTCGGCAAGGAGACCGTGCAGAACATCCTGGCCTTACGGTTCGCGAACGGGATGTTCGAGCCGATCTGGAACCGTCGCTATATCGACCACGTGCAGATCACGGTCGCCGAGAAGATCGGGATCGAGGGGCGCGGGGCCTTCTACGAGCAGGTCGGCAACATCCGGGACATGATCTCCACGCACTTGTTCCAGGTGATGACCTTCGTCGCGATGGAGCCACCCGTGTCGTTCGCGCCGGACCGGCTCCGCGACGAGACCGTGAAGGCCCTGAGATCGACCGACCTCTCGAGCCCGGATCGCGTGATCCGGGGCCAATACGTGGGGTACCGCGCGGAGCCCGGCGTCGCACCCGATTCGACGATGGAGACCTTCTCGGCGATGGAGCTCGACATCGACAACTGGCGATGGGCGGGCGTGCCGTTCTTCCTGCGGACCGGCAAGGGGCTGTCCGACAAGATGAGCGAGATCACGTTGAAGTTCAAGAAGGTGCCGTTCAACGTGTTCCGCGGGTCCGACATGGACCTGCCGATGCGCGACCACCTCACGGTGCGCGTGCAGCCCAACGAGGGCATCACGATCGGCTTCAACGTCAAGCAGCCCGGACCAGGGATGCATCTGGACAGGGCGGCGATGGACTTCGACTACGACGAGGCGTTCGCGCACACCGAGCTCGCCGACGCATACGAACTGCTGCTCCTTGAGGCGATGCGAGGCGACCACTCGCTGTTCATCCGTCAAGACGGCGTCGAGCGCGCGTGGGAGATCCTCGAGCCCGCGCTTGAGCAGCCGACGCCGGTCTGCTTCTACGAGCGCGGGTCGTGGGGACCGCAGGAGGCCGAGGACCTGATCCGCCCCCGAAAATGGCACGTGTCGGGCGTCCACCGCCCGCACGACTCCGTGAGCAGCGCCGATCCGGTCTCGAAGGAGCGCTGAGGGCGATCTCGGCGCCGGCGGGCGATCCCGGATCGACGCGGCCGATCTCGGCCTTCCGCGTTCTGCCCCTGTCGGCCGGCGATGTCGAGACGCTCAACCGGCGCCTCCCGGTGTGGAACTCGGGCGAGTACCTTCGGCGGCTGCTCGCCCAGGGACGCGGGGAGCTCGTCGAGGCCATCGCCTGGTTCGGGGACCTCCCCGGCGGGCGGGGAATGGTGCTGTTCCCCGAGCACGAAGAGTTCTCGACGTCGGCGGTCCGCGAGGGCTGCGCCGAGGTGCGCGACGTCTTCGTCGCGCGGCCCAGGCGACGGCTCGGCGTTGCGACGATGCTCATGGAGACGCTCGAGGAGGCGGTACGGGACCGAGGCATGGCCAGGGTCGGCCTGTCGGTCTCCCTCGACGAGGAGGCCGCCCCCGCGCGGGCGCTGTACGAGCGGCTCGGGTACGTGCACGCGCACGGCCCTTTCGTCTCCAGCACCGAATTGATCCACGACGACGGCCCGGTCGCCGTCGGTGCCGTGATGACCTACCTGGTCAAGGAGCTGTGACCTCAGCGAGCCTGCCCTCGAGGTAGGCGCGCTGCCGCGGGTTCGTGACGAGCTCGAGCGCCCGGCGGTACGCGGCGGCCGCCTCCTCGTTGCGGCGAACCCGACGGAACAGATCGGCCCGAGCAGCGTGGAACGGGTGGTACTCGTCGAGCTCCACCTCCAGCGGCTCGAAGAGCGCGAGGCCGCGCTCGGGACCGTCGGCCATCGCGATCGCGACGGCGCGATTGAGCTCGACCACCGGTGAGGGCGAGCTCTCGACGAGCCGGTCGTAGAGGGCGGCGATCTGGGGCCAGTCGGTGTCCTCGGGTCGGGGCGCTCGAGCGTGGAGCGCGGCGATCGCGCCCTGGAGCTGGTACGGGCCCGGTCGGCGGGCGGCGAGCGCGCCGTCCAAGATGGCGAGCCCCTCGTCGATCATCGCGTGGTCCCACCGCGCCCGGTCCTGGTCGTCGAGCAGGATCATCGCCCCCAGCGGATCGGTTCGGGCGTCGCGCCTCGAATGCTGCAGGAGCATCAGTGCGAGCAGGCCCCGTATCTCCGGTTCGTAGGGCATGAGCGCCACGACGACGCGCGCCAGGCGGATCGCCTCGTCACACAGGTCTGTTCGAACGAGTGGGCCGGTGGTCGCGGCATACCCCTCGTTGAAGACCAGATACATGACGGCGAGCACGCCAGGCAGGCGTTCGGGCAGCAGCTCGGCGGGCGGGACGCGGTAGGGGATCGCCGCCTGACGGATCTTGCGCTTGGCCCGGACCAGGCGCTGGGCCATCGTCGGCTCCGGAACCAGGAACGCGCGCGCGATCTCGCCGGTCGTGAGGCCGCCGAGGGTCTTCAGTGTCAGCGCGACCCGCGCGTCCATCCGCAGGGCCGGGTGGCAGCACGTGAAGATCAGCCGCAACCGGTCGTCGGGGATCCCGCTCACGTCCGTCTCGTCTCCTCCGAGCGATTCGAGCGCCTCGACGGCGCCGAGCTGCGCCGTCTTCTCACGCAGCGTTCGCTCACGCCGGAGCCGGTCGATCGCGCGGTTGCGCGCGGTCGTCGTGATCCACGCGCCGGGGTTGTCGGGGATCCCCCGCTCGGGCCAGACTCGCATCGCCTGCGCGAACGCCTCCTGGACCGCATCCTCGGCGAGGTCGAAGTCTCCCAGGACCCGGATCAGGGTCGCGACCGCACGACCCTGCTCGCTCCGGAACAGGCTGTCGATGACGGCGGCGGTCGTGCTTCCTACGACGACGGCTGGCCCTCCTCGTCGAAGAGCATGACCGGCCGGATCTCCACCGAGCCGTCGTCCCCGACCGGCATTTTCGCGCTCGCCTCGATCGCTTCGTCCAGGCTCGGGCAGTCGACCAGGTAGAACCCGCCCAACTGCTCCTTGGTCTCGGCGAACGGTCCGTCGGTGGTGATCGTCTTGCCGTCTCGAACGCGAACCGTGGTGGCGTCGTGCGTCGGGTAGAGGGCCTCACCGGCCAGGTGGTACCCCTTGTCCTTCAGGTACTGCGTGTAATCCCCCCACTCCTGCATGCTCTTGGCCATCTCGTCGGGAGAGGAACTGCCCCCTTCCGACTCGTCCCCGTAGATCAGGAAGATGTACTGCACGCCGTCCTCCTTCTGCTCGTTGGCCTCTCCCGTTGCCTTCGGCCGGCCCCACCCTTTCGGCCGGCCCCACCCTGGCCCCACCCTAACGACGAACGGGTGGCGGGCGATTCGACCGTAGGGTGGGACGTTTAGACGCGGAACCCGACCGCCTTCTGGGGCATGCCGAAGGCCCGGTCGGCCGCGCGGATCGCCATCTGGGCCAGGAACGAATACCCCATCTGTGTGAAGTGAACGCCATCGGGAGTGCGTACATCGACGAGGTCGCCGCGGTCGTTGCGGACGAACGCCGTGTACCCGCCGTCCCGGCCCTCGAACGGGGTCCAGGCGTCGACGTAGGTGCCGAGGGGATCTCCGGAGGCGGTGTCGCGGTAGATGTCGTTCACGCGGCGATAGAAGTCCCAACGCCGACGGTCCTTGACGATCGGGATCCCGACCCACACGACGTGCGTCCCCGCGCGGGTCGCCTCACCAAGGAGGTTGGCCGCCCGATCGCGGTACCCCTGGAGCCACAGGACGCTCCCCACGGGGATCGCGGTGCCGTCGCGGGAGATCTGCGCTTGCCCGTCGTTGCTGCCGAGCAGCACGAAGACCAGGTCCGGCCGGAACTCCTCGACGATCTGGCGCATGCCCGCCTCCCAGTTGAAGTAGTCCTCGCGCGAGAGCCCCGTCGACTGGCGGCCCAGCGACAGCACCCGCACCACGGAGGGTTTCATCCAGCGCTCGATCGCCGGGCCGAGACCCTGAGAGAGCGAGTCGCCGATCACGGCAACGCGGAGCTTGTTCGAGGTGGTCGGGACGCGCAGACCGGCGGCCGCCGCGGGCTCCTCCCCGGGCGCTTCCGTTTCAGCCTCGCGCGTGGTCGGGCCCGGCGTCTCGTCGGGGCGCGTGTGCTTCGCCGCGGCCTCGTCGGGGGGGAGCTCGAAAGCGGGCAGGATCAGCTTGCCGCCGGGCGCGCCTTCGGGGTCCCTCCCGAGCGCGCGCTCGACCGAGCTCGTCGCCCCGGACAGGAGCAGCCCGTCCGAGATCGCGACGAGCGGTCGCAGGAGCGTGAGCGCCGCCGAGCGCCGGGCGCCGACCGGCCCGGCCTCGGCGCCCCGTTGCAGCAGCGGCGCCGCGAGCACCGCCCACAGGCACAGGCAGACGACGATCGTCACGAAGACCTCCCGCGCCGAGGCGCGCCGCGGCTCGGGCGGTTGCGGCGGCCTCGACTCCTGTCGGACCACGATCGGCCGTTCCATCGTCTGCATCAGGCCGTCACCTCAGAACCGGAAGTAGATGAACGGGCTGACGCCCTGCGCGCCGAGCGCCGTGATCAGGAACAGGCACAGCGCGAGCGCGGCGCCCTGGAGCACCGGCCCGAGCCGTCCAAAGCTCTCGCGCAGCCGTGCCGCAGGATCGGCCGGGAGGTACTGGACGCCGAGCATCGCAGCGATCGTCAGGAGCACCAGGGGCGTAACGAGCGCGGTGGTGCCCGCCACGCCGAGCCTGCCCAGGATCTCGAACCCGCTCGCGATGGAGTCCGCGCGGAAGAACACCCAGCCGAGGCAGACGAGGTTGAATGTCACGAGTTGCTTGCGCGCGACGATCCACCGCGACGACCGTTCGACGATGCCGAGCGCCTCCGCCCGTCGCGCCCGCCAACGCCCGACCACCTGCCCGATCCCGTGGAACGCCCCCCACGCGACGAACGTCCACCCGGCCCCGTGCCACAACCCGCCGAGCAGCATCGTGATCGTGATGTTCACGGCCGTGCGCAGCTCGCCGTGCCGGCTCCCGCCGAGCGGAATGTACAGGTAGTCGCGCAACCACCGCGACAGCGTCATGTGCCAACGGCGCCAGAAGTCTCGCAGCGAGATAGCCGTGTAGGGGCGATCGAAGTTGGCGGGGAACTCGAACCCGAGCAGCAGCGCGACGCCGATCGCGATGTCGCTGTAGGCGCTGAAGTCGGCGTAGATCACGATTGCGTACGCGTAGATCGCGATCAGGATTTCGAGCCCGCCGTGCGCGTTCGGTGCGCCGAACACGGGGTCCACGATCTGGCTCGCGAGGAAGCTCGAGATCACCATCTTCTTGAATAGCCCGCCGACGATCAGGAACGACGCTCGCGAGACGTCGATCCTGCCCGCGTCTCGGGGGCGGCGGATCTGCGGGATCAGCTCCTCGCTGCGGACGATCGGGCCGGCGATCAGGTGCGGGAAGAAGGCGAGATACACCGAGACGTCGAGCCACCGCGACACCTGGATCCGATACCGGTAGACATCGACGACGTAGCTGATGGCCATGAACGTGTAGAACGAGATCCCGATCGGGAGCAGCACCTGGAGCAGGGGCAGCGGCGGGTGGAGCCCGAGCGACTCGAACGCGTTCGCGACGTTGAGCGCGAAGAACCCGTAGTACTTGAACCACGCGAGCGGGAGCAGGAGCGCCGCGACGCTGACGAGCGTCCGGCGACGGCGCGCGCGATCGTGGTTGGTGCGTTCCACCCACTGCGCCGACGCCCAGGCGAGGGTGCTGACGAGCGCGAGGAGCCAGACGAGCCGCGGGTCCCACCAGGCGTAGAAGACGTAGCTGGCTGCCAGGATGCACCACTTCCAGGCGGTTCGGTGCCGGTTGAGCAGCCAGGACAGGGCGAACACGACCGCCAGGAAGATCGCGAAGTCGGTCGTCGGAAACAGCATCGTCGGTTGCGGCGGCCGCACGGCCGCCTCTCGTTCAGACCGTGCCTCGGGCCATGGGGTACGGGTCGACGCTAGGCTAGCGAAGCGCCATGACCGAATCCCCGGATCCACTGGATTTCTTGGACCTCGATCACCTCCTCACCGACGAGGAGCGCGCCGTCCGCGATACCGTCCGCGATTGGGTGCGCGAGCGCGTCCTCCCGGGCATCGAGACCTGGTTCGAGGCGGGGGAGTTCCCGCTCCAGGTCGCCAAGGAGCTCGGTGCGATGGGACTGCTCGGGATGCACCTCACGGGGTACGAATGCGCGGGCTCGAACGCCGTGAGCTACGGGCTCGCCTGTCTGGAGCTCGAGGCCGGGGACAGCGGGTTCCGCTCGTTCGTGAGTGTGCAGGGATCGCTCTGCATGTTCCCGATCTGGAAGTTCGGCTCCGAGGAGCAGAAGCAACGTTGGCTGCCCCCGATGGCCCGCGGCGAGGTGATCGGGTGCTTCGGCCTGACCGAGCCCGACGTGGGCTCGGACCCGGGTCGGATGCGAACGATCGCCCGGCGCGACGGGGACGGCTGGGTGCTCTCGGGGACGAAGATGTGGATCACCAACGGCAGCGTGGCCGACCTCGCGATCGTCTGGGCCGCCACCAACGAAGGGATCCGTGGGTTCCTGGTCTCGACCGAGACGCCCGGGTTCTCGGCGAACGACGTGCATCGCAAGCTCTCGCTGCGCGCGAGCGTGACCTCTGAGCTCGTCCTGGACGAGGTGCGGCTGCCCGCCGACGCGGTGCTCCCCGGCGTCACCGGCCTGAAGGGGCCGCTCTCCTGCCTGTCCGAGGCGCGGTTCGGCATCGTGTGGGGTTCGATGGGCGCGGCGCGCGCCTGCTTCGAATCGGCGCTCGCGTACTCGACCACGCGCGTCCAGTGGGGCAGGCCGATCGGCGGGTTCCAGCTCACCCAGCGCAAGCTCGCGGACATGGTTGTCGAGCTCAACAAGGGGACGCTGCTCGCGCTGCACCTGGGACGCATGAAGGACGAGGGGCGGCTCGCGCCGCAGCACGTGAGCCTGGGCAAGCTCAACAACGTCCGCGAGGCGCTCGAGATCGCCCGCGAGGCCCGCACGATCCTCGGTGCGAGCGGGATCACGCTCGAGTACCCGGTGATCCGGCACATGAACAACCTCGAGTCGGTGCTGACCTACGAGGGCACGACCGAGATCCACACGCTGGTCCTCGGCGAGGCGCTGACCGGTTTCCGCGCGTACGAGTAGCCCCACGGTGCGAGCGGGTAGCCTGTCCGAAACCGAAACCGGAGGTTCGTCCGCGATGGCGCGAGAGCTCGATTGGGCAGTGTTCGAGAAGGCCGTGGAGATCACCGCGTCGGCCGTTCGAGGCGCGATGGGGGGCGAGAAGAGCCAGCCGGCGTCCTACGCCGGCGACGTGTTCAAGGACGTGTGGGTGGCGCTGAAGGCGGCCGTGGAGGAGCTCCCGGAGCGAGGGCGCACCGGGTTCTAGGGCTCTAGGGGCTCGTCACTCGGCGCGCGAGATGTCCCGGATGGACACGATCCCGACGAGCTCGGCGCCGTCCAGCACCGGCAGATGGCGGAAGCCGCCCTCCAGCATCAGATCTCGTGCGGTCCTGACGTCGGCCTCGATGCCGACGGTCGTGGGGTCGTGCGTCATCCAGTCGGCGACCGGGTGATGGGCGGCGTCGAAGTCGCTCGCGAGCGCCCGGAGCACGTCGCGCTCGGTGAAGATCCCGGTGGCCCGGCCGTCCTCGATCACGAGCGCCGAGCCGACGTGGTGCCCGCCCATCAGCGTCGCCGCTTCGGCGACCGTGGCGGTGGGTTCGACCGCGACCAGGTCCGTGCTCATGATGTCTCGGACCGTCGTCATGCCGCCCAGCAAGCCTAGTCGCCGGCGTCTCGGCAGGGAAGCCCTGCGCGCCTGGTACGCGCCTCGGCGCCGCGCGTACCCGTGGCGTGGTTCCCGCGACCCGTACGCGGTCTGGGTGTCCGAGGTGATGCTCCAACAGACGCAGGCGAGCCGCGTGGTGCCGGCGTTCCGTTCGTTCCTGCGCCGCTTCCCCACGGTCCGAGCGCTCGCGGCCGCACCCCGCCGGGACGTCGTGCGCGAATGGGGCACCCTCGGTTACAACCGTCGCGCGGTCCGGCTCTCGGAGGCCGCCCGCGCGATCGTCCGCGACCATGGCGGCCGGATCCCGCGCGACCCGGCGACGCTGCGCGAGCTCCCGGGGGTCGGTCCGTACACTGCAGCGGCGGTCGCCTCGCTGGGGTTCGGCGAGCCGGTCGCGGTCGTCGACACCAACGTCCGTCGCGTGGTGGCCAGGGTGCATGTAGGGATCGACGGTCACGAGGCGCCGGCGAAACAAGTGTGGGCGCTCGCCGACGCGTGGCTCGATCACGATGATCCGATCGCGTGGAACCAGGCGGTGATGGATCTCGGACGGGAGGTGTGCCGGCCGAACCCCCGGTGTGACGTCTGTCCGCTCTCGCGCGTGTGTCGGTTCCGCCTCGCCGGATCGATGGCGGCTCCCGGGCTTCGGCGGCCGGGGCCGTTCGAGGGCTCCACGCGGCAGGTTCGAGGCGCGGTCGTGCGGGCGCTGCGCTCGCACGCGTCGCTTACCCGAACGCGCCTTTCCGCCGAGACCGGTTTCCCGCCCGAACGCATCGATGCCGCGGTCGGGACCCTGACCGCGGACGGTCTCATCGTGGACGATCTGGGCGAGGTTCGGCTGGCGGAGTGATCCCGGCGCGTAAGTTGACGCTAACGTAAGTCGAGCCTAGCCTGCTCGGCATGGAGGCCGCGCTCAAGGCCATCGCGGAACCACGGCGGCGGCAGATCCTCCTGCTCGTCCGTGAGGGCGAGATGACCGCCGGCGAGATCGCCTCCCACTTCCAGGTCACTCGTCCGGCGATCAGCCAGCACCTCACCGTGCTCAAGCAGGCCGGCCTCGTCTCCGAACGTCGCGACGGCACGAAGCGGATCTACCGCTTCCGGCCCGAGGGCGTCGAGGAGCTCCGGGCGTTCATCGAGGACATGTGGACGGAGCGGCTCGCCACGCTGAAGGATGAGGCCGAGCGCGAGGAGAGGAGGCGGCGTGGCGCAGGTCCTGCGGCCGGACGCCGGTGAGCTCGAGGTCCGCATCCAGGCGCGTCCCGAGACCGTGTTCGAGTTCTTCGTCGATGCCGAGAAGATGACGCGCTGGAAAGGCACCGAGGCCGAGCTCGACCCGCGCCCGGGCGGCATGTACCGCGTGGGCGGGATCGCCGGCGGTGCGACGGTGGTCGGCGAGTTCGTCGAGATCGACCCTCCCCGTCGCCTGGTGTTCACCTGGGGATGGGAGGGTGACCAGGAGGTCCCGCCGGGCTCCAGCACGGTCGAGGTCACGCTGACGCCGGACGGCGATGCGACGGTGCTGCACCTGGTGCATCGGGACCTGCCCGCGGGCCAGGGGCCGAGGCACATGGAGGGCTGGGAGCACTTCGTTCCGCGGCTCGTCGAGGCGGCGGCGGGACGCGACCCGGGGTCGGACCCCTGGTCGACGGAGTGAGCGATGTGACGGTCGTCTCGACCGTCGGAAGGAAGGAGGAGTCGATGGGCGCACCGGTCGTGCACTTCGAGATCTACGGGAAGGACGCGTCGAAGCTGCAGTCTTTCTACGCGGACCTGTTCGGCTGGGAGATCCACGCCGACAACCCGATGAACTACGGGATCGTCCACACGAACTCCGGTGACAAGGGCATCGGCGGGGGTATCACGCAAGGCGACGCGCGCGTGAACGTCGTGGTCGACGTCGACGACCTCCAGAAGTACCTGGACAAGGCGGTCTCGATGGGCGGCGAGGTCGTCACGCCGATCACCGAGATCCCGGACATGGTGACGTGGGCCGAATTCCGCGACCCGGCCGGCAACGTGATCGGGATCTCGCTCGCCGACTCGTGATCCACCTGATCCGGCGGACCGCCCGACGAGGCTAACGGGTCAACCGGTCTTGAGGGCCGGGATGACCTCTGCCGCGAAGAGCTCGGTCGCCCGCGAAGCGGTCTCGAGATCCATCCCCGGGTAGTGCAGCCGCACGACCAGGTGGACGTCGCGATCGGCGGCCGCTCGGATCGTCGCGAGCAACGTTCGGGCCACCTCGTCGGGCGGTCCCGCCGGTGTCGAGAGTCGCAGGTCCTCCACGGACGGCAAGGCCGGATCGAGCCGGTCATGCTCCGGGGTATCGGCCCCTTCCCCCCACGCCTCGTACGCCCCGAGCTGCTGGACGACGCCGTCGCGGATCACCGGCCATGGATCGCCGTCGCGCCACGCGAACGCGTTCTGCAACAGCACGACCATCATCGTGTCGGGGTCGCGGCCCGCGCCGCGCGCGCCCTCGGCGACGAGCTCGAGATTGCCGCGGACCTCGTCCGGGCCGGTCTCGTCCGTGATGTACCCGTCGGCGAGACGTCCCGCTCGGATCACCGCCTTGGGGTCGTAGCCGCCCAGCAGGATCGGCGGACCGCCCGGCGTCGCGGGTTGCGGGGTGACCCTCACGCGGTCGTATCGGAGGGTCCGTCCCTCGAACGAGAAGCGCCGACCCGTCCACGCCCGTCGGAGTACCTCGATCGTCTCCTCGGTCCGGGCGCCGCGCTCGGCTCTCGACGCGGCGAACATCCGGAACTCCTCCTCGCGCCAGCCGTTGCCGATCCCCAGCAACAGCCGGCCGCCCGAAAGCTGGTCGACGACGGCCGCGTCCTCGGCCAGCCGGAGCGGATCGTGCAGCGGCGTAAGGACCACGCCGGTCCCGAGCTCGATCCGTTCGGTGACGGCCGCGAACGCGGCGAGCATCGGGAGCAGCGAGGGCAGGTACCCGTCCGAGGAACCGTGGTGCTCGCTCACCCACGCCGAGTCGAACCCGACGCGTTCGGCCAGCCGCACGAGCTCGAGCGTCTCCCGGTACTCCTGCTCGAACGAGCGCTTCGAGCTCGCGGGGAGCTGCGCCGTGAACAGCCCGATGCCGACGCGGACGCCCATCGTCGAGACGTTACACGGCCCCTCCCACCGGTCGAGGATGATGCCGACGTGCGGATCAGGCTGGACCGGAGCTCACCCGAGCCCCTCTCGGAGCAGCTCTCAAGGGCGATCGCCGAACGGATCCACCGAGGCTCGGTCGCGCCCGGTGGCCGCCTGCCCACCGTCCGAGCGCTCGCCGAGGATCTCGAGCTCGCGCCGAACACGGTCGCGAAGGCGTACGGCGCGCTCGAAGCCCAGAGATTGATCGTCGGCCGCGGCCGACGTGGGACGTTCGTCGCCGATCGTCTTCCCGCCCGGCCCTCTCGCGCCGAGGGGCTCCTCGAGGAGGCGGCACGAGCCTTCGTCGCGCGAACGCGTCAGCTCGGCGCATCGGACGCCGAGGCTGCCCGAGCTGTTCGGCGGGCGCAACGATCGGCCGATTGACGCCCGAGGGACCTCGTCGTAGCCTTCGCCCGTAGTTCGAGTATGGGAATCATTCTCATCTTGGGGGTGGTGTCGATGGTCCGGGGGACCAGGGTGTCGAGTCCGGGTGGCGTGGCGGTGGCGATCGTCGCGGTGCTCGGGTTCGTGCTGACTGCATGCGGTTCGTCAGGATCGGCCGCCGAGGACGGCAAGGTCTCGGTCGTTTCGAGCTTCTACCCGCTCGCGGAGGCCGCGTCCCGGGTCGGTGGAGACCTCGTCTCGGTCCAGAACCTGACGCCGCCGGGGGTGGAACCCCACGACCTCGAGCTGGCTCCCGACGACATCGAGACGATCGCAAATGCCGACGTGATCGTGTACCTCGGCGGCGGGTTCCAGCCGGCCGTCGAGGACGCCCTTCCCGAAGCGGAGGACGCTGTGACCGTCGATGCGCTCGACGCGGTCGCCACGCACACGCCGCCAGCGGGCGAGGCGGAGGAAGGTCTGACCGTGGACCCGCACGTCTGGCTGGACCCGGCGAGGTACGAGGAGATCGTTCGAGCGGTGGCCGGCGCGCTCGCGAAGGCAGATCCCGCGAACGAGACGACCTACCACGGCAACGCCGAGGCGTACATCGGGCAGATCGCCTCTCTCGACGAGGACTTCCGCTCGGGCCTCTCGGACTGCGAGCGCACGACGATCGTGACGAGCCACGAGGCGTTCGGCTACTTCGCGAACGCCTATGGCCTGACGCAGGTGGGGATCCTTGGCCTGTCGCCCGAGGCGGAGCCGGACCCGCGCCGGCTCGCCGAGCTGCGAGACCTGGTCGAACGCGAGGGCGTGACGACGATCTTCGCTGAGGAGCTCGTGTCGCCCAAGGTCGCCGAGACGCTCGCGAGCGAGGCCGGCGTCCAGGTGGCCGTGCTGAACCCGATCGAGACCCTGACCGACGCACAGGCGAAGGCGAGCGAGGACTACCTCTCGCTGATGCGGGAGAACCTGGACACCTTGCGGAAGGCACTCGACTGTGCGTGAGGCGCTCGCGCGGACGCAGACGCTGATCGAGGCGAAGGGTGTCTCGTTCGCGTACGGCCGCCAGCCGGTGCTCGAGAACGTCGATCTCGAGGTCCGCGTGGGCGAGTTCGTCGCGCTGGTGGGACCGAACGGATCGGGGAAGTCGACGCTGCTCCGCGTCCTGCTCGGCTCGCTCGATCCGTCATCGGGCACGGTCCGTCTGTTCGGAGAACCGCCGTCGCGGTTCGCGGACCGCGCCAGGATCGGCTACGTGCCGCAGCGACCGATCCTCGATTCGGAGGTTCCCGCGACCGTGGAGGAAATCGTCACGGCCGGACGGCTCGCGCGGCGGGGCTGGTGGCGTCCCCTGCACAAAGACGATCATCAGCAGGTCGCTCATGCGCTCGGATCGGTCGGGCTCGGCGAGCTCGCCCACCAACCCCTGAACGAGCTCTCGGGCGGCCAGCAGCAGCGCGCGTTCATCGCGCGCGCGTTCGCGGGCGAGCCCGACCTGCTCGTCCTGGACGAGCCGATCGCGGGGGTGGACGCCGAGTCGCAGCGGCGGTTCCGAGACTCGATCACGCACCTGATCGAGGAGCACGGCGCCGGCGTGCTCCTGGTCTCGCACGAGCTCTCGGCGGTGGCGTCCGACCTCGACCGCGTCGTGGTCCTGAAGCGCCGGGTCGTGTTCGACGGGCCGCCGGCGGAGCTTGCGGCCTCGGGCGTCAGCCTCGGCGTGCACCCCGAGGACCTCCCGCTCTGGCTCGAGGAGCTCCGCTGATGCCGTGGCCGATCGATGCGCTGCCGTATCCCTTCGAGCTGGGTTTCATGCAGCGAGCGCTGGTGGCGAGCG
>JBKPRY010000448.1:0-5739 GCA_046734755.1 Actinomycetota bacterium | reverse complement strand
AGCTCGCCGCGCTCCGCGGCAGGGAGCTCGAGCACCCGATCGAGGGCCGCCGCCAGTCGCGCCACCGCCCCGGGCCCCGGCTCGAACGTGAGCAGACCCGGACGGCCGATCGCGGCCTCGAGCGCCGCACCGACCTCGCCGAGGCCCGAGTGGCGGGTGACCAGCGGAAGGGCGCCCGCGGCCGCGCCCTCGGCGGCCACCATCCCGAACGCCTCGGGCAGGATCGACGGCACGACCATCACGTCCATCGCGGCGAGCGCGTCGGGGGCGTACCGGTGATCGAGACGGCCCGTGAACGTCACGTCTCGCTCACTCGTCCGCGGACCTGGATCGCCGGCCTCGATCGGGATCTCGCGGACCTCTCGCAGCCACGCGAGCGCCTCGGCGTCGCCGCGCTCGAGCGCGATCGCGAGCGCGGCGAGCCACTCTCGGTACGAGCCGAACCCGACCACCAGCGTGTGCGCCTCGTGGTCGGCCGAGCGGCTCGCCTGGAGCAACAGCTCGACTCCCTTCTGTGGGATCAGCTTGCCGAGGTACCCGACGATCGGCCCGCTCGTGTCGGCGAGCCATCGGAGCCGTGCCGCCGCATCCGGCTCGGGCACCGCCTGGTCGTAGGTCTCCGCGAGCGCATCGAGCGTCCCGGCGTCTCGAGCGTCCAGGGCGCGCTCCACCTGCTCGTCGATCGACGACGGCCGCCCCCGCACCGTGTCCGGGTCCAGGTCGAGCAGCTCGGCCGCCTCGAGCAACGCCTCGTGCCTCGGTCGCGGGTGGAACGCGGAGACCTCGACGCCCGGCGGGACGATCCGGACGAGCTCCTCGATCCCCGGGACCAGCGCCGAGCAACGCGCGAGCACGTCGGCGGTTGGGCCGACGACGGCGCGCGCCGCCAGGAGCCCCTCGCGCGCGAGCTCGCGGTACCGCTCCTGGATCCGCACCGCGTACTCGATGTCGCTGCCGTGGATCTTCGCCACGTACCGACCCGCGCCGAGCGCGCGTCTGCCGATCGCGGCGCCCGGGATCGCGTGACCCGTGAACGTGATCTCCGACCCGTGCCACGAGGCGGCCGAACGCAGCGCATCGACGTTCGCCCGCAGGTAGGAACCGAGCTCGTCATCCGAGAGATCGACGAACCGGCAGACCTCCTCGAACCCCTCGTACCGGTCGACGACGAAGACGGGGATCATCGAGCCGATCCGGGGTCGGAGCACGACGCAGCGCCCCGGCGCGCCCCGGACGGCTTGCGAGGTCAGCTCCGACGGCCCGTCGGCGTCGACCGCTCCGAACGCGTCGATCCACGGGTACCGCTCGGGATGCTGCTCCTGGCACAGGAGCAGCACGTCGTGACCCGCGGCCCGGTAGTGCTCGGCCACGCGTGCGGTCGCGACGTTGGACCCCGAACCCTCGAGGAGCCACCCGTGCCACAGGAGGATGCGCATCGTCGGATGCTAGACGAGCGCGTCCGACCGTTCGGCGATCGAACCCTTGCGGTCCGGCCTCGGTGCGGGTCGCTCAGTTGGGAAGTGTCTTGATCTCCGACGCCTTCAACCGGCGCGTCTCCGGGGAGAGTCGCAGGCCGATCATGCCGAGCGGGGCGGCGGTCCAGGCACCATCCTTCAGGATCTCGACGCTCAGCATCCCGTCGTCGGACTCCCCGATCCGGAGCGTCTTGCCCTCTCTCGTACGGTAGAAGTCCACGCGCACAGGATACCGGTTCGACGGACGCGGGTCGCGGGGCCCTCCGCACCCTCCTATCGTGTCGATATGCCCGCTCGCAAGGAGATCCTCGAGGTCGCCGGCCGCGAGGTGACCGTCTCGAACCCGGACAAGGTGTTCTTCCCGACGACCGGGCACACGAAGCTCGACCTGGTCCACTACTACCTCGCCGTTGCGGATGGGGCGCTCCGCGGGATCGCCGGCCGCCCGATGGCGTTGAAGCGGTTCGTGAACGGTGCGGGGGGCGAGTTCTTCTTCCAGAAGCGCGCGCCCGCATCGCGACCCGATTGGATCGAGACCGTGGAGCTCAGCTTCCCCTCGGGCCGCACCGCGGAGGAGATCGTGGTCCGCGACGGCGCGCAGCTCGTGTGGATCGTGAACCTCGGATGCATCGACCTCAATCCGCACCCGGTGCGCGCGGACGACCTCGATCATCCCGACGAGCTGCGCGTCGACCTCGACCCGGTCCCGGGCATCGAGTGGCCCCAGATCCGCGACGTCGCGATGGTCACGAAGGAGGTGCTCGAGGACTTCGGTCTCGAAGGGTGGCCGAAGACCTCGGGGTCGCGCGGGATGCACGTGTACGCGCGGGTCGAACGCCGCTGGACGTTCCCCGAGGTGCGGCGGGCGGCGCTCGCGGTCGCCCGGGAGGTCGAACGCCGCGCTCCGGACCTGGCGACGAGCCGCTGGTGGAAGGAGGAGCGTCACGGCGTGTTCCTCGACTACAACCAGAACGCGAAGGACCGCACCGTCGCGTCGCAGTACTCGGTCCGTCCGACGCCCGACGCTCGCGTCTCGACGCCGCTGCGTTGGGACGAGGTCCCCGGGTGCGATCCGGACGCGTTCACGATCGACACGGTGCCGGAGCGCTTCGCCGACAACGGTGACCCGACCGAGGGCATCGACGACGCGCCCGGCTCCCTCGAGCCGCTCCTCGAGCTCGCGGCGCAGCACGAGGCGGCGGGATTCGGCGACGCGCCATGGCCGCCGCAGTACGCGAAGCAGGAGGGCGAGCCGGCCCGCGTCCAGCCGTCGAAACGCCGGCGCGGAACTCCGCAAAAGGAGGGCGTCGTCCCGCCGCCCGCGCCGGGGAAGCGAACCGGCCCGACCGGCCGGCGACGGACCAAGGCGCCGCTGATCGAGATCGCTCGCGCGGAGACCGAGGTCGAGGCGATGGAGGGGTTCGAGCGATGGAAGGCGCGGCATCCGGAGGTGGCCGCCGCGCTGCAGCCGGCCGACGTGATGGTCGATCCGATGCGTGGGCGCTCCACCGCCTGGTACCGGATCCGCGTGAACCTGCGCAACGTGCCCGTGGACGAGCGTCCACGGCAGGAGGCCCTCGAGGTGGACTACGACCCGTGGGAAGGGCTCGACGTGGAGGCGTGGCGCCGGGCCGAGCGGGAGCGCTCGAAGGAGCCGAAGGAACGGTAGGGGGCGCCGGCCGTTCGCCGGCGCCCCCGCGGATCTCCGTGCTCGCTAGACGCGAGCGTTGTAGATGTTCTGGTCCAGGCCTCCCTGATCCAGACACTCGTCATCGATCGTCGGCGACGTGTAGGAGAGCGCGTTGATGTCGTTCGGCTCGTACACGCATCCGTCCTGGAACACGTCGAACCCATCGTCGTCGTCCGCCTCATCGGTCTCGCGAGGATCGTCGCCCGGGACGAGGTCGCGCGAATCCGTCCACGCGACGTTCACCGCACCGGGGACGGACGAAACATAGAGGTAGTCACCCCAGAACCCGACCCGACGAGACCCGTGCGTCTCCCAGCCGAAGTTGCTCCCGGCGCCGCTCATCTGCGTCTCGGCCCACGTGACGCCGCCGTCGGTCGACTGCGCTACGAATGCCTGCACGACGTCACCGGAGTTCACGCCCTCCGCCGTGTTGCCTGGCGGGCGGTCCGGGTCGTATGCAGGGTCGCTCCGAGAGTCGTAGAAGATGACGGTCATCGTCCCGTCCGCCGAGGCGATGTCGGGGAACCACTGGTGCCCGGCAGTCACCCGGTCGAGGGTGATCGGGTCGTCGTCCCAGGTCTCACCTCCGTCAGCGGAGTTCCGGACGAACACCTTGTTCTGCCCGCTGGGCAGCTCCGAGGCCCACACCACGTGGACGCCCGTATCGTCGGCCGCGACGGCCGAGTTGGTGAAGAACCTCGAGAACGTGAAGCCGCTCTCGCAGGCGAACGGCCCGTCGCCGCAGTCCACCGTCCCGGTTGCACCCGCGAACTGGTTCGAGTCGAACAACTCCACCGACGCGACGTGTATCGGGTCGCCGAACGAGACCCCACCATCGGTCGAACTCAGGAGCCAGACGTCCGCCGTCTGGCGAGCGCTCGCCGGGTACGTCAGGTAGGTGAGGTACACCGTTCCATCGGGTCCGACCGCCAGGTCGGCGAACGACGCCGTCCCCTGCTCGACGGGCGTGACCCTGATCGCCCTGGAGAACGAGTCACCATGATCGTCCGATCGGGAGAACAGCACGACGTTGTTCTTGCCCGCGAACCCCGTGTACTGCGACCAGGCCACGTACACGTTGCCCGAGTGATCCCCGGCCGTCCGGTCGGTCGTGAGGTTGATCTTGTCCTGGAACAGCCCGGTCGTGAACAGCCCCGATGGGGTCCCCCGCTTGACCAGGACGGTCTGGTCGTAGTGCGCGCCGTGGTCCGAGTATCTGGCCACGTAGACGCCACCGCTGATCGGCTTGGCCCGGTTGAAGCAGATGAACCCGTAGAACAGGTTCCCGTCGGCGTCGAAGGCCTGGGTCGGATCACCGGATGCTCCACAGGTTCCATGAACCGGGGAGGCCTCGCCAGCCTCCGACGTGTCGTCCGGATAACCGGGGACCAAGCTGTTCTCCCACGTCGTTCCACCGTCTTCCGAGCGGTAGTAGCCCGCCCAGACCTCGTTGTTCACGATCGCGGCGCAGTAGTCGTTCGACCCGGCGACGACCACATCGGTATCCGATGGGTCGACCGCGATCGTCGGCTCGTTCTGCTGACGACGACCCTCGCTGCATCGGGTCATCGTCTCGTCGGTGCCGCCGCCGTTCGCCAGCTGGTAACTCCCGGCAGTGTTGTCCACGGTGACACGGGCATCCGTCGCGGCCTGCGCGGGTGGCGCCAAAGCCACCGCCAGTCCAAGCGCGACGAGCGACAGGAGCGCTCGACGTCTCATCTCGGCCTCCTTCCCCCCGGCTCTACGGGGAACGCGAGCCTCGCTACCCATCCGCGCCAGATCGAAACCCCTGATTGGGAGCGGGTACGGTTGCCCGCGTGGCCGCCTCTCCTTCCTCCGCGCCGAGAATCTGGACGGTGCGCGAGCGAGATACCACCGAGGCCGACCCGCATCTAGACGAATCGCACCTAGGATGAGCTTCGATGGATGGCGATAGCCTGCTCGCGCTCGTGCGCTTCCACGCGTCGGCGAACGATCGCATCCTGACGACGGCGGCCGGCCTCTCCGATGCGGAATTCCAGAAGGCGGCGGTCCTCGACCACGGCAGCGCCTTCCAGACGCTCCGACACCTCGTCGACGTCGACTGGAGCTGGCGCGAGTTCTGCATCGGGAACGACGTCGGGGATACGTACGTGTGGGACCATGGGTTCGAGCTCGACGACCTCCCGGCCCTCCACGCCTTCTGCCTCGAAGAGGACGCCCGCCTCCGGAGGTATGCGGAGTCCCTCGACGACACGGCACTGACCGAGTCGGTGGCGCTGAGCAAGGACCCGGACGACGTGGTACCGCGTTGGTTGATCGTCGCGCACGTGGTGAACCACGGAACGCAGCATCGCAGCGAGCTCGCTCGCTACTTCACCGAGTGCGGGAATTCGCCGGGCGACATCGACCTCCTGGATGCGCTCCGGGTGAGGTGGCCAGGCGAAGCATGAGGATCGTGCTCTGCTCCTGAAGGCAGGAGGCTCAAGCCCGAGACCCGGCTACGCTCTGCTGCATGCAGCGGCTCCTCTTGGACGTCTCGAGCCTGATGTACCGGGCGTTCTTCGCATGGGGGCAGGAGCTCCGCTCACCCGG
>JBKPRY010000447.1:0-1161 GCA_046734755.1 Actinomycetota bacterium | reverse complement strand
CACGTGCCTGGAGGTCCGGATCTCGAGCGAGCGCTCCACCGCCCGCTTGTTCCTGATCGGGGAGCTGAACGTGAGGATGATCGGCATCCCGACGCCGTACGTCTTCCGGTATCCCTCGAAGATCGTGGTCGAGAACGTCCGGGAGGGTTCCAGCGTCCGGAACGTGCTGCGCTCGGTGACCCTTCGCCCGGCGTCGTCGGCCGCCGTCGCTCGAACCGTGTAGCGGGTGTTGGTCTCGAGTGCCCACGTGCTGCGCCATGCGGTACCGCCGGCCCTCAATTGGCCCTCGACCGGATCACCCGAGGCCATCGCGGTCACGCTGGTGATCGTGCCGCCCGAAACGGTCACGGAGATCCCGGCCGCCGGATCGGCATGGTTCCTGCCTTCCCTCGGCGTGATGGACAGCACCGCGTCGCTGGCGATGCGTTCGGCCGACCCCGGTGCCGGTGCGACGGGTGGCTGCTCGGCCGTCGGGGCACCCTCACACGCGGCCGCCGTCAGACACAGGACCGCCACGACGGCCGCGGCGGCGGCGCGAATCGGCCGGTTCCCCATCTCTCGTTCATACCCCAGACCCGCGGAAACGTCGCCGCGGGCACGACACACGGTCCCACGACCCCAAGCTCGGCTCCGCGTAGCGTCCGCCGTCTGGTGGCCGATCCGGCGCCGAGGTACCCTGACGTCGACGAACGCATGCGCATCGACGGGTTCACGTTCGGCTCGATCCGGATCGACGGAGTGGTCTACGAGCACGACGTCGTGATCGCTCGAGGACGGGTCCGTAAGCGGAAGAAGAAGGCGTCGAAGCCCCACCGGGATGCGTTCGGACACACGCCGCTGTCCATCGAGGAAGACATCCCGTGGGATTGCCGGCGCTTGGTGGTGGGCACGGGAGCCGGCGGGGCTCTGCCCGTGATGGACGAGGTCACGGCCGAGGCCGCTCGGCGGGAGGTGACGCTGGTGACCGTTCCGACCCGCGAGGCCATCACGGTGCTCGAGGCCGAGCCCGAGGACACGAACGCGATCCTGCACGTCACCTGCTGATCGCACTCAGGTGTCGGGGCTTCACACGATGAGCAAGCGAAGGCCAAGCTCTGCCGCGTCGAGATCGACGAGGTCGCGGTTGCGTTGGATCCACTGACCTGAGGCGAGGTCAGCACG
>JBKPRY010000446.1:0-10238 GCA_046734755.1 Actinomycetota bacterium | reverse complement strand
GCGCTTCTCGGCGATCTGCACCTCCTCGATGAACGCCCGGGTGAGCTGCGGGTGGATCACGGCCTTGCCCTCAAGGGCGAGGCGGGCCGCGTTCACGAGCTCCTCCGCCGAGGCGTCCTTCAACAGGTAGCCCGACACGCCGGCCTGGATCGCCTCGGAGATCGAGGCTCGTGACTCGTCGACCGTGAACAGGATCACCCTAGTGCTCGGTGATGCCTGCCGGATCGCCTTCGTCGCCTCGATGCCGTTCATGCCCGGCATCCGTACGTCCATGAACACGATGTCCGGTGTGAGCTCGCCGACCTTCACGACGGCGTCCTCCCCGCTGTCGGACTCTCCGACGACGACGACGTCGTTCGCCAGGTCGAGGGCCGCGTGGAGCCCCTCCCTGGTGACCGGATGGTCGTCGACGATGAGGATGCGGATGGGGCCCTCCTCGCGTGGCTTCGGTTGGCTCTCTGCGGTCAGGGGGTCCTCCTTCGGATCGTCCCTTAGGATAGAGGCAGACCTTCTCCGAAGGAACTCTCATGGACGAGTCCACCACGCACGAACCCATCACGGATCGCACCGCGGTGACGGCCGAACAGGACGCCCCGGCCGAGGGCGCGTCGAACGTTGGCCCGGCCACGGAGGAGGCGGTCCGCGAGGCCCTCAAGCACGTCGTTGACCCCGAGCTGGGTATCAACATCGTGGACCTTGGCCTGGTCTACGACGTGGAGATCAGCGAGGAGGGCGCGATCTCCATCGAATACACCCTGACCACGATGGGCTGCCCGATCGGGCCGCTGATCGAGCACCAGATGCAGTCCTTCCTGGAGAACGTGCCCGGCGTCACCTCGGTGGAGGCGGAGATGGTCCTTCGGCCGCCGTGGACACCGGAGATGATGTCCGAGGAGGCCAAGGCCGCCCTCGGGTACTTCTAGCCAAAGCCCCCGGGCACCGCACGAATCCCCATTGACACTCGCCGAGGCGCGCTGTTGACTTGCACCTGCAATTCCGAGCCGAGGGGTCGGATTCGTGGTCCGGACGAGATGTGCAGGCCTGGTGGGGGCGATGATCCCCTCGCGACTCTGCGCCTGTATCGAGCCCGGGCGCCCCACCGGCGCCCGCGAGGTGCCGCGCTAGCAGAATTCCCAGAACCGATGCGAGGGGCCGCGCGGCGGCCCCTTTTTCGTTTGCAGGAGTTCCGATCGGAAGGAGGAGGACATGGCGGGATACGCCAAACCCGATGCGCTGGTCGAGACGGACTGGCTCGAGGAGCACGTGAAAGACCCGAGGATCCGCGTGATCGAGGTGGACGAGGACACCGAGGCCTACGAGAAGGGCCACATCGATGGCGCGGTCGGGTGGAACTGGACGACCGACCTGCACGCGAAGGTCGGGCGCGACTACGTCGACCAGGCCGAGCTCTCCGAGCTCCTCTCGGCCGCGGGGGTCGACGCCGACACCACCGTGATCCTGTACGGAGGCAACAACAACTGGTTCGCGGCGTACGCGTACTGGGTGCTGAAGCTCCGCGGGTTCGACAACGTGAAGCTCCTGAACGGCGGTCGGAAGAAGTGGGAGCTCGAGAGCCGCCAGCTCACGCAGGACGCTGCCAGGGTGACTCCCTCCGGCCTGTCCATCTCGGGCCCCGAGCGCGACGAGATCCGGGCGCTCCGCGACGAGGTGCTCGGCAAGGTGGGGGGCGCGACCGGGTTCGTCGACGTCCGCGCACCGGAGGAGTTCCGGGGCGAGAAGCTGGCTCCCGACCACCTCCCACAGGAGCAGGCCCAGGTGCCCGGGCACATCGCCGGCGCGGCCAACATCCCGTGGGCCAAGGCGGCGAACGAGGACGGGACGTTCAAGAGCGCGGACGAGCTGAGGGCCCTGTATGAGGGCGAGGACATCACCGACGACCGCGAGATCATCGCGTACTGCCGGATCGGCGAGCGCTCGAGCCACACATGGTTCGCCCTCCAGGAGCTGCTCGGGTACCCGAACGTCAAGAACTACGACGGCTCGTGGACCGAGTATGGGTCCCTCGTGGGCGCACCGGTGGAGAAGGGATAACGCATGGGGACAGCTGACATGGGTGGTGGAGGCGAACCAGAGGTTCGCCGAGTCGTTCGACCAGGGTGATCTCGCGATCCCGCCCGCTCGCAACATCGCGGTGCTGATCTGTATCGACGCGCGGATCCCTCAGAGTGCGGTCCGGGAGGCTCGGACTGCGTTCGCCGCCCGGGTGTCTTGCGTCGTCGTCGGTCCGTGCTCAGGTGGGCTCGGGCGGAGGGTCGGGCCCTCCGTCTCCAGCCAACGCGATCTCGTCCCGGGCCCTGCCGACGAGCGAGGCGACGACCCTCAGGACGAGGTCGTTGGTTGGGGAGTCCGCGACGTGCTTGTTGCGATGGGCGAACTGGATCAGGCCACCCGTGAACCGGACCACGCCCCCGGTGTCGATCACGAAGGTCCCGGGCATCTGCATGAAGCTGCCGCCCTTCAGTCCCCGCTGGCGGGTCTCGGGTGAGAGCTCGGCGCGGATCCACGGGAGGGCCGTTCTGGGGCTGAGGACCTGCATAACCTTGCCTTGCATCAACGCGTACGCGCGATAGGCCTCCCGCTCCAGATCGAGCAGAAGTGGGAACGGCAGCCGCTTGGCCTGCACGAAGGCGAGCGCGTCGTCGTGGTTCCCGTGCCCGACGAGCACCACTCGGGCGCCGGCCTCGCGGAACATCGCCTCGTCACGGCGGAGCGTGACCACCTGGGCCTGGCAGAACGGACAACCGAAGTAGCGAAGGAACACGACGACCGCCGGCTGATCCGTCCAGCTGGCAGAGAGATGCACATTCCGACCGTCGGTGTCCATGAGGACTGCGTCGGGTGCGATGTCGCCCACCTCAGGCCCCCTCATGGACCACCTCGCCGTTGACGGGTGCATCGCCCGAGGCGTCGAGCCGCGACATGCGGAACGAGAACCTGGACCCGCGACCTTCCGCGCTCTCCACCTCGAGCGCCGCGCCGTGCAGTTCGAGGGCGGAGGTCGCGAGCGCCAGGCCGAGACCGAGACCCTTCGGACGGGCGTTGAGGTCCCCACCCCGGAAGAACTTGGCACCGAGATACGGCAGATCGGCGGCCGAGATCCCCGGTCCGTCGTCGCTCACCGCGACGACGATCTCCTCCTGCCCCTCGAGATCGGCCGACAGGGTCACCGTCGTCCCCGAGGGCGTGTGCGTCGCGGCATTCTCGAGGAGGTTCCGGAGCACCTGCGAGAGGAGGGCGGGATCGCCGAAGGTGACCAGACCCGGCCGAACGTTCACGACGAACCGATGCGACGAAAGTGGGTCACCCATCTGCTCGGCCGTGGCGACCACGAGGGTCGACAGGTCGAGTGCGCGGAAACTCCCGCGGGTCGCACTCTCGGAGCCCGAGATGTCGACGAGCTCGGTGATCTTCTCCTCCAGCTCGCGCGCCCTGGCGGTGAGGCTGGCAAGCAGTTCGAGCCGGGTGCCGTCGTCGATCTCGCTCCAGGCCTGTTCCAGCGTGATCGCGTTACCGATGATCGAGGTGAGCGGGGTCCGGAGCTCATGAGATACGGACGTGATGAAGTCGGCCTTCAGCCGCTCGGTCTCCTCGAGCCGTTCGACGGTCCGGCGCTGTTCCTCGTACCGACCCGCGTTCTCCATCGCGAGCCCCGCGTTGGTCGCGAGCAGCTCGAACGCCTCAGGCCGATGCGGCGCGATCGACCGATCTCCGTCGGTCCCGCCAACGAGCACGGCGGCCATCCAGCCGCCGACCCAAACCGGGCTGCCAATGCGGATCGCGGGACCGTCCGGGACGTCGTCGGGGAGTCCCTCCACGACCGCCGTCTCGCCCTGTGCCACGACCAGGTCGACCACGTCCAGCGCGGGGTTGGTCGACACCGGTCCGTCGCCGTCGAACCGCCCGCGACTCCCGACGACATGAGACACGGAACCGTCCTCGTGGAGGGCCACGAACGCGGCATCGGCGAACCCCAGTTCGCCCACCGCGTCCAGGGTCACCTCGACGACCTGGCTCGGGTCCAGGGTCAGGTCCCGACCGGCCCTGACCACGCCGGACATGAGCGCCGCGCGCTCGTCGGCCTCTTGACGCGCCGCCGCCTCCGACCGCACGCGATCGAGCAGCTCTTTGCTCAGGTAACCGGCCAGGTACGCGAGGACCGCGAGGATCGACAAGCGCGCGACCAGCGCGCCGGCGGTGATCTGCCAACCCGTGAGGATGATGACGACCGTGTAGCTCACCGCGGTGAAGATCAGAAGCGCGAACTGGGCGCTCAGTGGATAGGAGGCGACGAAGAAGAACGTCGTGAGGGTGTACAGCAGGAAGAGGTCGGAGCGGCCGCCGCCCGTACTCGCGACCGCGAACGAGATCAGCACGATGTCGGCGACGGACCACGCGTACAGGAGCCGCATCCCCGTCGTCTCGAACAGCCGCGGCCAGGGCAACGCGGCGATGGCCACGCCTCCGACGGCGGCGACGCCCAGCACGACGGCGAGCCCGACGCGGTGGAAGGGGGCCCGCTCGAGAACGAAGTAGGACACGGCGAGGGCGGTAACCGTCAGACCCGTCGCGACGACGCCCACGCGCACCTGCCGCAAGAGGAAGGGGACCGACGGGATCCGTTGGAGGCTCACGACCCAGTTGTCGGCCGATCGGGGCCGCCCCGTTAGCGGAGCGCTCCTGCGCGAGGGCATCCGAGCCGGTTCCGCGCGACGGATGGCGACCGTTGGTTCCGGACCGCGGGTTCTGGGTAGGGCTCGGACATGCAACGCATCGCTGGGTCGCTGTTGGTCGCCGCCGGGCTGGCGCTCGCCGCGACCGCGTGTCAGCAGGCCGACAAGATCGGCGATCAGGTCCAGGACACCGTGCGACAGGGCGTCGACGCCACTCGGGAGGCCCTGGACGACGCCGGCGACGCGATCAGTGGCGAGACCCGAGCGACCTACGAGCAGGTCCGCTCAGGCCTCGAAGAACTGCAGGCGGACCTGTCCGACGCCGCGGATCAGACCGGTGACCAGGCGCGAGAGACCTATCAGGACCTGCTGGACAAGGCCGAGGATCTTCGGCGTCAGGCCGACGAGGCGACCGGCAAGGCGAAGGCCGAGGCGCGGGGCGCCTGGGAGTCGATCCAGGCGGCGCTCGAGGACCTGCAGACACGGATCCAGGGAGCCGTGGACGAGCTCTAGGCGCCCCAAGACGCCCATTTCCTACCGGCGCGGTGGACTTAGCTCGGAGCGGGTAGGTATCCTGGGATAGCGAGGTCGGGCAGCCGGCCGATCTTCGGGGAGCAGGTCATGGCCGTCTCACAACAAGAGCACCTCCAGGAGCTTTCGAAGGGGTATCGCTTCGACTGGAAGGACGCCGACCACTCCGTCTTCGAGCCGAAGCGGGGGCTGTCGCCCGCCGTGGTCGAGGAGATCTCGGCGCTGAAGTCCGAGCCCGACTGGATGCGCAAGTTCCGGCTGAAGGCGTTGAAGCACTTCGAGCGCCGCCCGATGCCGTGGTGGGGCGCCGACCTATCCGACATCGACTTCGAGAACATCTACTACTTCATCCGCTCGACGGAGAAGCAGGCCAAGAACTGGGAGGAGCTGCCCGAGGACATCAAGGGCACGTGGGACAAGCTCGGGATCCCCGAGGCCGAGAAGAAGTATCTCGGCGGGGTTTCGGCCCAGTACGAGTCCGAGGTCGTGTACCACAAGATCAAGAAGGAGCTCGACGACATCGGGGTCCTGTTCACCGACATGGACTCGGCGCTCCGCGATTACCCCGACCTGGTCAAGGAGTACTTCGGGACGCTGATCCCGCCCAACGACAACAAGTTCGCCGCGCTGAACTCGGCCGTGTGGTCGGGCGGCTCGTTCATCTACGTACCGCCGGGGGTGCACGTCGACATCCCGCTGCAGGCCTACTTCCGGATCAACGCCGAGAACATGGGCCAGTTCGAGCGGACGCTGATCATCGCCGACGAGGGCTCCTACGTGCACTACGTGGAGGGATGCTCGGCCCCGATCTACACGACCGACTCGTTACACTCCGCCGTGGTCGAGATCATCGCCCAGAAGGGCGCGCGCGTCCGGTACACCACGATCCAGAACTGGTCGACCAACGTCTACAACCTGGTGACCAAGCGCGCGGCAGCGTACGAGGACGCCGTGATGGAATGGATCGACGGCAACATCGGCTCGAAGGTCACGATGAAGTACCCGTCGATCTACCTGCTCGGCAAGGGCGCTCGCGGCGAGGTGCTGAGCGTGGCCTACGCGGGCAAGGGCATGCACACCGACGCGGGCGGCAAGGCGATCCACGCGGCACCTCACACGACGAGCGTCCTGACGTCGAAGTCGGTCTCCAAGGACGGCGGACGCACCGGCTACCGCGGCCTGGTCCGCATCGAGCCCGGTGCCCACCACGCCAGGTCCAACGTCCGGTGCGACGCGCTGATCCTGGACGAGGAATCACGTTCGGACACGTACCCGTACGTGGAGGTCGAGGAGGAGACCGCGCAACTCGGCCACGAGGCGAGCGTCTCGCGGATCGGCGAGGACCAGCTCTTCTACCTGATGAGCCGCGGCCTGTCCGAGGCGGAGGCGTCTGCGATGATCGTGAACGGATTCATCGAGCCCATCACCCGCGAGCTTCCGATGGAGTACGCCGTCGAGCTCAACCGCCTGGTCGAGCTCCAGATGGAAGGCGCGATCGGCTAACCGGCTCGGACAGCAACCCGCAGATACGGACGACTACCATCGCCGGATGGGTCCGCGGATCTTCGGCATCATCGCGCTCCATGCACCGGTCGTTGCCGTGATCCGGCGCGGTCCGACCGATTGGATGCACGTCTCCAGGTGGGATCTCGAGACGCCCGCCTACGAACCCGGCGGCTGGCTTCGCGGCACGATCTACCCGCAGCGGTGCGACCTGTCGCCCGACGGCCGTTGGTTCACGTACTTCGCGCTGAAGGCCTCGGCCGACTGGGAGCTTGGGCCCACGTACATCGCGATCTCGCGCCTGCCGTGGCTGACGGCGCTCGCGGCGTGGAGGATCGGCAGCACGTGGACGCGCGGGATGCAGTTCGTCCAGGATCGTTCCGTGCAGGACGTGGACGAGCCCGACCTGGGGGACCTCTCCGCGGCGCGCGAGCGCTACGGCCTGCGGCTGACGCGCGCCGACTCCTTCGCCGTGGAACGGCGTCGGGGCTGGACCGAGACGGCCGAGACGCCGTCGAGGGCCCCCGACGACGCCTGGGACGAGCGGCGCGGCGACCGGATCGTCATGGAGCGGCCGCGACCGAACGCGAGCGGCTCGGACCGACTGACGGTGCGTGGGACCTACGCCGCGATCCGGGAGCTGCACGGTCGGCGGACCGACCTCCGGTACGAGCTCCGCATCGGTGATCTCACGCGTCCCCTCGAGCACGTGCAGTGGGCGGAGTGGGACCCGGACGGCCGGCTGCTGGTCGCGACCGACGAGGGCCGGCTGCAGGTCCGCGACGCCGTGGACGGCTCCGTGCAGTGGGAGGCGGACGAGGGCGCGCTCGGGCCGAATCCCACCCCGCCGCCAGCCGAGGCGTCGATCTGGTGAGGGTGCGCGAGATCAAGCGCGAACGAAGCCCGAGATGAAGGAGGAACCGGATGCGGTACGCGGTCATCGCACGTGACGGCACCGACCCCGAGGCGAAGGCGCGACGCCTGGCCGTGCGGCCGGCGCATCTCGAGCGGGTCGCCCCCTTCGTGGAGCGCGGACGGGTCCTGATCGGCGGCGCGATCCTGGACGAGGCGGGGGACATGGTGGGCTCGGTCCTGCTGACCGATTTCACCAGCCGGGAGGAGGTCGAGGCGTGGGTCGCCGAGGACCCGTACGTCATCGGCGGTGTCTGGAAGGAGATCGAGGTCCTCGACTTCCGGCCGGCCGTCGGCGCCTGGCTCCCCGACGACTGACCCACGACGCCTGGGCGAGGCACGGCAGACGGCGAATCCGACTCCGTTGATAGGATTTCGAGCATGACCACCACGACCACCGGCTTCGACGAGCGTGCCCTCTCGAGGCTGGCTTCGTCGGTCCCGTTCGTACAGGACATCCGCGCCCAGGCGTTCGAGGCGTTCGAGACCCTCCCGATCCCGTCGCAGGAGACCGAGGAGTGGCGCTACACGGACCTGGAGGGCTTCGGGTTCGACCTGCGGCCGTTCGTCGAGGGCGGCCACGCCGAGAACCTCGACCAGGTGCCCGAGGAGATCCTCGCCGCCGCCGGCCAGGTCGGCGAGCGCGCGGGTCTGCAGATCCAGCGGAACTCCGAGGTGATGGTCACCCACCTCGACCCCGCGCTCGCGGGCAAGGGCGTCTGGTTCGGCGATCTGGACCGGGCGATCGCGGAGCGCCCCGAGCTCGTCGAGCCGTACCTGCACGCCCTCGTCCCTGCCAACCGCTCGAAGTTCACCGCCCTGCATGCCGCGTTCCGCTCGGCCGGCACCTTCCTGTACGTGCCGCCCGGGGTCGAGGTGGGCCTGCCGGTTCAGGCGATGACGTGGATCGACGCCGAGGACGCGGCGATCTTCCCTCGGACGCTCCTGGTCGCGGGCGAGAACGCGGAGGTCACCCTCATCGACCGCTACGGCTCGCCCTTGCTCGGCCGTGCCCTGAGCGACGCGATCGTCGAGATCCACGCCGGCCCCGGCTCGCGCGTCCGATACGTGGCCCTCCAGGAGTACGGCGACGGCGTCACGCACCTCGCGGTCCAGCGTGCTCGGATCGGCCGGGGCGCCGACCTGAAGTCGCTCGGGGTCGCGTTCGGCGCGAGGCTCGCGCGCGCCGAGGTGGAGGCGCTCCTGGCCGAGGACGGCGGCAGCTCGGAGATGCTCGGCGTGTACTTCGGCGACGGCGATCAGCACATCGACCACCGCTCGATCCAGGATCACGTCGGCTCGCGCACCTCGAGCGACCTCCTCTACAAGGGCGCGATGCGCGACACATCGAACGCGATCTACACGGGGACGGTGATCATCGAGCACGGAGCGCACCAGTGCGACGCCTACCAAACCAACCGAAACATCCTGCTCTCCGATCATGCTCGGGCGCAGTCGGTGCCCAACCTCGAGATCCTCACCAACGACCCCACGCGATGCGGGCACGCCGCCAGCGTCGGCCCGGTCTCCGACGACGAGCTCTTCTACCTGATGAGCCGGGGCATCCCCGAGAAGGAGGCCGAGCGCCTGATCGTGTTCGGCTTCTTCGCCGAGGTGCTCGACCGCGTCGACATCGCCGAGATCCGCGAGGGGCTCGAGGACGCGATCGAGCGGGAGATCGCGCGAGGGGACCGATGAGCCTCGTGCGTATCTGCGGCGTGCACGACGTCCCCGAGGGCGAGGTGCGGCGGTTCGAGCTCGACCACCGGCCCTTCGCGGTCGCGAACCTGGGTGACGAGGGATTCCGCGTGGTGGACGCGATCTGCTCGCACGCTCACTACTTCCTGGACGAGGGCGAGGTCGACGTCGAGGATCAGACGATCGAGTGTCCCAAGCACGGTTCCACGTTCGACCTCAACACGGGCAGCACGCGGACGCTCCCGGCGACGCAGCCGGTCGAGGTGTTCGCGACCAAGGTGGAGCACGACGACGTCCTGATCGAGGTACCAGAGGAGAGCTGAGATGACCCAACCCGCCACGCTCCAGATCGAGAAGCTCGAGGCGACCGTCGAGGGAAAGCCGATCCTGAAGGGGATCGACCTCGTCGTGCGGCAGGGCGAGACTCACGCGCTGATGGGCCCGAACGGTTCGGGCAAATCGACGCTGGCGAACGTGCTGATGGGCCGTCCCGGCTACACCCTGACGGCGGGACGGGTGCAGTTCAAGGGGGAGGACATCACGAGGCTCACGGCCGACCAGCGCGCGCAGCGCGGTCTGTTCCTCGCGATGCAGTACCCGGTGGAGATCCCCGGCGTTTCCGTCGTGAACTTCCTGCGGACCGCCTACAAGAGCGTCAAGGGCGAGGAGATCAACGCGCTGGAGTTCCGCAAGCACATGAAAGAGAAGATGAAGCTGCTCGGCGTCGAGGACGAGATGGTGCAGCGATACGTGAACCAGGGGTTCTCCGGTGGCGAGAAGAAGAAGAACGAGATCCTGCAGCTCGCCGTCCTCGAACCCGAGATCGCGGTCCTGGACGAGACCGACTCGGGCCTGGACATCGACTCGCTGAAGGCCGTGGCCGGTGGGGTGGCGCAGCTGATC
>JBKPRY010000445.1:0-1608 GCA_046734755.1 Actinomycetota bacterium | reverse complement strand
CTTGGCAATATTGTCTCGTGGGCTCGGAGATGTGTATAAGAGACAGGGCGGAGCCCGCCACGCGCGACTTCTTCGGTGGGGAGTTCATCACGGCGTACACGAGGATGCGGAGGTACGAGCTCTCCCGGCTCGCCGATCATGTGAGCGATTGGGAGCGCACGGAGTACCTGGAGCTGTTCTGAGTCCCGCGGCCAAGCCCCGAACGGCGCGCACGGCTGCCGCCCGGCGTCCGAGCGGCGGAGCCGCGTCGGTGGCGCGGCGCCTGGCGGCGGCCGGGGTCGAGGCGGTCGCGCTCGCGATGGTCGATCCAGCCGGCGTCACTCGCGTGAAGTGCATCCCGATCCGGCGGTTCGAGGAGGTTGCGCGGTTCGGCGTCGGCCTTTCGAACGTCTTCTCGGTCTTCTTGGTGAACGACGGCATCGCCTCGTCGCCGGGCATCGAGGGCCCGACCGGGGACACGCGGCTCGTCCCCGATCCCGCCTCGGCGGTCGCGCTGGCCGCCTCGCCCGGATGGGCGCTCGCCGCCGTCGACCAGCGCAACCAGGAGGGGGACCCCTGGCCGCCGTGCGGGCGCACGTTCGCGAGGCGCATGCTCGAACGCCTGTCGGCCCACGGGCTCGAGCTCCGGGGCGCCTACGAGCTCGAGTTCTTCCTCGGCAACCGCGCCGCGCCGCGCGAGGCCGACGAGCCGGAGCCGATCCCCGCCCACGTGGGTCCCGGTTACAGCGCTCCCGTGCTCGCCGATCAGGAGGGGTTCGCGATCGACGCGATCCGCGCGCTCGAGCGGCAGGGGACCGGCGTGATGCAGTTCCACCCCGAGTACTCGACCGGGCAGTTCGAGATCTCGGTGCCCCACCGCTCCGGGATCGCCGTCGCCGACACCAACCTCGTGGCCCGGCACACGATCCGGGCGGTCGCGCGTGCGAACGGGCTCGCTGTCTCGTTCGCACCGGTCGTGTTCGCGGGCCTGGTCGGCAACGGCGATCACCTGCACCTCCGCCTGTGGGACCGGCGGGGGCGCAACCGGTTCGCCGGAGGCGACGGGCCCGAGGGAATGACGCGCGAGGCCGAGGCCTTCGCCGCGGGGATCCTCGGGTCGCTGCCGGCGATCGTCGCGGTCTCGTGCCCGTCGGTCGCGAGCTATCTGCGGCTTCGGCCGCACCGGTGGGCGGGCGCGTTCAAGGCGTGGGGCCGCGAGAACCGCGAGGCAGGGCTCCGGTTCGTGACCGGGATGATCGGCAGCCGAGCGGAGGCCGCGAATCTGGAGGTCAAGCCGGTGGACGGGAGCGGCAACCCGTACCTGGTCCTCGGCTCGATCGTCGCCGCCGGCCTCGACGGGCTCGAACGCGACCTGCGGCTCCCGGAGCCGACCCTCGAGGATCCGGCGTCGCTCTCGGCGGCCGAGCGACGCAAGCGCGGGATCGCCCAGCTCCCATCCTCGCTCGGGGCGGCGGTCGCGGAGCTCGAGCGCTCGGCCGTGCTGCGCGAGGCGATGGGGGAGATGCTCTTCGACTCGTTCATCGCCACGCGCAAGGGCGAGCTCGCGGCGTTCGACGGGATGGACGACGATGCCGTCGTCCGGGCGCATCGCTGGCGGTACTGATAGGG
>JBKPRY010000444.1:0-1408 GCA_046734755.1 Actinomycetota bacterium | reverse complement strand
GGGGCAGCTGGAGGAGCATCAGGTCCGCGACCGCGCCGAGTTCCGGCAGGTCACGCCGGGGGAGGCCGCGGTGATCGGACCGTTCTCGATGCGGTTCCTCCGCGTCACGCACTCGATCCCGGACGGGATGGCGGTGGTGATGGACACCCCGTACGGCGCGATCCTGCACACCGGCGACTTCAAGATCGACCAGACCCCGCTGGACGGGCGCGCGACCGACCTGCATGCGCTCGCCGAGGAGGCGGGAAGGGGCGTGCACCTGCTGCTCAGCGACTCGACCAACGCCGAGGAGTCCGGGTACACCGACAGCGAGCGGAGCGTGGGTCCGGTCCTGCAGGACATCATCGCTCGGGCCCCGCAGCTCGTCGTGGTCGCGTGCTTCTCGAGCCACATCCACCGGATCCAGCAGGTGGTGAACGCCGCCCGGGCCGACGAGCGCGTGGTCGCGTTCCTCGGTCGGTCGATGCTCCAGAGCGTCGAGGCGGCCCGGCTGCTCGGGATCCTGCACGTGCCCGAGAACGACGCGATCCCGATCGAGGAGGTCGAACACCGCGACCCGTCCCGCGTGGTCGTCGTCTGCACCGGCTCGCAGGGGGAACCGTTCTCGGCCCTGAGCCTGATGGCCGCACGCGAACACAAGTGGGTCAAGCTCAAGGAGGGCGACAGCGTCGTGTTGTCATCGAGCCTGATCCCGGGCAACGAGCCCGCGATCCACCGGGTGATCGACGGGCTGTATCGGACCGGCGCGGACGTGTTCCACCTGCCGGCGTACCCGGTGCACGCGAGCGGCCACGCCGCCGCGGAGGAGCTCCGCCTGATGCTCTCCCTCGTGCGCCCGCGATGGTTCATCCCGATCCACGGGGAGCGACGGCACCTCGCCCACCACGCGAAGATCGCGACCGAGGTCGGTATCGCCGCCGACCACGTCCTGATCTGCGAGGACGGAGACGTGGTCGAGGTCGGGGAGAAGGTGCAGGTGATCGAGCGGGCGCCGGCCGGGATGACCCTGGTCGACGGGCTCGGCATCGGCGACGTCGGCGAGGTGGTCCTGCGGGACCGCCGCAAGCTCTCGGCCGACGGGGTGGTCGTGGTCGTGGTCGCGGTCGACGGGCACCACGGACAGGTGCTCTCCGGCCCGGACATCGTGAACCGCGGATTCGTGTTCGACGAGACCTCGGGCGACATCCTTGAAGCGGCGCGCGAACGCGTCATGCTTTCCCTGAAGGACAGCGCCGAGGCTGAGGTGATCGACCGCGGGATGCTCGAACAGAACATCCGCAGGGTCCTCGGCAAGTACTTCTACGAGGTCACGCAGCGCAAGCCCGTGATCCTGCCCGTGATCGTGGAGGTGTAGTTGGCAAGCACCACGAAGGGCCGCGGCAAGAGGAAGACCAAGCGACCCTCGGTC
>JBKPRY010000443.1:0-1092 GCA_046734755.1 Actinomycetota bacterium | reverse complement strand
CGAGCAGGAGGCGTTCGAACACGGCCTGCCCGAGGAAGCCCGTCACGCCCGTCACGAACACGTTCTTGCCGGCGAGCCTGCGCACGATCGAGGTCGCTCGGGACCTCGTGCTCGGGCGCCCCCGGGGGGCCGCGGGTTCGTCTACCACATGGCAGATTATGCCCTATCTACCAAGTGGTAGACAAGAGTCGATCTAGAGTTTTTCGGCCTCTTCGGACGCGACGAACACGATCCGTGCGTCGTCGAGGAGCCGGGTCCGCTCGAGCGATCTGGTCGCGTCCCGTTCCGGCACGTACAGCACGACCATCGTCTGGCTGAGCAAGTCCATGTCGTCGGCAACGTGCCGGATCACGGCGCATCCCTCGTCGGTTACCTCCTCGACCTCGCGTAGATCCACCGTGATCTCGGCGCAGGGTGAGGCGGCGACCCGAGCCCGCAGCCGCGGTGCGTCCTCTTCGGTGAGCCGGCCCCAGGCGATGACGTAGGGACGCGTCTCGGAGCGCCCGATCCGTGCGATGACCGCCATGCCCGGCATCCTCGCAGGTCGACGGCTCGGACGCAGTCGGGAGCATGGGGGAGTGCCTAGGACGAGGGCTTTCAGCGGAGGCGGTCCCCCCTGAGGCAGTCGCGTGGGGCCCCCACACGCCCGAGGCCGCGGCAGCCCGTAGGCTTTCGAGCCACATGTCCGCGGTCTCGAACCGAACCACCCCACCTCCCTGGCGAGCGGTCTTCGCCGGCGCCCGCGGCCGGCTCACGATCGGCCTGCTGCTGCTCGAGGCGCTCGTCGCGGTCGAGATCATGGTCGTCGCGACGATCCTGCCCGCGGTCCAAGCCGACCTGCACGGGCTCAAGCTCTACGGGTGGATCTACGCGGCGCTCACCCTCGCCTCGATCGGCAGCGTGCCGATCGCCGGCCGGATGACCGACCGGCTGGGGCCCCGCCCCATCCTCGGGATCTCGATCGCCTTCTACGTCAGCGGGCTCGTCCTCGCCGCCACGGCGCCGACGATGTTCATCCTGGTCGTCGCGCGGTTCGTGCAGGGCATCGGCGGCGGCGGCCTGTACACGGTCTCGCTCGGCACGGTCGCGAAG
>JBKPRY010000442.1:0-1238 GCA_046734755.1 Actinomycetota bacterium | reverse complement strand
GTGGTCGCGACCGACGCGATCCGAGAGGTGATGCGCGCGCTGTTCTCCCACAAGCTGATGCCGACGCTCCATGCGTCGTCGTTCGAGGCGGGCTCCGTCCTGCGCGAGCCCCCGTCGAAGGACGAGGTGGTCGTCGGGTTCAGGGAGCAGACCGCGGCGGTCGCGGTCGGGGTGCAGGCGCTCGTCGAACGCGCCGCGATGGAGGGGACGCACCTGATCATCGAGGGCGCCCACGTGGTGCCGGGCTTCGTGGATCTCGAGCCCTGGCGCGAACGCATCCTCGCCGTCCCGGTCGTGGTCACGATCGAGGAGGACGAGGTGCACCGAAGTCATTTCGCGGCCCGGGCGTCCGAGCACACCGGACGGCCGGCGGAGCGCTACCTGGACCGGTTCGACGACATTCGACGCGTGCAGCGGTACATCAAGAGCCAGGCGCTGTCGCACGGCGTCCCGGTGATCGCCAACTACAGCTTCGATCGCGCCCTGGCCGCGATCATCGACCTGGTGATGGAACGAGCGACCGAACGCACGGCGTCGGCCCGCGTCACGGCGGGCGGCGAGCGCACGGGTCGTGCCGCCGCTCCCGTGGCGGCGGCGAACGAAGGAGGCAGAACGTGAAGCTGTTCCTGGACACGGCGAACATCGAGGAGATCCGCGAGATCAACCGCTGGGGCGTGCTCGGTGGCGTGACCACCAACCCGTCGTTGGTGGCGAAGGAGAACGACGACCCCGAGCGGGTCTGGAAGGAGATCCTGTCGGAGGTCGAGGGACCGATCTCGCTCGAGACGACCGAGCTCGAGCCCGAGGCGATGTACCGGCAGGGGTTGGATCTGGCGCAGATGGCGCCCAACGCCGTCGTGAAAGTCCCGATGACGCCCGAGGGTCTGAACGCGGGCAAGCGCCTGATCGACGACGGGATCAAGATCAACGTCACGCTCGTGTTCTCCCCCGCGCAGGCGATCCTGGCCGCCGAGATCGGGGCGTACATCGTCTCGCCGTTCCTCGGGCGCCTGGACGACGTCGCGTCCGACGGGATGGACGCGCTCCGCAAGATCTGCGACATCTACGAGATCCAGGGGTACGACACGCTGGTGCTTGCCGCGTCGCTGCGTCACCCGATGCACATCGTCGAGTCGGCGCTCGCGGGCGCCGACATCGCGACGATGCCCTTCGCGGTGTTCAAGCAGTTGGTGAAGCACCCGCTCACCGACGCAGGATTGGAGAAGTTCCTCGGGGAC
>JBKPRY010000441.1:0-1963 GCA_046734755.1 Actinomycetota bacterium | reverse complement strand
CATCGGGGGAGGCCACAACGGCCTCGCGTGCGCAGCGTACCTGGCGAAGGCCGGCTTGGATGTGCTCGTCCTGGAGAAACGCGGCGTCGTGGGGGGCGCCGCGGCGACCGAGGAGCCGTGGCCCGGGTACCGCGTGTCGAGCGCCTCGTACGTCGTGTCCCTGATGCCCCCCCAGGTGGTGCGCGAGCTCGACCTGAAGCGGTTCGGGTACGAGGTCTCGATCATCACGCCCGACTACTTCGTGCCGTTCCCGGATGGAACGTCGCTCACGCTGTGGGGCGACGTCGAGCGCGACGCCGCCGCGATCGGTCGGTTCAGCCAGCGAGACGCGGCCGCATACGAGGCGTTCGATCGCTACTTCGATCGTGTGGCGCGGTTGCTGAAGGACCTGCTGTTCGTCGTGCCGCCGAACATGAACCTTCGCGATCTCCCGAAATGGGCGGCCACGGCCGGGCGCTTCCGCAAGTGGAGCGGTCGCGATCTCCACGAGACCGTGCGGCTGTTCACGATGAGCGCGGCGGACTTCCTCGACGAGTGGTTCGAGGACGAACGGGTCAAGGGCGCGCTGGCGACGCAGGCGATCATCGGCGCGTGGTGCGGGCCGATGACGCCGGGCTCCGCCTACGTCCTGATGCATCACTGGATCGGCGAGGTGGACGGTCACGCCGGCGCCTGGGGATGGGTGAAGGGGGGCATGGGCGGGATCTCGGCGGCGATGGCGCGGGCCGCCGAGGCCGCGGGCGCCGAGATCCGAACCGACGCCGAGGTCGACCGGGTCGCGATCAACGCGAGCGGTCGGGCGGTGGGGGTCGCGCTCGCGGACGGTTCGCTGGTCCGGGCGCAGCGAGTCGTCTCCTGCGCGCACCCGATCACGACGTATCTGTCGCTGATCGGCGAGGAGCGGTTGCCGGGCGACGTCGTCCGAGACGTGAGGCGCTACCGCACGCGATCGGGCTCGGTCAAGCTCAACGTCGCGCTCTCCGAGCTGCCGGCGTTCCCCGCGTGGGATCAGGAGGGAGACCCGCACAAGGGCCTGGTGGCCGTCTCGCCGTCGATCGAATACCTCGAGCGGGCGTGGGACGACGCGAAGTACGGACGGATGAGCGAGCATCCGTACGTCGAGGTCGTGTTCCCTACCGCGCACGAACCCGAGGGTCTCGCCCCGAGGGGCAAGCACCTGATGCTCGGTTTCAGTCAGTACGGTCCGTACGAGCTGTCCGAGGGATCGTGGGACCAGGGCGGTCGGGACGACTACGCGGCCCGGGTCCTGAAGGCGCTGGGTGAGTTCGCGCCCTCCCTCGAGTCGGCGGTCGAACACCTCGAGGTGCTCACGCCGAGGGACATCGAGGAACGGTTCGGCCTGATCGGCGGGAACATCATGCAGGGTGAGCTCATGCCGGACCAACTGTTCAGCTTCCGCCCCATCCCCGGGCACGGCGACTACCGGACGCCGGTCGCCGGCATGTACCTGTGCGGCTCGGGCACCCATCCGGGGGGCGGCGTGATGGGCGTCCCCGGGCGCAACGCCGCCTCGGTGATCCTGCGCGACCACAAGCGCGGCGAGTTCGTCGGGCGCATCAAGAACCTCGGCCGCTAGATGCTCACGCAGCTCGCTCAGGCCGTCCGCGAACGCCGGCTCTCGGCGGTCGAGCTCGTGCAGGAGTCGATCGCGCGGATCGAACGCCTCGACCCGGCGCTGAACGCCGTCACGGCGGTCTGGCCGGAGGAGGCGCTCGCGGAGGCGAGGACGCTCGACCGGCGCGGCGGCGAGGGTCCGCTCGCCGGGCTGCCGCTGCTCGTCAAGGACAACACCGACGTGGCCGGCAGGGTCACGAACTTCGGCTCGCGGACGATGCTCGAACGCCCGCCGGCCGAGCGGAGCGAGATCACCGTAGAGCGGATGGTCGCGGCGGGGGCGATCGTGCTCGGCAGGACGAACATCCCCGAGTTCGCGTTCCAGGGG
>JBKPRY010000440.1:0-6231 GCA_046734755.1 Actinomycetota bacterium | reverse complement strand
CCTCTGGACGATCGTCTGGAGGCGGAGGTCTCGATCGACGCGGCCGATGGGCCGTGGCCACCACCCGACCTGGAACAGAGCCTCCCGTGGAAGATCCTGTCGGCGCTCGTCGACGCCCTCTCCCTGAACGCGGACGCGGGTGGCCCATCGATCCTCCTGACCAAGCGGACGCTCGAGCCATCACGGACGACATGAGCTCGGTCGAACATCCGATCGGCCCAACCGACCATGAGGTGGAGACTGAGCTGTTCAAGCGCCTGCCCGACGACAACGAGGCCCGTGAGCGACTGGTCGGGATGTTCCTCCCGCTCGCGGAGTACCTCGCCCGCCGGTTCGATCGACGGGGCGAACCGCTGGAGGACCTCGTGCAGGTCGCGAGCGTCGGCCTCCTGAACGCGATCGACCGTTTCGACGTGGAGCGCGACGTTCAGTTCTCCACGTACGCCGCCGTCACGATCATCGGCGAGCTCAAGCGGCACTTCCGCGACAAGGGGTGGGCGATCCGGGTGCCGCGGCGGCTCCAGGAGGTCGGGCTGCGCGTCAACACCATCCTGCCCGAGCTCTCGCAGGAGCTCGGGCGCTCGCCGACCGTGGAGGAGATCGCCGCGCGGTGCGAGGCGTCACCCGAGGAGATCCTCGACGCGATGGAGGCGGTACAGGCGTACTCGACGACGTCGCTCGACTCGCCGGTCGGCGAGGAGGGCGCGGCGCCGATCGATGTGCTCGGCGGCGACGATCCGTCGCTCGAGATCCTCGAGGGGTGGGCGTCGGTGGCGCCCGCGGTGAAGGAGCTGCCCGAGCGCGAACGCAGGGTGCTGTACCTTCGCTTCTTCCGCGGACTCACGCAGTCCGAGATCGCCGAGGAGGTCGGCGTCTCGCAGATGCACGTCAGCAGGATCCTCTCGCAGACCCTGTCGTTCCTGCGGAGCGCGGTGCTCGAAGAAGGAGATCCGCTCCGCGAGGGGGAACCTCGTGGAGCGGATCTCGACGAGCCGCAGACGAGACGCTTTCGCGCCAGGTGATGGTGATTCCTCGTTCGTTGCTATGGCAACTTCGGGATGACGTACCAGGCAAGGAATGCCAGGATGGCGAGGACGATGACCACGATCGCCGTGTACTTGATCGCGGCGTACCCCGCCAGCCCCGAGCCCGGCTCGGGATCATGCTCGTGATACTCGGTGCTCGGGTGCTCGTGATACTCGGTGCTCGGGTGGCTCATGATCCACCTCCCAGACCGCGGTGCGGCCTCGACACCGGTGTACCCACGCCGTGACCACCACAAACCGCGAGAGTGCTCAAGCGAGCATCGCCAACGACGCTCTCGCTCGCTCGGGAACGGTACCTTGTGGTCGTGGGCGATCCGCATTCGGGTAGCGTGGCTCCGGCGAGCGACCGCGCCGGCGACGACGAGGAGCAACCCGAGGAGCGTCAGAACCGAGAGCTGATCGAGCTCCTGAACGAGCTTCGGGTCGCCCTACCCGGCGTCCAGGTGCTCTTCGCATTCCTGCTCACCGTGCCGTTCAGCGACCGGTTCCAGACGCTCACGGGGAGCCAGCGGGGCATCTACTTCGCGACGGTCGTCGGGACCACGATCGCCACCGGCCTGTTCATGGCGCCGACCGCCTACCATCGGATCCGGTTCCGCCAGGGCGACAAGGAGCGGATGCTGCGGACCTCCAACCGGTTCGCGATCGTCGGGATCGTCTTCCTCGCGCTGTCCGTGACCTTGGCCGTCGTGCTCATCGCCGACCTGATGTTCGGGCTGGCCACCGCTGCGATCATCGGGCTCGGCGCCTTGGCATTCTTCGTCTGGGTCTGGTTCGCGATCCCGCTCGCGCGGCGGCTCCGAGATGAGGACGACGGTCACTGACCTCTCGACGCCGTTTGCTCGCACGTCCGCAGGGAACAAACGTGGATGGGTCCGATCGGATCCGAGTGGTGACGATCGCGGAGGAGGTTGCGATGGACGGCAAGGACGATCGCAGAGAGGGCCGGTTCGACGAGGCGAAGGGCGACGTCGAGGAGGCCATGGGCGACGTGACCGGCAACGAGGACCTCGAGTACGAAGGCAAGAAGGACCGCGCGACGGGCAAGGCGAAGCAGGCGTTGGGCACGACGAAGGACGCTGCCGGCAAGGCGAAGGAGGCGGCCGAAGACGCCGTGGACAGCGCCAAGGACCGGATGGGCTAGGGTTCGACGAGCGACTGAGCGTCGGGCACGGGGACGTTGAACCGGACGTGTTCGTGCTCTCCGAGACGGATCCCATGCCCCGACGCGCGGCGGACGCAACCATCCGTCTGCGCAAACCGGGACGACTGTCCGGCTCCTCGGTGGTCCGTCCTCGTAGGGCCGCACGGGAAACGACCAAGGGCAAGAGACACCTGTAGCTTCCCCTGCCCTGCGGGTCGATGATCCGGCTCCCGCTCTAGGCTCGGGGATTTTCCTCCATGGCTTTCGTCGGCCGGTACACCCTCACGCTTCACTCCTTTCTCGAAGGGCTAGCAAGGCGTCGTCTCGCATGTGGAGGGGTCGTGGACGTGGACGGTACGCATGACAGGTGGAGGTTCGAATGACAGTCCCTCGGGAGGTAGCGTGCGCAAACGGCTACGAGACAACGGCCTGTCGATCGCTTTGTTTGGGCTCTTCGCGATCTTCCTTCTTGGTCAGGGGTTCACGGGCTGGCGCACCTACAACGCCGAGCAAAGGGAGCACCGCGAACCAACGGTGGGCCTCGGTTCCTACCTCACCAGTGGACATTTCGTAGAGGCCACGTTCGAGAATTGGGAGAGCGAGTTTCTCCAGATGGCGGCCTACGTCCTTCTCACGATCTGGCTGATCCAGAAGGGTTCGTCAGAGTCGAAGCCACCCGGCGGTGATCCCGAGAAGGACGCAGATCCCAGATCCGTGTCCGGTGTGGCGAGAACGCCCGGGCCCGTGCGGCGTGGGGGTTGGGAGCTCGTGCTCTACGAGAACTCCTTGGGGATCGTGCTCGCACTCCTCTTCGTGCTGTCGTTCGTCCTGCACGCCCTGGGAGGGGCCCGGGAATACAACGCGGAGCAGGTTGCTCACGGGCAGCAAGCAGTGAGCACCCTGAGATTCGTGAGGACATCCACCTTCTGGTTCCAGTCGTTCCAGAACTGGCAGAGCGAGTTCGTGGCGGTCGGCAGTATCGTCGTGCTCACGATCTTCCTGCGACAGCGTGGCTCTCCTGAATCGAAGCCTGTCGCTGCCCCTCACGACGAAACCGGCGGATGAGAAGAAGCTCCAGCGCCTGAAGGGAATTCCAGCGGAGTAGACAACCCCTTCGCGTCTGGGGGTATCGGTGCCCACCGCCGCCGGATCTCCAACGGCGGATTCAGGCCGCGCGTGCCTGGGACTTGATCGTTCTCATCTGCTCTCCGAGGGTCTCGAGCGTCTCCTTGTCGAAGAGGTGACGGACCTGCCCGAACATCTCATCTTCTTCCTCCTCGATGTGGTGCTCGAGGTTCTCGCGCATCACGGTCAGCTTCGCGTGCCAGGTCTCGTCGTCGAATGGGGTCTGCTCGAGCTCACCGAGGATCGTGTTGACGACGTCGTGCTCCTCGTATGCCTCGAGCACGATGTCCTTGGTCTCGGCGTGCTCCTTGAGCGCGGGGTACAGGACGGCCTCCTCCATCTGCTCGTGGACGGTGAGCGAGAACTTCAGCCGCTCGAACAGGTCCTGTCGGGTCTTGACCGCCCGTTCGGTCGTGGCGTCGAGGTCCTTGAGCATCTTCTTGACCTCGTCGTGGTCCTTCTTCAGCAGTGTGAGCGCGTCCACGGCTCCTCCTTTTCGTCGTTGGCCCTAGATGTCGGAGTGGAGGTACCCCGAGGACGAAGGTCCATGCCCGCTTCGGGGTTTGGCCATGGGTTCCTCGGGCAAGACCTTCAGCGCGATGACGCGTCTGCGACGGGTGTCGAGCGAGGGTCCGGGCCTCCGCCGGCAGCGGCGCGGCCGCGGCTTCTCCTACCTGGATCAGGCCGGGTCGCCGGTGACCGACGACGACACGATCCGCCGGATCCGCGCCCTCGCGATCCCGCCGGCGTGGTCGGACGTGTGGATCTGCCCCGACCCCCTCGGGCACCTCCAGGCGTCGGGCACCGACGCCGCGGGCAGGCGGCAGTACCTGTACCACGAGCGGTGGCGAGCCCGTCGGGACGCGGAGAAGTTCGATCGGATGCTGGCCTTCGCGCATCGGTTGCCGCAGGTGCGCGAGCGCGTGGCCACCGACCTCGAGCGACGGAGCCTGCCGCGCGAGAAGGCCCTCGCGGTCGCCGTCCGGTTGCTGGATCTCGCCTTGTTCCGCGTCGGCTCGGAGTCGTACACGCGGGACAACGGGTCGTTCGGTCTCGCGACGGTGCGGCGTGACCACGTCCGAACGTCGGGCGACGTCGTGCGGTTCGACTACCGCGCCAAGAGCGGCCAGCGGCGGATCCAGGAGGTGTCGGACGCCGGGATCGCCCCGATCGTCCGAACGCTGAAGCGTCGCCGCGACGAGAACCCCGAGCTCCTCGCATACCGCAACGGCTCGGGCTGGCGCGACGTGCGCTCGGAAGACGTCAACGCCTACGTGAAGGAGCTCGCCGGCGACGGCTTCACCGCGAAGGATTTCCGGACCTGGCACGGGACGGTGTTCGCGGCCGTGGCGCTCGCCGCCGCGGGAGAGGTTCCGGCCGCGCAGGCCGCCCGACGCCGCCGGATCTCCGCGGCCGTGAAGGAGGTCGCCGCGGAGCTCGGCAACACGCCGGCGGTCGCGCGCGCCTCCTACATCGACCCGAGGCTGCTGGACCGGTACGAGGAGGGCGTCACGATCACCTCGAGGCTCGCGGAGGCGGTCGAGGGCGATCTCGCCGACCCGGCCTTCCGAGACGCGGTCGAGGCCGCGGTCCTCGACTTGCTGGAGGATTGTCCTCGCCAGCTGGCAGCTGCGTGAGCTCCGTTTGCGGGCGGGCATCGGCGGGAACAACAGAGCCCCCGACGACAGACCACGGCGAAGGAGGAGTGCCGGGATGAGCCTCCCCGAAACCGCGATCGAGGTCACCGAGGCCGACAACGGCGATCTGTTCCTGCGCGTCCTGGACGAGGCGCTGGATGCGCTCGGCAAGGCCGGCATCCCGTTCCTGCTGATCGGCGGCGTCGGGTCGGCCGTGTACGGACGCGACCAGGGGACGCGGGACATCGACGTCTTCGTCCGCCCCGAGACGGCGCGCAGGGTGCTGGACGTGCTCGACGCGCGGGGGTTCGAGACGAAGGAGGTCGCCGAGCGCTGGTTGTCCAAGGCGATCAAGCACGGGGTGCTCGTCGACGTGATCTTCCGCTCGAGCCGGGACATCCTGCTCAGCGACGACATGCTCGCCCGGGCGCGGGTCATGCCGTTCCGCGGCCGGATGGTCCCGATCGCGCCGCCCGAGGATCTGATCGTCATGAAGGCGTGCGCGATGAGCGAGGACACCTCGCGGTACTGGTACGACGCGGTCTCGATCATCGCGCACACCGAGCTCGACTGGGACTACCTGGTCGCGCGGGCGCGTGAGCATGGCGCGCGGAGGCTGCTCAGCCTGATGCTGTTCGCCACCTCCCTGGACATCGTCGTGCCTTCGGAGCCGATCGAGACGCTCCACGAGGCCATCGGGCGGGGGAGGCAGGCATGAGCACGGACGAGCCCGAGTACGTCGCCGCGCACGTCCAGGAAGCGCTGGCCCGGGACCCACGGGTGAACGAGCCTGAGCTCGGTGTCACCGTCGTGAAAGGACGGGTGGTCGTCCACGGCCAGGTGCCGAGCGAGGAGCGGCGGCGTTCGGTCAGCGAGGTCGTGCGCGAGTGCTGCCCCGATCTCGAGGTCGAGAACCAGACGACGGTGGCCCGGTTCCCCGACGCCGAGGGGATGGAGACCGTCCAGTGATCCGCGTCGCCGCCGTGGGCGACCTGCACGTCGGGCCGGACTCTGCCGGCACGCTGCGCGAGCAGCTGAGCGGGATCCACGAGAAGGCGGAGGTCCTGCTGATCGCCGGCGACCTGACCAAGGCGGGTGAGCCGGAGGAGGCCGAGGCCCTCGCGCGCGAGCTCGAGGACCTGTCGGTCCGGGTGGTGGCGGTCCTCGGGAACCACGACCATCACGCCGACCGCCCCGCCGAGATCGCCGGGCTGCTGCGCGATGTCGGCGTCGCCGTCCTGGAGGGCGACGCGGTCCGGATCGACACCCCCGGCGGGTC
>JBKPRY010000439.1:0-2618 GCA_046734755.1 Actinomycetota bacterium | reverse complement strand
CTCCTCCGGGTATTCCGCGACTGGCGAGCTTCCGCCTAGCCCGCGGGCCCCGACGCTCCCTCCCGCCCGCCTTCCGGCCCGGCGAGATCGGCCAGCCGCGTATCCGCCTGCTGCACGAGGGCGTCGTTGCCGATCTCGGTCGCGGCCTCGCGGGCCCGCGCGAGCAGGTCCCGGGCCTGCTGCCGGCGAAGCCCGGCGTTGTCCTCATGCGCGTACTTCAGCTTCTCGTCCGCCTTGATGATGAGCTCGAAGATCTCCTGTGGCTCCATCGGCGCGCTCCTCCGATCGCTCCTGCCCGGCGCCTCACATCATGTGCATCGGCTTGGCGTCGAGCTTCTCGAGGTACATCCGGATGCCGATCGCTGCCGCGGCGCCCTCGCCCACCGCCGACGCCAGCTGCTTGGTCGAGCCCGAACGCACGTCGCCGGCGGCGAACACCCCGGACATGCTCGTCTGCAGACCCATGTCCGTCAGGATCAGGCCCCGGTCGTCCAGGTCGACCGAGCCCTTCACGAACCCCGTGTTCGGGTCGAGCCCGATGAACACGAACGCGCCAGCGGGGTGCAGCTCCTCGGTGTCCTCGGTGTCGCGGTTCCGCAGGGCAACCGCGCCCAGCTTGCCGCTGCCGTCCTCCTTGGGCCGGAACTCGACGACCTCGCGGTTGAGCAAGACCTCCATCGTCGGCGTCATCATCACCTTGTCCTGGAGAAGCTTGCTGGCGGTCAGCCGGTCGCTCCGCTGCACGATCGTCACCTTGTCGACGAACTGCGTGAGGAACAGGCCCTCCTCGAGACCGCTGTTGCCGCCACCGAGGACGACGAGCTGGCTCGCGCCCTTGTAGAACGGGCCATCGCAGGTCGCGCAGAAGTGGATGCCGGCGCCGATCAGGTCGTCCTCACCCGGCGCCCCGGTCATCCGATACGTCGAGCCGGTCGCGATGAGCACCGCGCGTGCGTGGTAATGGTCACCGGTCGCGGTCTCGACGTCGACCTCCTCGCCCTCGCTCGAGACCGACCGCACCGACACGGCCTGGAGCATCTCCACGCCGTAGCGCCGCGCCTGCTGAACGATCCGGTCGGCGAGCTCCGCGCCGCCGATGCCCTCGGGGAACCCCGGGTAGTTGTCGAGGCGTTCGGTCACGCCGGCCTGGCCGCCGAGGCCCTTGCTGTCGATCACCAGCGTCTGCAGGTTCTCGCGCGCCGCGTAGATCGAGGTCGTGAGCCCGGCCGGCCCGCCGCCCACGATGATCAGGTCGTAGACGTGCATCATCGCCATGCGCTCGAGGCCGATCTTCTCGGCGAGCTCCTCGTTGGAGGGTTCGGACAGGTGGGACCCGTCCGCGAAGACGATCGTCGGGATGATGTTGTTGCCGTCGTTGCGCTCCTGCACGATCGGGACCCCGTCCGGGTCGACCTCGATGTCGTGCCACTCGAACGAGATCCGCTGGTCGCCGAGGAAGCGTTTGGCCCGGCGGCAGTCCGGGCACCAGCTCGCCCCGTAGACCCTGATGACGTCGTCCATCCCGCTCCCCTCTCGGAACCCACCCGATCCGCGGTTAGTGCCCGACCCGGCGGCGAGCGTTACACACCCGCTCCCCGGAGGTCGAGCGTCCGCCCCGAGCGCCCGGGACCGAGGGTGGGGCAGACTACGCCCGTGCCGAACGAGGTCCTGCTTGCCCCCTCGATCCTCGCGGCCGACTACGCCGTGCTCGCGGAGGAGGTCGAACGGGTTCGCGCGGAATCGGACTGGCTCCACGTCGACCTGATGGACGGGCATTTCGTGCCGAACCTGTCGATCGGACCGCCGGTGGTCGCGTCGATCCGCCGGCACACCGATCTGTTCCTCGACTGCCACCTGATGGTCACCGACCCGGGGTTCTGGCTCGAGCGGCTCGCGGAGGCGGGCGCCGACCTCTGCAGCGTGCACGTGGAGCTCGGCGACCCGACACCGCTCCTCCGCAGGATCCGCGAGCTCGAGATGCAGGCGGGGGTCGTGATCGACGGGCCGACTGGGTTCGAGGCGGTCGAGCCGTACCTGGACGAGCGGATCGACCTGCTGCTGGTGATGACGATCAAGGCGGGGTTCGGCGGCCAGCCGTTCGTCCCCGAGCACCTGTCGAAGGTGGAGCGCGCGGCCGAGATCCGTCGATCGCGGGACCTTCCGTTCAGGATCCAGGTCGACGGTGGCATCGACCCCACGAACGCGGTGAAGGCCGTCGCGTCCGGCGCCGACGTCCTCGTCGCCGGCAGCGCGATCTTCCACGCACCCGATCCACGAGCGGCGGCACGGGCGATCCGCGCGGCCGCCGCTCGGTAGCATCCGGTCGGGGTGTCGAAAGGAGACGACGTGACCGAACGCCTCCAGCAGCTGGACCGCGACCGGATCGTCGAGCGGATCTGGCGCAGGGACCACACCGTCTGGAAGGACGACCCGACCGAGATCGCCGATCGTCTGGGCTGGCTCACGGTCTCCGACCTGATGCACGACCGGATCGGCGAGCTCGAGGCGTTCGCGGGGGCGGCGGCCGACGAATTCGAGACCGCGGTCCTGCTCGGGATGGGGGGTTCGAGCCTCGCGGCCGAGGTCTTCGAGCGAACGTTCGGGTCCGCGGACGGGGC
>JBKPRY010000438.1:0-4885 GCA_046734755.1 Actinomycetota bacterium | reverse complement strand
GACACCGGCCTGTTCAAGGCATGGGGCTGCGACTCGATGGAGGACAGCTATGCGGTCGTCGTCGACAGCGAGGGCGTCAAGAAGAAGGTCCCGCCCTGCTTCGACTTCCTCACCGAGGGCGACCTGCTGAGCGAGGCGGAGATCCCATGGGCGTACTACGCGGCGACCCAGTACCAGAACGGCTACCTGTGGTCCGCGTACGACGCGATCCGCCACGTCCGGGAGAACGAGGCCTACTGGCAGACGCACATCTTCCCGGTCGACGGGTTCGCCGAGCAGGCCCGCGCGGGGCTCCTGCCGCCCGTCACATGGGTGACGCCGCGCTTCGAGCTCTCGGAGCACCCCGAGTACAGCATGTGCCACGGCGAGAACTGGACCACCGAGATCGTGAACGCGGTGATGGAGAGCCCCGACTGGGAGTCGACCGCGATCTTCATCACCTGGGACGACTACGGGGGCTTCTACGACCACGTGCCCCCGCCGCAGGTCGACGACTTCGGCTTCGGGATCCGGGTCCCGCTGCTCGTGATCAGCCCTTATGCGAAGCAGGGGTTCGTCAGTCACGAGCTCGGTGAGTTCTCCAGCGTGCTGCGGTTCATCGAGGACAACTGGCGGCTCAACCAGCTCACGCACCGGGACCGCGAGGCGACGCCGCTGCTCTCCGCCTTCGATTTCGAGCAGGCCCCGCGGCCGCCGGATCCGCTCCCCTTGCGCTCCGACTGCGTCGGACCGCAGTTCCCCGACGGCTAGTCGCCGGGCTTGCCGATCGTTCGCAGCAGGGGCCAGGTCGCCAGGAACTCCGAGGTGGACGTGCCGTACGGGCAATCGTCTCGTAGGGGCAGGATCAGTTGCTGGAAGTTCGGGTGCTCGAAGTCGAACGCCCCCGAGAGCGGGTCGGCCTGGGCGTCGCGGTCGGTCATCGGCTCGAGCCCGAAGAGCTGCTCGATGAACGCCAGCACGGACGTGAACTCGTAGGGCGTGCTGTCCACCGACCCGCCGTCGGGGTTCGAACCCTGCCTCGTATACGGGCTGATGATCAGCGCCGGCGTACGCGGACCGAGGCCCATCACGTCGTACTGCGGCGGCGCGACCGGATCGTAGAGCCCGCCGAAGTCGTCCCAGACCACGACGATCGCCGTCGATCGCCAATACCTGCTCCGCATGATCGTGTTGACCTGGTGGACCGTCCAGTTCTCCCCGGCGCACGTGCTCTTCCCGCCCCCGGGGTGCTCGTTGTAGGACTCGGGCGGGATGATCCACGAGACCGCGGGCATCTCGCCCTGCTTCACGTCCTTGACGAAGCTCGATGGCTCCAGGACGTTGCGCCACATGGGCCCGTACCGGACGTGGCGGATCATCTGCAGGACGTTCATCCACGCGTTCTCGCTGGCGTAGTACTTCCAGGAGATCCCCTCCTGCTCGAGCTGGTCGGGCAACACGGGGATGTCGAAGCACAGGCGGATGCTCCCCCAGAAGTCCGCGATGTCGTAGACGTGAGAATCGTTCTCGGTGATCGTGCGTTCGAGCCGCATGATCTGGTCCTCGTGCTGCCGGGCCTCGTGGGGGACGAACCGCGTCGCGTTCTCGGTCGGGTCGTCGCAGTAGTTCCCCTCGTGATCGGTGGTCGACTTGTTGTCGACGATGAAGTTCGATTGGGCCGCGACGGCGTACAGGTGTTCGGGCAGCGTGGGACCGTACATCGGCGTGAAGAAGTGGTCGGCCAACACGAAGCGATCGGCGTACGCCCAGTAGTTCGGCACGCCGTCGCGGTCGAGGTACGAGTAGCCCGACATGTCGGCGCCGTACAGGTCGGCGATCCCAGATGGCGGGACCGGGCCGTTCATCCGGTTGAAGCCATTCATCTTGCCGCCGTTGATCGCGATGAGGCCGCACCGGAAGCAGTGCGTCAGATCGTGCGGATAGATGTCGGGGCCCTTGGTGAGCCGGACGACCGGGCCGTCGTGGCACCCGTCCGGCGTGCACCTGATCGTGCCGCCTTCGGTCGCGCCGACCGCGCCCGGGTAGGTCGCGAAGTAGTTGTTGAACGTCCGGTTCTCCTTGACGATGAACACGACATGCTCGATCGGCGTCTCGCCGGGGACGATCGTCTCCCCGCCGTCGCCCGAGGGCCCGCCGGCGCCCGTCCCACCGTTCGAACCGGTCTCGGGAGACGTCGCGCCGGACGGTCCTGTCGATGTCCCGTCCTCGCCCCCGCGGGTCGCGGCCCAGCCCAACGCCGCGATCGCCACCACGACACCGAGGAACGCCGCGAGCCCTCGCCACGAAGCCCGCCGTCGGTCGAAACGCTGGCGCCTCCGTGGGATCGGCACGCGCGAACCGGGTCCGGATGGCTCGCTCATGCGCCTAGCCTATCCAGGGGCCCTCTGAGGTTGACGCGTTCTCCGCGACGCCACCGACTCGACCAGCACGAGCCCGCCCAGCACCGCCAGCGCGATCGGGACGCTCGTCCCGGATCGGTCCCCGAACCCCGGCGGCACCGGGGTGCAGAGCTCGCGTAGGCGCGCTCGTCGGTCCTCCAGCACCGAACGCATCCCCGGGACGCCGGCGACGTTCTCGAGCTCGAAGGGATCGGCGACGAGGTCGTAGAGCTCCTCCTCGCCCGTCGAATACCGCACGTACGTCCAGCGCTCCGAACGCACGGCGCAGTACGTGGGGATCGGGTTCGTGCCCTCCATGTGCTCGATCAGGAAGTCGGTGCGCCACGAGCCCCGGTCACCCTCGAGCAACGGCAGGAGGCTCCGTCCGTCGGTCGGAGGATGAGGGACGCCGGCCGCGTCGGCGATCGTCGGCGCGAGGTCGATGTTCAGGGCGAGGACGCCGGGCAGCCTGCTCCCCGGCGTCCACCCGGCCGCGTCCCAACGCATCACGAGCGGGACGCGGATCGATTCCTCGTACGGCGCCTCCTTCTTGGTCCACCGATGTTCCCCGTGCAAGATCCCGTTGTCCGAGGTGAACACGACGAGCGTGTTCTCCAGCCGCCCGGCCCGCTCCAGCGCGTCGAGGACCCGGCCGACCGCGCGGTCCACGCCGAGCAGCGACCGGTACTGGTCCGCCCGGAACGCGTCGATCGCCGCCTCCTGCGACGCCGTGAACGGGGGCAGGTCGCGGACCCACGCGGGCTTATCCGAGACGTCGGCCTCGTCGAACGACGGCGGCCGCGCCGGGGGGAGGTCGGCGAAGGCGTCCTCGTCGCCGGGGGACGGGATCGCCGGCTCGTGGGGAGCCGACGTGGCGAGCTCCAGGAACAGTGGCCCGGTCGAGCCCTTCACGAACGCGACCGCCTCATCGGCGAGCACCTCGGTCGCGTGATCGGCCGGACCGTGCCCGAACCCGCGCAGCGAGCCGTCGATCGTCAGCGTGTAGTCCACGGGCGCAGAATGCACGAACGCCACCCATCGGTCCCACCCCGGCGGGACGTACCCGGTGACCGCCGCGTGCTGGTACCCGTCGATGTACTTCCCGAACAGCCCGGTCCGATAGCCCGCGTCGTGCAACCACGTCGCGAGCGTCGAGCCGTCGTGGAACCACTCGAAGCGGCCGAACGGGGGTATCTGCCGGTAGACGAGGTGGGTGTGGGAGTAGTCGCCGGTCAGGATGCTCGCGCGGCTGGGGCAGCAGAGTGCGTTGACGACGAAGGCATCGGGGAACGTCACGCCGGCGCCGGCGAGCCGCTCCGACAGGATCGGCATCGCCCACAGGGTGTCCCATCGCTGATCGTCGGTCACGATCAGAACGATGTCGGGCGGCGCCGCCGACTCGGAGAGGGCCGACACGGAGGCGGCCGCCGTCGAGGCGCGAGCGGCGGGATCGGTCGGGACGAGGAGCAGCAACCCCCCGAGGACGATCGCGGCGCCGTACCTCACGCGCTCCGGTACGCCTCGAGGGTCGCGGCCAGCCGCGACACGTCGCCCTCGAACGCCGGAGCATCCACCACGTTCACGAGCTCGTAGGGATCGTCCACCAGAGCGTAGAGCTCGCGCTCCCCGGTCCCGAGCTCGATGTACGCGAACCGCCGGGTGCGGATCTCCCACCACGCGGGGATCGCCGCGTCACCGACCCATTCGGCGAACACCTCGCCCGGCCGCCCCTTGCGGCTTCCGGTCAACAGCAGCGGCACGAGGCTCACCCCGTCGAACGCCGTCGGGACCGTTGCGCCCGAGAGCTCGGCGATCGTCGGCGCGATGTCGGCGGCGGAGACGATCGCCCGCTCGGTCCGATGCGCGACCCCCGGCATCCGGATCATGAAGGGGACGCCCAGGCACGCCTGGTAGGGACAACTCTTCTTGGTCCATCGGTGCTCGCCGAAGGCCAGCCCATTGTCCGAGGTGAACACCACGACCGTCTCGGCGAGGTCACCGCGCGCGCGGACCGCGTTCAAGATCCGGGAGATCGCGTCGTCGACCGCGAGGAGCGCCGCGTAGGACTCCCTCCGATGCTCGCGCTGCAGCGCTCGCTGCGCGTCGCTCATCGGCGCGAGGCGGCGGACCCAGGCCGGCTTGTCGGAGACGTCGGCCTCCCCGACCGACGGCGGCGTGGGGACCGCGAGCCCCGAGAAGGCTCCCTCGTCCCGGGGCGCCGCGACCCAAGGCGGGTGTGGCGCCGACGGGGCGAACCAGAGGAAGTACGGCCGATCGGCCGGTGCCTCGCGGACGAACTCGGTCGCCTGACCGGCGAGGACGTCCGTCGCGTAGTCGGCGTCGGTGTGCCCGTACCGGACGACGTGGTCCTGTTCGAACATCGAGTAGTCGTAGTACAGGCTCGTCGCCGGGCCATGCTCACGACCCCACCACCGGTCCCACCCGGCGGGGACGAACGCCGGCCGCTCGAACGGGTACAGGTTCAGGTACTTGCCGACCAGTCCGGT
>JBKPRY010000437.1:0-11028 GCA_046734755.1 Actinomycetota bacterium | reverse complement strand
GCTGCAGGAGCGCGCCGCCGAGATCACCGGCAAGGAGGCCGCGCTGTTTGTGCCGAGCGGAACGATGGCGAATCAGATCGCGCTCCGCCTGCAGTTCTCGGGCCCCGGGCGCCTCGTGGTGGCCGAACCCCTGTCGCACGTCGCCTCGACCGAGGTGATGAGCTCGGCGGTGCTGTCCGGGATCGCGTACCGAACCGTCCACGGCGACCGCCGGGGACGGATCAGCGCGGATCAGGTCCGGTCGGCCCTTGAGCCCGACGAACCGTACGACGTGGAGATCGTCGATCTCGTCTGTCTGGAGAACACGAGCGGGCACGCGGGGGGAACCGTGATGGATGTCGAGGACTTCCGGGCCATCCGCAAGGTTGCCGAGGAGGCCGGCGTCGCCGTCCACCTGGACGGCGCGAGGATCTTCAACGCCAGCGCCGCCTCCGGCGTGGACGTCGCCGAGTACGCCGCCGAGGTGGACACGCTGATGTTCTGTGTCTCGAAGGGGCTCGGGGCGCCGATCGGCTCGCTCGTCTGCGGCTCGGCCGAGCAGATGCGTGAGGGTCGCCGGATCAAGATCCTGTTCGGTGGGGCCTGGCGGCAGGCCGGGGTGGTCGCCGCCGCGGGGCTGGTCGCGCTCGAGGAGGGCCCGCAACGCCTGCACGAAGACCATGAGCGGGCCGGCCGCCTGGGTGAGGCCGTGGCCGAGATCGTGCCCGGCAGCCTGGATCCCGCGGATGTTGAAACGAACATGGTCTTCGCCGACACGGAGGCATCGATGGCGATGGCGCCTCTCGAGGTCGCGAACCGGCTCGAGGAGCATGGCGTCGGCGCGAGTGTGGTCTCGGGCAAGGTCCGGATGGTCACGCACGTCGACATCGCCGACGAGGACATCGAGACGGCGGTCGCGGCCTGGCGGGCCGTCGCCGCCCGATAGGAGGTTCAGCCGTGAAGCTCTTCGGCCCGAGGTACCCCGAGGAGATCGCGAAGCGCATCCCCCCGGGCCAGCGACTCGTCAAGACATGGCCGGTGCTCCACTTCGGCCCGATCCCGGACTTCGACGAGCCGACCTGGAACCTCGAGGTGAACGGCCTCGTCGACGACCCCTACTCGCTCACGTACGCCGAGCTGATGGCGCTCGGCCCGGTCGACGTCCAGGCGGACATGCACTGCGTCACCGGCTGGTCGACGCTCGACAACACGTGGACCGGCGTTCCGTTCCGAACCCTGGCCGACAAGGCCGGGGTGCAGGAGGACGCCAAGTGGGTGATCGCTCACTGCGACTACGGCTACACATCGGACCTCTCGCTCCAGGCGATGCTGGACGACGACGTGCTCGTCGCGTGGGCCCACGGCGGCGAGCCGCTCACCGGCGAGCACGGCTTCCCGCTCCGCCTCGTCGTGCCCAAGCGCTACGCGTGGAAGAGCGCGAAGTGGCTGCGTGGGCTCGAGTTCTCCGCGCAGAACAAGCGCGGTTTCTGGGAGGTGCGTGGGTACCACATCCACGCCGAGCCCTGGGCGGAGGAGCGCTACTCCTACCAGGAGGGTCCGCGGGCCGAGCTCGAGCCGTAACGAGCATCGCGGCTACGCTTGCGCGGCCGCTCGTTCCCGCGCTTCCTGGATGATCGTCAGGGCGGTCTCGCGATCTCGGAAGCCGTCGGTCTCGGTGACCTCGTCGTCCAGGTCCTTGTACACGGCGAAGAAGTGCTCGATCTCGGCGAGGAGCGTCGGCAGGAGGTCGGCGAGATCCCGCACGTGCGACCAGGCCGGGTCGCGCAGCGGCACGCAGAGCACCTTCTCGTCCATCCCCTTGGCATCGCGCATCACGAACACCCCGACCGGGCGGACCTGGATCCGGCAGCCGGGGAACGTCGGCTCGCCGACGAACACCAGCGCGTCGAGCGGGTCGCCGTCGCCGCCGAGCGTGCCCTCGATGAACCCGTAGTCGGCCGGGTACCGGGTCGCCGTGAAGAGCATCCGATCGAGGTAGATCTCACCGGTCTCGTGGTCGAGCTCGTACTTGTTCCGTGAACCGCCCGGGATCTCGATGACAACCGTCGTCGCGTCCATCGGGCCACGATACGTCGGGGCGGTTCAGGCGGCGAGGGAGCGGATCGTCTCGAGCTCGAGGCGGCGGCGTTCGCCCGAAGACGGCGTCTCCACGACGACCGACAGCTCGCGCACCTCGGGTTGTCGAACGATCGCGCGGAACCCCTCCAGGCCGATCCCGCCCTCGCCGACGATCTCGTGCCGGTCGCGCTTGGAGCCACGCTCGAACTTCGCGTCGTTCATGTGGATCAGGCGCAGACGCTCGGCGAGCCCGAGCCGGCGCAGCTCCTGGAACAGCGAGTCGACGCCCTCCGGCTCGTCGAGCGCGTAGCCGGTCGCGAACAGGTGACACGTGTCGAGGACGAGCCCGAGCCGATCGTCGTCGACGGCGTCGAACAGGGCGCGGGCCTCGCCGAGCGTCGAGGCCACGGCACCGCTCGTCCCGGCCATCAGCTCGACGAGGAGCCGGGTCTCGTCCGGCGTCTCGGTGAGGGTGGCCTGGAGCACGGTGGCGGACCGGTCGAGCGCCTCCTCAACCTCCGCCTCGCCGCCCGAGCCCGCGTGGACCACGAATCCGCCGGCCGCCAGTACCCCGCAGGCCGCCACCGAACGGCGGCAGAGCTCGATCGACTTCGAGAGGAACTCCGGGTTCGGAGACGCGATGTTCACGAGATAGGGCGCGTGCACGAACAGCGGTCCGATCGCGGCCTCGCGCCATTCGGCCCCGAACGCCTGCGCGGTCTCCAGGCGCGGCCCGGACCACGCACGAGGGTTCGAGATGAAGAGCTGGACGACCTCGGCGCCGGTCTCGCGCGCGAGCGGGATCGCCGTACGGAGCCCGCTCCGCAGGTGGGCGCCGACCCTCACGCCACGTAGACGTGGACGAGGTCGCCGGCGCGGACCGTCGTGCCGCTCGCCGGCTCCTGGAACACGACGCGCGAGCCGCCGTGCCCCGGCACGATTGCCACATCCACCAGCAGGCCGAGGCTCCGGAGTTTCGCGACCGCGGCGTCCCGCTCCATGCCGACGACATTGGGCATCGGGAACTCGGGCGGACCCATCGAGACGACGATCGTGACGGTCTTGCCCGGCTGCAGGTCGGCGCCTTTCTCGGGAGCCTGGGAGATCACGGCGCCCTTCTCGACCCGGTCCGAGAACTCCTCCTGCACGTCGACGTCGAAGCCCTGGGACTCGAGGACGGCGACCGCCTCGCCCTGCGCCAACCCGACGACCTTCTCGACCGGCAGGGGAGTCGGTCCCTTGCTCACGACCAGATCGATCCGGCTTCCGAGCGGCGCCTGTGCGTCGGCCTGCACGCTCTGACGCACTACCTGGTCCGCGTCGAAGCGCTCGTTGAACGCATTCGAGACCTCGCCGACCTTCAGACGGGCCTCGCGGAGCGCGGCCTTGGCGTCGGCCAGCGGCAACCCGACGAGATTCGGGACGGGCACGGGCGGGGGACCGAGCGACGGCACCAGCATGACGCGGTCGCCGCGTTCGAGCGTGGTTCCCTCGGCGGGCTGCACCTCGAGCACGCTCCCCTCCGGCACCTTCGTCGAGTGACGGCCCTCCCTCATCCGAACGACGAGCCCCGCCTCGTCGAGCTGCGCCTGGGCATGCTCGACGGTGAGGCCGACGACCTTGGGGACGTCGACCTCGTGCGGGATCAGATAGGTCCACGAGGCCCATGCCGCGCTGCCGATCGCGAGGAGCGCCAGCACGATCCCGAGCGCCCACCGGACCTTCCCGCGCTTCCGCTGCGAACGCCCGAGGTCGCGTCCGGGGATCATGACGGTGTCCGCCGGAGCCGGGCGGCCCGAGCCTGGCGCCGCGACGTCGCCGTCGGGGATCACCGCGACCTCCGGCACGAGCGACGCGAGCGGCGGCGCCGCCGGCAGCGAACGCGCCTCGGCCTCGAGATCGCGCCGGGCCTCCGCCGCCGACTCGGGACGGAGCTCGCGCTGCTTCTCGGTGACCGAGGCCACCCAGCCGTCGAGCGACGCCGGCACCGCCCGGTTCGCCGACGATGGTCGGGGCATCGGCTCGTGGATGTGCTGGTACGCGATCGCCATCGGGGTCTCGCCGGTGAACGGGAGGCGTCCCGTCAGCAGCTCGAACGCGACGACCCCCAGCGCGTACAGGTCGGTGCGCGGGTCGGCGGGCTCGCCCTGGAGCTGCTCGGGCGCCAGGTACTGCACGGTGCCGATCACGTTGCCGGCCTCGGTGATCTGCGCGTCGGCGAACGCTCGCGCGAGCCCGAAGTCCGCGACCTTGACGACCCCGTCGCGTGTCACCATCAGGTTCTCTGGCTTCACGTCCCGATGCACGATGCCCTGGCGGTGCGCGTGCTGGAGGGCCGCGAGCGTCTGCTCGAGGACGTCGGCCGCCTGCGCCGGGGCGAGGAGGCCCTCGGCGTGCAGGATCTCGCGAACCGAGAGCCCGGCGACGTACTCCATCACCATGTAGTAGATGCCGTCGACGCTTCCCCAGTCGTGGACGGCCACGATGTTCTGGTGGTTGAGGTTGGCGGCGGCGCGCGCCTCCCTCCGGAAGCGTTCGATGAAGCCCGCGTCGCCCGCGAGGTTCCGGTGCAGGACCTTGATCGCCACCGGGCGTTCGAGCACCGCGTCGCGGGCGCGGTAGACCTCGCCCATGCCACCCGCGGCGATACGATCGACCACGTGGTAGCGACCGTCGAGCGTGTTCAACGCGAACGCGAGATCCGCGCGAGCGGACCGCTCGGGGATGGTGCTCTTCGAGATGGTCGCCTCCCGTCGCTGCTCGGTCGTTGCGGGCGGACTACCTGGGCCCGGGGGCGCGTCCGAGCGAACATCCTAGCGCGCGGAGCTGCGTCAACCGTGGAGCTCCGCAAGGAGCGGGCCAAGGAGCGGGCCAGGGAGCTGGAGTGAGCGAGCCGGACGGGTACCCGGCCGAATTCGCGCGCATCGAGGCCGCCGTCGACGCCGGCCAGAGCGACCTCCACGCCCTCGGGTTCTGGCGCCTGCTCGCAAGGGTGAAAGCGGACCCGGTCCTTGCCCACCATTGGGCCGAACAGGCGGGGCGGATCGACCGAATGGTGTTCGAGGAACGAACGCGGCTCCGCGTGCCGGTGTGGTTCGGGAACGCGGTGCTCCTGGCCGGCACGCTGGCCGGCGCCGCGGGGGTGGCGTTCGCCCTGATCACGGACTCGGAGGAGATCGCGGGGTTGGCGTTGATCTTCGCGGCTCTTGACTGGTCCACGACGTTGCATGCGCCGGCGCACTGGCTGGTCGGCCGTGCGATGGGGATGCGGTTCCTCGCCTACTTCGTCCGCGGCCTCCCGCCGTTCCCCGGACTGAAGATCGACTACGCCACCTATCTGCGGGTCGCACCGGAGGCGCGGGCTTGGATGCACGCCTCGGGGGCGGTCGCGAGCAAGATCGGCCCGTTCCTCGCGCTGGCGTTCTGGCCGGCGAGCGGGGCACCGGGATGGGCAGCGTGGACGATCCTCGGGTACGGCGCGTTGATCATCGGGACGGACGTCTTCATCTCGACCCGCAAGAGCGATTGGAAGCGATTCCGGCGCGAGATGCGTATCGCCCGGATCCAGGCCGCGAACCGGTGACCCGCGGACCTCGGCTATCCTGACCCGAGAACCGGGGAGCTCGGGCGACCGGGCTGAGAGGCCGTCAGATCGCGGCGGCGACCCGAACCGACCTGATCCGGGTAATGCCGGCGGAGGGAGGCACGGTCGACGTTGGATGCACGTTCGCTGCGCGTCTACGTGTTGACGTCGAGTGGATTGGTTCCCGGCCGGAGCCATCGCGACGTGGCCGAGGCCGCGCTGGCCGGGGGTGCGACCGCCGTGCAGCTCCGCGCCCCCGAGCTCACCGATGCCCGTCTCGAAGCACTCGCGCGCGAGCTCGCCGAGCGTTGTGGTGCCACCGGCGCATTGTTCGTCGTGAACGACCGCGTGGCGGTGGCCGCGAGCGTCGGCGCCGGGGCCCACGTCGGTCAGGACGACGACCCGGGATCGGCGCGGGGGATCCTCGACCCGAGCGCGGTCCTGGGGGTCAGCGTCTCGACGATCGAGCAGGCGCGCGCGGCCGAGGTCGCGGGCGCCGACTACCTCGGCGTCACCGTCTGGGCGACCCGGACCAAGCCGGAGGCCGAACCCGCGGGTCTGGACGGTCTGCGCTCGATCGCCGGCGAGACGGCGCTGCCGGTGGTGGGGATCGGGGGCGTTCGTGCCGCGAACGCCGCCGACGTGCTCGATGCGGGAGCGGTGGGGATCTGCGTGGTGTCGGCGGTGGGAGCGGCGCCGGATCCGGTCGGCGCCACGGCGGCCCTGGTGGACGCCGTGGACCGTTGGGAGGAAGGGAAGCGATGAGCGAACGGCGTACCGGGAAGGCGACGGCGGAGCTGTTCGAGCAGGTGATCCTGCGGCGGCTCGGTGCGAAGGACGACGACGTGCTGGTCGGTCCCCGCCACGGCGTGGACGTCGGTGTCGTCCGGGTGACGGGCGGCGTGGCGATGGCGCTGACGGCCGACCCGGTCTTCATCGTGCCGGCCTATGGGTGGGAGCGGGCGGCGTGGTTCGCCGTGCACATCCTCGCGTCCGACGCCGCCACCAGCGGCCTGCCGCTCCGGTGGATGGCCGTCGACCTGAATCTGCCGCCCGAGATCACCGACGAGGAGCTCACCTCGCTCTGGGATGCGTTCCATCGCGCGTGCCAGGACATCGGGTTGGCCGTGGTCACGGGGCACACCGCGCGGTACGACGGCTGCACGTGGCCCATGGTCGGCGGCGCGGTCTGCATCGCCGCTGGCCCCGAGGATCGGTTCGTCACGCCGACGATGGCCCGGCCCAGCGACCGGGTGATCGTCACGAAGGGGGCGGCGATCGAGGCCACGGCGCTGTTCGCGGCCACGTTCCCCGAGCGTCTGGCCGAGGGCGTCGGCGCCGACGTGGTCGAGCGCGCCGACGCGCTGTTCGAGCGGATGACCGTGGTGCCCGAGGCGACCGTGGCCCAGCAGTTCGGGCTCCGGGACGAAGGGGTGACCTCGATGCACGACGCCACCGAGGGCGGCGTGCTGGGCGGACTGATGGAGGTCGCCTCGGCGTCGGAGGTCGGCATGCGCATCGAGCTCGACGCGATCCCGGTGCGCGAGGAGGTGCGCGCGGTCTGCGAGCACGTCGGGATCGATCCGTACACCTCGATCAGCGAGGGCACCCTGATCGCGACCGTGGTCGCGGATCGGGCGGACGCCTTCGTCGAGGCGCTGGGGGACGCGGGGATCGAGAGCGCGATCGTGGGCCAGGTGACGCGGGCGGCCGAGGGCGTGGTCCTGATCGCCGGCGGGGGCGACCGCCAGCTCGAACACCCGGGCCTCGACCCGTTCTGGGAGGCGTTCGGGCGGTGGGCGGGGGCGGCCGGGATCGCGGAAGCCGGCTGATCCCAGGACTAGGCGCGCCGGCGGGTCGTCGTCGGCGAAAATGCGTCGGCGAGCATCGCGAACCGGATGTGGTCGCGCCACCGGCCGCCGATCTTCAGGTAGCCCGGCGAGTACCCCTCGCGACGGAACCCGAGACGCTCGGCCAACGCAATCGAGCGGAGGTTGCCGGGCTGGACGTTGACCTCGACGCGGTGCAGGCCAAGCGTCCCGAACGCATGGCGCAACACGAGCTCGAGCCCCTCTCTCATGAGCCCCTGACGCTGGTGTGGGACGAAGGCCGAGTACCCGAGATACGCGCTCCGCAGGTTGCCGAACACGATGTGGCCGAGGCTCGCGCTCCCCGCCAACGCGCCGTCGTCGTTGCGGCAGATCAGGTACGACTCGCCGAGCGGCCGGACGAGCATGTCTCGGAAGTCCTCGCTGGTCTCGGGGAGGTACGACCAGGGCCGATGCAGCTTGCGACTCGAACGCACCGCGCCAAGGAACGCCGCCTCGTCGGCCGCTTCCATGTGTCGGACGGAGACGCGGTCACCCCGCTGAAGCATCACGGCTCTCATCATCGAAACCGTACCCGGTAGGCTGCAGCGCGATGGACGTGGTGACCGTGGGCGACGTGATGATCGACGTTCGGGTCGACTCCGACGGACTGGAGGAGGGCGGCGACGTCCACGGGCGGGTCCTCGTCCGACCGGGCGGAAGCGCCGCCAACGCGGCGGTGTGGGCCGCGGAGGCCGGCGCAAGGTCCCGCGTCTACGGCCGGATCGGTTCGGACGTCGCCGGCGCGCTGCTTCGCGACGAGCTGATCGCCCGGGGTGTCGAACCCGCTCTGGCGATCGACCGGACCGCCGAGACCGGGACGATGCTCGTGGTCCACGAGCCGCGCGAGCGCTCGATGGTGGCGGACCGCGGCGCGGGCGGGCGTCTCTCGCCCGAGGACCTCCCCGAACGCCTCGAGGCGGGCGCGGTCCTGGTATCCGGGTACTCGCTGCTGTTCGAGCCGACCTCGGCGGCCGGCGTGGCAGCCCTCGAGCGCGCCCGCGCGCGGTTCGTCGCGGTGGATGCGGCGTCGTGGCCGATGATCCGATCGTTCGGGGCGGAGCGGTTCCTCCGGGCGTGCGCGCCCGCCACGATGCTGCTCGCGAACGAACGCGAGGCGGAGGAGCTCACGGATCGGCGCGGCGCCGCCGCGGTCGACGAGCTGTCGCGGCGCTTCCACGTCGTATGCGTCAAGCAGGGGGAAGAGGGCGCGCTGATGTCGTGGGAGGGACTGGTGATCCGCAACGCGACCGACGCGGTCGTCGAGAAGGATCCGACCGGTGCCGGGGATGCGTTCAACGGCGTGCTCCTGGCATCGCTCGTCGCCGGGCGTTCGCCCGGCGACGCCCTGGGATCGGCGTGCCGAGCGGGCGCTCGCGTCGCCGCGAGCTACGAGACCTGGCCTGAACGCCCACGGTCGTTCGAGGAAGAGGAGGAGGAGGAGACCTCGGGGAGGCGGCGCCGCTGAGCGCCGTTCGACCTTCGAGCGAGGTCGCGGCCGCGCTGGCCGCCGGGGAGGGCGTGGTCGCGCTCGAGACGAGCGTCGTCTCCCATGGGCTCCCGCCGCCCCGCAACCTCGAGTGCGTCGAGCGGATGAGCGCCGCGATCCGTTCGGCCGGCGCCGTCCCCGCATGGATCGGTGTGATCGAGGGCGAGGTGGTGGTGGGGCTCTCGGCGGACCAGCTGCGAGTGTTCGCCGAGCCCGGGGGGGCCACCAAGGTGGCCCGGCGCGATCTGCCCGTGACGGTGGCTTCGGGTGGCCCGGGCGCCACCACGGTCTCCAGCACGATCTGGGCGGCGCACCGCGCGGGGATCGTGGTCGGGGCCACCGGCGGCATCGGCGGCGTGCATCCGGGGAGTGGGCCAGGGAGTGGGCCAGGGAGCGGGGACGTATCCGCGGACCTGATCGAGCTCTCCCGAACCCCGGTCCTGCTGGTCTGCTCCGGCCCGAAATCGATCGTCGACCCCGTTGCCACCGCGGAGCGGCTCGAGGAGCTCGGCGTCGGGGTGGTGGGCTATGGCTGCTGGCGCCTGCCGTTCTTCCTTGCGCGCGAGGCCCCGGTCGACCTCGACGAACGGGTGGACGAGCCGGTGGAGGCCGCCCGCATCGCGCGGGCGCTCGGCGAGCTCGACGCGGCGGCCGCGGTGCTCTTGTGCAACCCGGTCCCCGAAGGGTTCGCGATGGACGCCGGGGTGGTGGAGGACGCGGTCAGGGCATGCGAGCGGATCGCCGAACGCGAGGGCATCCGAGGCAAGGCGGTCACCCCGTTCCTGCTCTCGTGCCTGTCCGAACGCACCGACGGCGAGAGCCTGGAGGCGAACCTGGCGCTGCTCGAGTCCAACGCGCGCCTGGCCGGCGAGGTGTCGGCCGCTAGCGCAGCCAGGTCTTGACGATCGCTTTGGAGAAGTTCCATCCGTAGCGGAACGACTTCGGCTTCTTCGAGACCCCGCCCCGCCGGGTGAGGAACGTGACGGGCACCTCGACGACCCGCGCGCGTTGGCGCAGCGCCTCGATCGTGACCTCGGAGGTCCAGAACTGGTCCTGCTCCAGGATGAGCGCCCGGAGCGTGTCGGCGCGGGTGGCGCGGTAGCCGCTCGAGATGTCCGTCACCCGCTGCCCGGTCAGGATCGTCACGACACGCGAGAAGAAGTGGACGCCCAGGTGACGGATCGGGCTCTCGCGCTCGAAGTCGCCGAGCATCCTGGATCCGTTCACGTGGTCGGCGCGACCGTCGATGATCGGCTCGACGACCGTCGAAAGCTCCTCGGGCTGATGCTGGCCGTCCGCGTCCATCGTGACGACGATGTCGGCCCCGAGCTTGAGGGCGATGTCGTAGCCCACACGGAGCGCAAGCCCTCCGCCGCGACGGATCGGCAGGCTCGCCGTCAGCGCACCCGCCGCCCGAGCCGTCTCCGCGGTGCCGTCGTCGGAGCGGTCGTCGATCACGATGGGGACGACGTGGTACCCCTCGACCTCGGGCGGCATCGCCTCGATGACCGCCCCGACGTTCTCGGCCTCGTTGTGGGCGGGGGAAACGACCACGATCCGCTTCCCGGCGGGGAGATCGGTCGCCACGTCCCAGTCGAATGCCGCCTGCCCGAACGACTCGACGAGCTGCCGGATCCCGCGTTCGCTCGTGTCCACCGCAGACTGCATCCGGATCATCAGGACGAAGAGAATCCCGACCGAGAACAACAGGACTGCCGTCAGGCGCTGCCCGTTGCCCGGCTCGAAGTTGAAGACCTCGAACAGCGGGTTGAACAGCCCCGGCGCGATCGCGAGCATCAGGACCGCGGTCGAGATCAGCGACGAGATGATCAGGTTCAGCCGGCTGATCTGGCGCCGTTGGTAACGGATCAACGTGAGCGCGAAGAACCCTGCCGCGAAGATCCCCCCGACGATGCGCAGGGCCGACATGGCTCTGGACTCTACGCGATGGAACCGGCCGGGCGGCTCAGCCCGACGAGCGTTCCCGTACGCCGCGCCACATGGTGGCGGGCAGGATGTGGTCCGCGATC
>JBKPRY010000436.1:0-7212 GCA_046734755.1 Actinomycetota bacterium | reverse complement strand
GGACCGCGACCCCGCGCTCCGGCTGAGCCTGGCCGGGATCCCGCTCGCGAACCCGGTCGGCCTGGCCGCCGGCTTCGACAAGACCGGGCGGCACGTCGATGCGCTCGGCCGATTGGGGTTCGGCTACGTCGTGTGCGGGACCTTCACGCGCCGACCGCGCCGCGGCAATCCCAAGCCGAGGATCGTTCGGTATCCGGAGCGAGCCTCGATGGTCAACGCGATGGGGTTGCCGAACCCCGGGGCCCACGCGGCCTCTCGTTCGCTCGGCCGAACCACTCCGCGAGGTCCCCGGGTGGCGAGCATTGCCGACCAGGACGTCCCCGACGTTCTCGAGGCCCACGCGATCCTGGAGCCGTTCGTCGACGCGATCGAGCTGAACGCGAGCTGCCCGAACGTCGCCTGGGGTCGCGACCGCGACAACGAGACCCACCTCGCGAACCTGCTTCGCGACCTTGCCATGCGCCGTACGCGTCCACTGTTCGTCAAGCTGCCGCCGTTCCGCACCGCGGTCGAACGCGGGGTGGTGCTCGCGCTCGCCGAGATCGCTCGTGAACAGGGCGCCGACGCCCTCACGATCTCGAACACGCTGCCGGTCCGCGACGGGCGGGTTTGGATCGGGCGGGGAGGGCTCTCCGGCCGCGAGCTGCTCGACGTGACGTTGGCGTGCGTCCATGCGGTTCGGGGGGCGATGGGCCCGGGGATGCCGATCAACGCCAGCGGCGGGATCTCGACACCGTCCGATGCGCTCGCGGCGATCGAAGCGGGCGCGACGACGGTGCAGGTGTTCACGAGTCTCGTCTTCCGAGGCCCGGGGGTCGTTGGGGAGCTCACGGCGGGGCTCGCAGGCGCGCTCCGAAGCCGGCGGCTCGATCTCGCCGCCCTCGTGGGGACCGCCTGAACCGAGCCTGGTCTGGGTTGCCCGGGGCCCGCTTCCCGTTCAAGATGACGCGATTCCGAACGGAACCGAACACCAGGAGGTGGGTTTGGCGCAGCGTGCAACGCGAGCCGATCGCGCTCCCGCGGGGGCGCGGACGGCGAACGCGGTCACGCTCGAATCGGTCGTCAAGCGGTTCGGCGACGTGGTCGCCGTGGACGGTGTCGACCTCGAGGTCCGCGAGGGTGAGTTCTTCTCGATGCTCGGTCCATCCGGATCGGGCAAGACCACGTGCCTGCGGATGATCGCGGGGTTCGAAGCCCCGACCTCGGGCAGGGTGCTGCTCGGCGGCGAGGACGTGTCCCACCTGGCTCCGTACGAGCGCGACGTGAACACGGTCTTCCAGGACTACGCCCTGTTCCCCCACATGACGGTGGTCCAGAACGTCGAGTACGGGCTCAAGGTCAAGAAGGTGCCCGCGGACGAGCGCCGCGACCGGGCGGGCGACGCGCTCGCGATGGTGCAGCTGTCGGCCTTCGGGGCGCGCAAGCCGAGCCAGCTCTCGGGCGGGCAGCGGCAGCGTGTGGCCCTGGCCCGCGCGTTGATCAACCGTCCCAAGGTCCTGCTTCTGGACGAGCCGCTCGGTGCCCTCGACCTCAAGCTGCGGCAGGCGATGCAGATCGAGCTGAAGGAGATCCAGGGGCAGGTCGGCCTGACGTTCATCTACGTCACGCACGACCAGGAGGAGGCGCTCACGATGAGCGACCGGCTGGCCGTGTTCAGTCGCGGGAAGGTCGAGCAGATCGGGACGCCGGCCGAGGTCTACGAACGGCCCGCGACCGGGTTCGTCGCCGGATTCGTCGGGACCTCCAACGTCCTGGAGGGCGAGGCGGCGGCGGCGATCGCCGACGATCCCCACGCGTTCACGATCCGCCCGGAGAAGATCGCGATGGCGGAGCCGGACGCCTCGGTCCCGGACGGCGCCTGCACGGCGACCGGTCACGTCCGAGAGGTCGTCTACCTGGGCGCGCTGACCCGCTACATCGTCACGCTGGACGTCGGGGGCGAGCTCGTCGTGATGCAGCAGAACCTCGTCACGTCCTCGATGGAGGCGCTCCAGGTGCGCGGCAAGGTCGTGCGTTTGGTGTGGGATCGCAGGAACAACCGCTCGGTCGATGCGGCCGGCGCTTCGATGGATGGGTCGGAAGACCCGGGGGAGGATGCTGCATGAACAAGACGGTGCGGACGTGGTTCGTCGTGCTCGCGGCGCTCGCCATCGTGGCGGCGGCGTGCGGCGACGACGAAACCCCGAGCGGCGAATCCGGGGGAGCGATCGAGCCGGCGAAGACCTACGACTCGATCGGCGAGACGGAGGGTTCGCTCGAGCTGATCGCGTGGGCCGGTTACGTCGAGGACGGGACGAGCGAGGGCGGCGAGGACTTCGACTGGGTCACCCCGTTCGAGGACAAGACCGGCTGCCAGGTCAACGTCACGTACGGTGACACCTCGGACGAGATGGTGACGCTGATGCGTCAGGGCGGCGGCACCGTATACGACGGCGTCTCGGCATCCGGCGACGCGAGCAACCGGCTGATCGCCGGCGGGGATGTCGGCGCGATCGACACCTCGCTCTTCCCGGAGTTCGCGAACGTGATCGGGCCGCTCAACCCGGACGGCGGGACCAACAACCAGCACTACGTCGTCGATGGCAAGGTGTACGGGACCCCGTACATGTACGGGCCGAACTTCCTGATGTACAACACCAAGGAGGTGACGCCCGCCCCGACGAGCTGGGACGTGACCTTCGAGACGAACTCGCCCTACGCGGGTTCGATCACGGTCTACGACTCGCCGATCTTCATCGCCGACGCGGCCATGTACCTGATGGCGCACAACCCCGGCCTGGGGATCACCGACCCGTATGAGCTGTCGCAGGACCAGTTCGACGCGGCGGTCGACCTGCTGAAGGCGCAGGCCCCGATGGTCGTGCGCCCGTGGGCGCTCTACACGGACGAGATCGACGGCTTCGTGGACGGGTCGATGCTCGTCGGGACGGCATGGCCAATCAACCTCAGCCTCGCCGAGCTCGACGCTCCGGTCGACGCGGTGATCCCGTCCGAGGGGGTCACGGGATGGGCCGACACCTGGATGATCTCGGCCAACGCCCCACACCCGAACTGCATGCTGAAGTGGATGGACTGGACGATGCAACCCGACGTTCAGGCGGAGGTCGCGGTGTGGTACGGCGCGGCCGGCAGCAACACGCTGTCCTGCGACGCCACGCGGGACCTGCTCGTCGATTTCTACGGGAAGGGCGCCGACGAGGCCGTGGACACCGTTCGCTACGGCAACTGCGGCAACGTCGAGTTCCTGGACTCGATCCACCTGTGGAAGACGCCGGTGCCGAACTGCGGTGACGGCCGCGGTGACGTCTGCATCGACTACTCGGAGTGGACGCAGGCCTGGACCGAGATCCAGGGAGCGTAGGGGGATCCGTCGACGAGGGCTCCGGGCAGGTGCTCGGAGCCCTCGTCGCATCGACGGAGGCCGAGTGGTCGCGATCGCGAAGGGACAGCCGGACGAGGACGTTCGAACACGGCTGTCCGCGTTCCTGTTCCGCCATCCGCGCCTGAAGCTCGGGCTCGAGCTCGGCGCCCCGCTCACCTGGCTCCTGGTCGTCTACATCGGCTCGCTCCTGTTCCTGCTCGCGAACGCGTTCTGGAGCCTGGACGTCCTCACGTCGCAGATCGTGCGCGGGTTCTCGTTCGACAACTTCCAGACCCTGTGGCAGAACGACGTCTACCGAACGATCACGATCCGGACGGTGGGGATCGCCGCCGCGGTGACGATCACGGACATCGTGCTCTCGCTCCCGCTCGCGTACTATGCCGCCCGCCTCGCCACACCGCGCGTCCGCAACGCCCTGCTCGTGGCCGTCGTCCTCCCGCTCTGGGCGAACTACCTGGTCCGGGTGTTCGCGTGGAAGATCATGCTCACGCCGAACGGGCTCGTGAACTGGCTCGCCGAGCTCACGGGGCTCGGCCACCTGCAGCTCGGGAACTCGAACTGGGCGGTCTGGCTGACCTTCGTCTACCTCTGGCTCCCGTTCACGCTCCTGCCGATCTACGCGGCGCTCGAACGGGTGCCGGAGTCGTACCTGGAGGCCTCCTCGGATCTGGGCGCGAGGGGCGGAACGACGTTCCGGAGCGTGATGTTCCCGCTGATCCTTCCCGGGATCGCGGCGGGCTCGATCTTCGCGTTCTCGCTCACGCTCGGCGACTACATCACGCCGGAGCTGGTGGGGTCGACGCAGTTCATCGGCAACGTGATCTACGACAACGTCGGCGTCGCCGGGAACACGCCGCTCGCCGCGGCCTTCGCGCTCGTCCCGATCGCGATCATGGCCGTCTACCTGCTCGGCGCCAAGCGCGCCGGCGCGTTCGAGGCGCTGTAGCGATGGAGACGCGCGGGTTCAGGATCCTGATCAAGGTGTTCGCGGCGCTGTTGCTGGTGTTCCTGTACGTCCCGCTCGCGATCATCGTCCTGTACGCGTTCAACGACAGCGTCGCGCAGGCGTGGCCGATCCAGGAGTTCACCACGAAGTGGTTCGGGATCGCCTGGCGTAGCCCCCAGGTCCGTGAGGCGCTCGCCAATTCGCTGGAGGTGGCGACGATCGCGACCCTGTTCGCGCTGGCCCTCGGGAGCGCGGCCGCGTTCGCCGTCCACCGGTTCCGGTTCTTCGGGCGCAACGGCGTGTCGTTCCTGCTGGTCCTGCCCATCGCCCTGCCGGGGATCGTGACCGCGATCGCGCTCAACACCACGATCAACAACTTCCGGATCCCGTTCGGCGTGCTGACGATCGTGATCGGCCACGCGACCTTCTGCATCGTCGTGGTCTACAACAACGTGATCGCGCGTCTCCGGCGAACGCCGAGCTCGCTCGTCGAGGCGTCGATGGACCTGGGCGCCGACGGCTGGCAGACGTTCCGCTACGTCACGTTCCCGGCGATCCGAACGGCCATCGTCGCCGGGGCCTTGCTCGCCTTCGCCCTATCGTTCGACGAGATCGTCGTGACGAACTTCACGGCCGGGGCCACCGACACGATCCCGAGGTTCATCTACCGGAACCTGCGGCTCCCGCACAACCGCCCGATCGTGAACGTCGTCGCCCTGGGCGTGATCCTGGTGATGTTCATCCCCGTCTACGTCGCCCAGCGGATGGCCGGCGGCGGGGACGTGACCGCGACCGCCGCCAAGGCGGAGGCAGCGGAGGTCTGACCCCGTTACAGGTACTGGCCCCGGGACTGGTCCGTCCCGGTGGCCTGTGGGTCGCTGGTCCCGGGGAGCCCGCGGCGACGCAGCTCCTCGAACTGCGCACGCGCGGCCATCTGTTGCGAGAACAGCGCGGCCTGGATCCCGTGGAACAGGCCCTCGAGCCACCCGACGAGCTGGGCCTGGGCGACGCGGATCTCGGCGTCGGTGGGGACGCCCTGCATCGGCGGGGCCAGCGAGGAGAGCTCCTCCTGCAGGTCGGGCGAGAGCACGTCCTCGAGCTCGCCGATCGCTCGCTCGTAGATCTGACGGAGCCGGATCCGCCCGGGCTCGTCGAGCGACGCCTGGCGGGTGTCCTCGAGCAGCTCTCGGACCATCGTCGCGATCCGCAGCAGCTTCGCGGGTTGCGTGATCGCCTCGTGCTCGGCCTCCTGCGCGACCACCGGGGCTCCTTCCGACCCCGTGGCCGGGGCCGACACGGCCGGAACTTGGGGCAGATCGGGGGTCGAGGCCGGATCCATCGCGTTGGAGACTAACAACGCCGGGCGGAAGTCGCCGAGGGTGATCAGTCCCGCGTGAGCTCCCCGAACAACAGGGCCTCGGCGAGGCAGGTGCGTTCGAGCTCGCCAAGGTCAACGCTCTCGTCGATCGAGTGGTACTGGCTCTTCTCGTCCGAGGCGCCGTACATCAGGATCTCGGCGTCGGGCAGCGCCGCCGAGAGCTCCGGCACCAGGGGCACGGAGCCGCCGCTCCCACTCTGCACGACCGGACGCTCGAACGCGGCCTGCATCGCCCGTTCCATGGCGGCGAACCCAGGTCCGTCGGTCCGCACGCGCATGCCCTGGCCGGATGTGCCGGGCGCGACGTCGACCTCGACGCCCCATGGTGCGACCCGGGCCAGATGCTCGATGAGCAGATCCATCGCCCGTTTGACGTCCTCCTCGGGAGCGAGTCGGAGGCTCACCTTGGCCGAGGCGACCGGGACGAGCTGGTTCGAGGCCTCGACCACGCGCGGCGCATCGAGCCCGAGCACGGCCACGGCCGGCTTCGACCACAGGCGCTCGGAGATCGATCCCGAGCCCACCAAGCTGACGCTCGGTCGCAGCGGCGTCTCCTCCCGGAACTCCTCCTCGGTGAGCTCCAGGCCCTCCCACGGCCCGTGGATCAGGCCCTCGATCGCGACCTGTCCGTCCTCCTCGTGCAGCGTGGCCAGGATCCGCGCGAGCGCTGAGATCGCGTCGATCGCGGGTCCGCCGTACGCCCCGCTGTGCACCGCCAGGTCGAGCGCGCGCACGGTAACGATGCAGTCGACGACGCCGCGGATGCTCGTCTCGAGCGTGGGGATTCCGGCTCGCCAGTTCCCGCCGTCGGCCACCCCGATCACGTCGGCCACGAGGAGCTCCCTGTGCCCGCCGATCAGGAACGGGAGGTGCTCGGCGGTTGCCTCCTCCTCTCCCTCGACAAGGACCTTGACCGAGACCGGCGGCTTGCCTTCCCATGCCCGCATCGCGGCGGCGTGCAGGATGATGCCGCACTTGTCGTCGGACGTGCCGCGTCCGTAGAGACGGCCGTCGCGCACCTCGGGTTCGAACGGCGGACTCGTCCACTCCTCCAACGGTCCCTCGGGCTGGATGTCGTGGTGCGCGTAGAGCAGGATCGTCGGCGCGCCGGCGGGACCCGCCACCTCCCCGAACACCGCCGGGTGGTCGACGTCGGGGAGCTCGATCAGCCGAACGCCGCCGTACCCCGCCGCCTCGAGGGTCTCGGCGGTCGCCTCGCCCGACTCGCGCACGGGCTTCTCGTCGTAGCCCGGGAACGCGATCGAAGGGATGCGGACGAGGTTCGAAAGCTCCTCCACGTCACGAGGGTGGCCCTCGGCGATCGCGAGGCGGAGCTCGTCGGCGTGCATGAGGCCGCACGATACCGTCTGCGCGAGCGGCCGACCGTCGCCCGTTCGGGGGAGCCCGTGAGCCGTCAGGGCCAGAGCCGTTCGACGCGCCAGGCCCCGCCCTCGCGCGTGAAGCGGAACCGGTCGTGCAGACGGTGCTCGCGGCCCTGCCAGAACT
>JBKPRY010000435.1:0-6079 GCA_046734755.1 Actinomycetota bacterium | reverse complement strand
CGTGGACGGCGGGCTGACCGCCTAGTCGAAGGCCGCCGGCCCCCGTAGCATGGGCCGGCGTCTCGAACGAACACGAAGGGAACAGAGGAGGAACGGAAGGATGGACAAGGCAGAGATCGAGTCTCGGGTGCGCAAGGTCCTTGCCGAGCAGCTCGCGGTCGACGAGGCCCAGGTCGTGCCCGACGCCCGTTTCGCCGAGGATCTGAACGCCGACTCGCTGGACCTCGTCGAGGCCGTGCTCGCCCTCGAGGAGGAGTGGAACATCGACATCCCCGAGGAAGAGATGGAAGGGGTCAAGACCGTCGGACAGGCCGTGGCCCTGGTGGAGCAGAAGCTCGGATCGTCCTGACCTGGATGGGCGAGCGCGTCGTCGTCACCGGGATCGGACCGGTCACACCGGTGGGCACCGGCGTGGACGACTTCTGGGCCGGGCTCACGTCCGGCCGCAACGGGATCCGCCTGATCAGCGCGTTCAAGACCGACGACCTTCCCGTCAAGGTGGCCGGCGAGGTCCCGGGGTTCGATCCGTCGCCGTGGCTGGACCCGAAGGAGATCCGCCGGACCGACCGATTCGTCCACTTCGGCGTCTCGTCGGCGGCCCTCGCCTGGGAGGACGCGGGCCGGCCCGAGGTTCCCTCCGAGCGCGCTGGCGTGATCTTCGCGACCGGCATCGGCGGCATCGAGACCCTGCTTACCCAGCACAGCGTGCTGCTCGAGAAGGGCCCGGGCCGCGTGTCCCCGTTCATGGTGCCCGCCCTGATGGCCAACGCCGCGAGCGGCCACATCGCGATGCGGTTCGGCTTCACCGGCCCGAACCTGTGCACGGTCTCGGCCTGCTCGTCGTCGAACCATGCGATCGGCGAGGCGCTGCGGTACATCCGCGACGGCTACGTGGATGTCTGTGTCGCCGGCGGTTCGGAGGCCGCAACCCTCCCACTCACGGTCGCCGCGTTCGCGCAGATGACGGCGCTCACGAGGAACCCCGATCCCGAGACCGCGTCGAGGCCGTTCGACAAAGCGCGGGACGGGTTCGTGCTGTCCGAGGGCGCGTGCACGCTGATCCTCGAGTCCGAGACGCACGCGAACGCCCGTGGCGCCCGGGTGTACTGCGAGGTTGCCGGCTACGGCGCGTCGGACGACGCCTTCCACATCACGGCCCCGGACCCGAAGGGCTCCGGCGCGGCCCTCGCGATGGGTTGGGCTCTTCGCGACGCGGGCGAGGAACCGCAAGCCGTTACGTACGTCAACGCGCACGGAACCTCGACCCAGCTGAACGACGCGGCGGAGACGGCCGCGATCAAGGCGACCCTGGGCGAGGACGTCGCCCACACCATCGCGGTCTCCTCGACGAAGTCGATGACGGGTCACATGCTGGGCGCCGCGGGGGCAGTGGAGGGCGCGATCTGCGCGCTCGCGATCGCCAAGGGCGTCGTGCCGCCGACGATCCACTACGAGACACCCGACCCGGACTGCGATCTCGACTACGTGCCGAACGAAGCTCGCGAGCTGGACGTTCGCCTTGCGTTGTCGAACTCGTTCGGGTTCGGCGGCCACAACGCGGCCGTCGCGTTCCGCAAGGTCTCGTAGCCCCCGAGACCGCTGCCGCTTGGTTCAGCCGAAGAAGAGCTTGAGCTCGCGCTCGGCCGAATCGGGCGAGTCGCTGCCATGGACGAGGTTCTCGGTGATGATCAGTCCGTAGTCGCCGCGGATCGTGCCTGGAGGCGCCGTCGCCGGATCCGTCGGACCCATCATCGTCCGCCAGACACCGATCGCGCCTTCGCCCTCGAGGCGCGCAATCACGACCGGGCCCGAGGTGATGAACTCGACGAGCTCGCCGAAGAACGGCTTGTCGGTGTGCTCGCCGTAGTGCTCCTCGGCCAACGAGCGGTCGATCGTGAGCGAGCGGATCTCGGCGATGCGCAGGCCCTTGTCCTCGGCCCGGCGAAGCACCTCACCGACGAGTCCGCGGCGCACGCCGTCGGGCTTCACGATGAGCAGCGTGGACTCAACAGCCATACTCAGGGTTCCTCCACGACGACCCGGCGGGCGTCCGCGACAGTGTACAGAGAGCCCGTTACCAGGATGAGGTCGTCCTCGGACGCCGCCTTCCTCGCGGCGGTGAATGCCTCGGCGACACTCCCGAACGTCTGCGTCGGCACGCCCGCAGCGGCGAGCGCCGCCGCCACCTCCCGGGCGGGGCGCGCCCGAACGCTGTCGACCGCGGCCGCGTAGCCGACGTCGGCGAGCGGCGCGATCGGTCGCACGATCCCGTCGAGGTCCTTGTCCCTGAACACGGCCATGACGAGGTGGAGCCGGTCACCCGCGAACGTCTCGGGCAGCGCGGCGGCGAGTGCCTCGGCGGCAGCCGGGTTGTGCGCGCCGTCGAGGATCACGAGCGGGCGGCGGGAGACCACCTCCAGACGCCCGGGCGAGGTGATCGAGCCGAGCGCCGCGCGGACCGCGTCGGCGTCCAGCGCGCGTTCGAGTAGGGCCTCGACCGCGGCGATCGCGGCCGCTGCGTTGTGGGCCGCATGCTCGCCGTGGATCTGCAGGAGCAGGTCCTCGTAGGTCGCGTGCAGGCCGCGCACGACGAGCGCCTGCCCGCCCACGGCGACCGTCCGTTGTTCGACGCCCCACTCGCGGTGCTCGAGCAGCATCGTCGCGATCTGCTCCTCGCAGCGGCGCTCGATCACCTCGAGCGCCTCGGGCACCTGGTCCCGAACGACCGCGACCTTGCCCTGCTTGATGATGCCGGCCTTCTCCTCGGCGACCTCGGCGATCGTCGATCCGAGCTCAGGGTGGTCCAGGCCGATCGGGCAGATCACGGCGACGTCGCCGGCGATCAGGTTGGTCGCGTCCCACGTTCCGCCCATCCCTACCTCGAACACGCCGAGCTGCACCGGGGCGTCGGCGAAGACCAGGAAGGCCATCGCCGCGAGCGCCTCGAAATACGTCACGGGCCCGGCCTGCTCGTCGACCGTGCGGAAGAACGGGATCAGGTGCTCGAACTCATCGCCGAACGTCGCTTTCGCGATCGGCTCGCCGCAGATCTCCAACCGCTCCACGACCGAGAGCAGGTGCGGCGACGTGAACTGGCCGGTCGTCAACCCGTGCGCGCACGCGATCGCGGCGATGAGGCGGGCGGTGGTCGTCTTCCCGTTCGTGCCGGTGACGTGGATCGTCGGATAGGTCAGCTGCGGGTCGTCGAGCAGTGCGGCCAACGCCCGCATCCGATCCAGGTCGGGCTTGGGCATGTGCTCGGGCTGCCGCGCGTCGAGCTCGGCGACGGCCTCGTCGAACCGCACGATCAGTCGGGCGGCGCCAGGTCGACCTCGACCGCGGGCTCGTCCGCCTCGACGTACTCGAACGCGGTCACCGAGCCGGCCTCGCGCACGTCACGCTCGACGCCCTGCAGCAGCTTCAGCCGCTCCTTGGTGTCCCGGACGTCGGCGCGCAGCACTTCGGTCCGAAGCGAGCGCTTGGCGAGCGCCTTCGCTTTGCGGATCTCTCCGAGCACCCATGCCGCGACCTCGTACTCCGCGGGGTCGGCGTTCGCCGCCTCGAGCTCCTTCGGGTCCGGCCATTCCGCTCGGTGGATCGAGCCCTCGCGCCACCACGACCAGACCTCCTCGGTCACGTAGGGAAGGAACGGCGCGAACAGCCGAAGCAGGACCGAGAGGGCGAGCCGCAACGCGCCGATCGCGGACGCTGCCGCGTCCGATCCGAACGACCCGTACGCGCGCCCCTTCACGAGTTCGAGGTAGTCGTCGGTGAAGCCCCAGAAGAACCGTTCGATCAGATCGAGCGCACGGGCCTGCTCGTAGTCCTCGAGGGCGGTCGTCGCGAGCTCGGTGACGCCGGCGAGCTGAACCAGCATCGAGTGGTCGAGCCCCTCGGTGATCGCGCCCTCCTCGCGTTCGAGCGTCAGCACGAAGCGAGATGCGTTCAGGATCTTGATCGCCAGGCGGCGGCCCACCTTGATCTGCTGCTCGTCGAACGCGGCATCGATGCCCAGGCGGGCGCTCGCCGACCAGTACCGGACGGCGTCGGCCCCGTGTTGCTCCAGATGCTCCGCCGGCGTCACGACGTTGCCCTTGGACTTCGACATCTTCTTGCGATCGGGGTCGAGCACGAATCCACTGATCGCGGCGTCGGTCCACGGCAACACGCCGTGCTCCAGGTGCGACTTGAGCACCGTGTAGAACAGCCAGGTGCGGATGATCTCGTGCGCCTGCGGCCGTAGGTCCATCGGGAACACGCGCGCGAACAGATCATCGTCCTCGACCCACCCGCCCGCGATCTGTGGCGTCAGCGACGACGTGGCCCACGTGTCCATGACGTCCGGGTCGCCGACGAAGCCTCCCGGCTTGCCGCGCTGGTCCTGCGTGAACCCGTCCGGGACGTCCGACGAGGGGTCGACGGGCAGGAGGGCCTCGTCGGCGACGAGCAGGTCCTCGTGATCGGGGTTCCCGTCCTCGTCGAGCCGGTACCAGACCGGGAACGGTACGCCGAAGAACCGCTGGCGGCTGACGGCCCAGTCGCCGTTCAACCCCTCGACCCACGACGCGTAGCGCGCGCGCATGTACGCGGGGTGCCATCGGAGTTGGCGGCCGCGCTCGAGCAGCTCCTGCCGGAAATCGAGCGTCTTGACGAACCACTGCCGGCTCGAGACCACCTCCAGCGGCCGCTCCCCTCGCTCGTAGAACTTCACCGCGTGTCTGACGGGCTTGGGTTCGCCGATCAGGTGTCCCGACTCGGCCAGCATCTCGGCGATCCGTGTTCGGGCCTTCTTCGTAGTCAGGCCTTCGAGCTCGGCCTGGGCGCGGACCGCGTCCTGTGGGTTCGCGGACTCCCATCCGGGCTCGCCCCATCGGGGCGGCGCGATCGTCCCGTCTCGCTGCACGATCACGCGCGTGGGCAGCTTCAGCTCGCGCCACCATGTGACGTCGGTGAGGTCGCCGAACGTGCAGATCATCGCGATCCCGGTCCCCTTGTCGGGTTCGGCGAGCTCGTGCGCGACGATCGGGATCTCTGCTCCGAACAGCGGCGTGACCGCGTTCGTACCCACCAGCGCCTGATAGCGCCCGTCCTCGGGGTTCACCACCAGCGCCACGCACGCCGGGATCAGCTCGGAGCGCGACGTCTCGATCTCGGCGGAGCCCGAGCCGTCGGCCAGATCGAACCGGATCCGGTGGTACGCGCCGTCGATCTCCCGGTCCTCGATCTCGGCCTGCGCGAGCGCGGTCTGAAAGTCGACGTCCCACATCGTGGGCGCCTCGGACTGATATGCGAGCCCGCGGCGCAGCAGCCGGACGAACGAGCGCTGGGACGCCGCGCGCGAACGCTCGTCGATCGTCGTGTACGTGTGGTTCCAGTCGACCGACAGGCCCGAAAGCCGGAACAGCGCCTCGAACGCCTTCTCGTCCTCGGCCGTCAGCCGCTCGCAGAGCTCGATGAAGTTCGGCCGCGAGACCGCGACCAGGTCACCGTCGGGCCGGTCCAGCACGTCCAGGTCGAAGTTCGGGTCGTAGGGAAGCGTCGGATCACACCGGACGCCGAAGTAGTTCTGCACCCGTCGCTCGGTGGCCAGACCGTTGTCGTCCCAGCCCATCGGGTAGAAGACAGTCTTGCCCCGCATCCGCTGGAACCGGGCGATCACGTCCGTGTGCGTGTACGAGAGGACGTGGCCGATGTGCAGGCTGCCGCTCGCCGTAGGCGGCGGCGTATCGATCGCGAACACGTCCTCGCGGGGCCTCGTCCGGTCGAAGCGGTAGGTCCCGGCGGCCTCCCACCACTCGTCCCACTTGGCCTCGAGGCCCTCGATCGACGGCTTCTCGGGGACGCTCATGCGCGGGAGTCTAAGCGATGCCCGCATCGCCTCCGGTCGCTCGGCGGGACATGCGCCGAGCGGTTCGGCGTCCGTACCCGGTCGTACACTCGCGCCCGTGAAGACCTGCGCCGCATGCGGCGTCGAGAACCCCGACGGTGCCCGCTTCTGTTCGTCGTGCGGGTCATCGCTCGTTCCGTCGTGTCCCACCTGCGGGTCCGAGGTGCCGCCCGGCGCCAGCTTCTGTCCCGC
>JBKPRY010000434.1:0-1869 GCA_046734755.1 Actinomycetota bacterium | reverse complement strand
GCCCAAGCGCACGTACGAGAAGCCGATCGCGCTCTCGCCGCTCGTCAAGCTCGACCGCGAGCGCTGCGTCCTGTGCGCGCGCTGCACGCGCTTCTGCGACGAGATCAGCGGCGACCGGTTCATCGAGCTGTTCTCGCGCGGGGCGGGCGAACGCGTCTCGATCGCCGCGGGCGAGGACTTCCGGTCGCCGTTCTCCGGCAACACGGTGCAGATCTGTCCCGTGGGGGCGCTCACGGCCGAGCCGTATCGCTTCGTCGCCCGACCCTTCGACCTCAGCACGACGGACTCCGTCTGCCAGCACTGCAGCGCCGGGTGCAACGTCCGCGTGGACCTGCGCCGAGGTTCGGTCGTGCGCGTCCTCGCCCGCGACAACGCCGACGTGAACGACGCCTGGGCCTGCGACAAGGGGCGGTTCGCGTTCCGGCACGCCGACCTTCCGGGGCGCGTCACGACCCCGCTGGTCCGCGATCGCGGGCTCGAACCGGCCTCGTTCGACGAGGTCTTCGCCGGCATCGCCGAGTGGTCCCGCGAGCGCCAGGTCGCGTTCCTGTCGGGTGGCCGGCTCCCGGACGAGGACGCGTACGCGCTCGCCAAGCTCGCGCGCGTCGCGTTCGGGACCAATGACCTGGACCACCGTCGGACGTTCCACGGCGGCCGGGCGGAGCGGCTAGCCGCGGCGTCGCCACTCGACACGACCTACCGCGACCTGGAGGGCGCGAAGGGGATCCTCGTCGCGGGGCTGGACGCCGAGCAGGAGGTGCCGATCCTGAACCTGCGGATCCGCAAGGCCGCCCGCAGGGGCGCCGCCGTGTTCGTGATCCACCCGCGCCGGACGCGCCTGTGGGACGTCGCCGAACACACGCTCTGCCTCCCCGAGCACCAGACGTACGTGCTGGAGCGGATCCACGACGGCGACGCTCCCGCGGACGTGTTCGAGGGCCGTGTGAGCGGGGCCCTGCGCGAGGCGGGCGGCGACGCCGTCGTGCTGGTGGGCGAACGCCTCACCGAGCATCCGCTGGCCGCCGACGTCGCACTGAGGGTCGCCCAGAGGTACGGGACCCACATGGCGCTGGTCCCGCGCCGCGCCGGCGATCGCGGGGCCTTGCGCGCCGGCGTCCACCCGTCGCTCCTGCCGGGCGGCCGCCGCGTGAGCGATGAGGCCGAGCGCGCTGAGATCGAGGCCTCGTGGGGGAGCCTTCCCGCGGAAGAGGGACGTTCGACCCGCCAGATCCTCGAGGCGTGCGCGAACCGCGAGATCGACGTCCTGTTCCTGATCGGCATCGATCCGATCCGGGACATCCCGGACGCCGATCTGGTCCGCCGGGCGCTCTCGAACACCCGCCACGTCGTGGTGCAGTCGCTCGAGCTCGGCTCGCTCGCGCCGTTCGCCGATGCCTTCCTCCCCGCCGCCGCGTGGATCGAGCGCGAGGGCCATGCGACCGATTGGGAGGGTCGGTCGCAGCCGATCCACCCGGTCCGAGGCCCCGCCGGCGTTTCGCGGGCGGACTGGGAGATCTTCGCGGGGCTGGCCGAGGCGATGGGGCGCCCGCTCGAGTTCGGGGACCTCGGGGCGCTCCGGGCGGAGGCCGCACCCCTGCTCGAGCCGCGCTCGGTGACCTCGCGCTCGACCGCGTGGACCGGGACCGGAGGCCCCCAACGGCTGGGCGAGCTCACCCTGCTGACGTACCCGCTGCTGGTGGACGAGGGGCGACTGTCCGAGGGGGCGGACGAGCTGAAGGCCGCCCTCGGGCAGGCCCCGTTCGTCGAGCTCCACCCCGAGGACGCCGAGAAGCGAGGGCTGGTGGACGGCGGCCGCGCGACCGTCACGACCGACGCGGGAGAGGCGGTGCTCGACCTGCGCGTCACGGA
>JBKPRY010000433.1:0-2262 GCA_046734755.1 Actinomycetota bacterium | reverse complement strand
GACGTCCATCTCGTCACGCCCGAGCGCGAGGTCTGGGCCGGTCCGGCCCAGATGGTGATCGCGCACGGGACCGACGGGATGGTCGGGATCCTGAACGGGCACGCCCCCCTCCTGATCCGGCTCTCGATCGCCCCGATCAAGATCCAGCTCGAGGACGGCCGCTGGGAGGTGGCGGTCGTCGACGGGGGGTTCATGCATGTGACCAACACCGAGGACACGACCCGCGTGGACGTGCTCGCTTCCTACGCCGAGCTGTCCGACGAGATCGATCGCGACGCCGCGCAGGCACGAGCCGAGCGGGCCCAGGCACGGCTCGCGCAGGGTGACGACGCGAGCGCGCGCGCCGAACTTGCGAAAGCGCTCGCTCGCACGGGTCTCGACGAGTAGCCTCGCGGGGTTCCGGGAAACAACCAGCAAGAAGCGGGCACCAGGTGCAGGTCCCGAGCACGCCCGAACCTAGGATGGAGCCCTGATGGATCGCCTGCTCGTCACCGGAGGGACGCCGCTCGACGGCACCGTCGAGATCGCGGGCGCGAAGAACTCCGCGTTGAAGCTGATGGCCGCCGTCGTGCTGTCCGACGGCCGGTCGACCTTGCGCAACATCCCTCGGATCCAGGACTGCTCCACGATGGTCGAGGTGCTCGAGCACCTGGGCGTCGGCTGTGCGTGGAAGGGCGATGCGCTGATCCTGGACACGAGGGACGTCCGATCGGTCGAGACACCGTACGAGCTCGTCAGCCGGATGCGGGCCTCGATCCTGGTGCTCGGCCCACTCCTCGCTCGGTTCGGGAATGCGAGGGTCGCGATGCCGGGTGGGTGCAACATCGGGTCGCGCGCGATCGACCTCCACATCCGCGGGCTCGAGAAGATGGGCGCCCGGTTCTCGTCCGAGCACGGATTCCTCCTCGCCGAGACGTCAGGTCTGCGCGGCGCCGTCGTCAACCTCGACTTCCCGAGCGTCGGGGCCACCGAGAACGTCCTCATGGCCGCCGTCGCGGCGCGCGGCACCACCGTCATCGAGAACGCCGCCCGCGAGCCGGAGCTCGTCGACCTCGCGGATTTCCTGCGCGGGATGGGCGCCCGGATCGAGGGCGTCGGTACCCCGACGATCGAGATCCATGGCGTCGAGGGGTTCTCGCCGGTCGACCACACCGTGATCCCCGACCGCGTGGAGGCGGGGACCTACGCGATCGCCGTGTGCACCACGGGTGGACGGCTGATGCTCTCGGGTGCCCGACCCGATCACATGGATCTCGTGCTGTCCAAGCTCGCCGACGGCGGGGCGCAGGTGCTCGCGACCGACGGGGGTGTGGCGATCTCGATGGGTTCGCGCGCGCGGTGTGTCGATCTGGTGACGCTCCCGTACCCGGGGTTCCCGACCGACCTCCAGCCGCAGATGATGGCACACCTCGCGTCGGCGGAGGGGACGAGCATCGTGACCGAGAACGTGTTCGAGGGCCGGTTCATGTTCGTGGACGAGCTCAACAGGATGGGTGCGGACATCCGCACCGAGGGCCACCACGCCGTGATCCGCGGCGTCGAACGCCTCTCGTCCGCGCCCGTGCGAGCGCTCGACATCCGCGCCGGCGCCGCGATGGTGATCGCGGCCCTGATGGCCGACGGCGTGACCGAGATCGAGGACATGTACCACGTCGATCGCGGCTACCAGGATCTGGAGACCAAGCTCACCGCGCTCGGCGCCGTCGTTCGTCGCGAGCGCGAACGCTCACCCGCCCTCCAGTGACCCGCGCGCGTCTCGGCGCGCTCGTCGTCTGCGCTCTCGTTGGGTTCGGTCTCGGGGCCGAACCGGCCCGCGCTCAGGAGCCTCGTGGACGCGAGGCATACCTGTTCCTCGTCCCGGGGATCTCGTTCGAGGACGCGATGGCCGATGGCACGCTCGCATCACTCGCCACGGATGGCGGAGCCGGTCTGATGACCCTGGGGGGCGGTCTGCCGACCGAGCGGGGGCGAGGGATCAATCCCCGGCCGAGGTCCGTCTACGTTCGTTGGCTCGACCCGGCGATGCGAGGGGGCGTCGAGGGCGTCGCGACGACGATCGAAGAGACGGTGGCGGCATCAGACGCCAACCGCGTCCTGGTGGTCGTGGCCTCGACCGGCTCGTCGTCCGAGATGCGGTCGTCCAAGGATGAGCTCCATCCGTTGATCGTCGCCGAAGGCCCTCCCGGCGATCTGTTCGCGGGCAGCGGCCAGGAGGGATCGATCACCAGCGACTCGACGCATCGGGATGGCGTCGCGACCGAC
>JBKPRY010000432.1:0-1098 GCA_046734755.1 Actinomycetota bacterium | reverse complement strand
TCGCTCGCCTGGCTCGACGCGTGATCCGCCGGTACTCCTCCAGGAGCGTCTGCCGCGGATACTCCTCGAACCCGAGCCGCCGCGCGAGCGCGATCTGTTCCTGCGGCGCCGGGGGGATCGCCTCGGCGTGGACGCGGCGGTCGACCTCGAGCGCGTCCTTGACGTCCGAAAGGAAGACGAACGCCTCGCCGAGCGCCAGGGCCGCCCCGTCCTCGATCAGCCGCAGGCGCACGAGCCGCTCGATCGCGTCGAGCGTCCGGTGGGTTCGGATCTCGTGGTGCCGTCCGCCGAACCGCATCAGCGACAGCTCCACCGCGAACTGCACGTCGGCGAGCGACCCGTACCCGAGCTTGAAGTGGAACCTCGAGGCCTCGGGCGGGCGGACCCGTTCCCGCTCGATCCGCTCGCGCATACGGCGGATCTCGCCGACGCGTTCGACGGGGAGGTAGTCGGGGTAGGCGAAGTCGCTCGCGAACGAGCAGAAGCGACGCCCGAGCCCCTCGTCCCCCGCAACGAACCGCGACCGAAGCAGCGACTGGAACTCCCAGGTCTCCGCGTGACGCTCCCAGTACTCGAGGTAGGCCGCGAACGACTTCGCGATCGGGCCGCTCCGCCCCTCGGGCCTCAGGCCGGCGTCAGGCTCCCACCCGGCGTCCCGGATCCCATCGAGAACGCGTTCGCCCAGCTCGGCGGCGCGGCGGAACTCGGCCGGGCCCTCCCCCTCGTAGACGAAGACGACGTCGAGGTCGGAGGCGAAGTTCAGCTCTTGCGCCCCGAGCTTGCCGAGCCCGATCACCGCGAACGGCAGGTCGGGTTCGGCGGCCTCGACCGCGTCGGCGACGACCCGGTCCGCGACCGCAGCGAGCTCCTCTCCGGTCTGGTTGGGCTCGAGCTCCCGCGCCGCGTACCGCGCCGCGGCCGACACGAGGGCCGCCTGCGCGTCGTCGGTCTCGGCTCCCTCTTGGAGCGCGAGCATGCGCTCGGGACGTCCCGAGAGCAGATCGGTCGCGAACGAGCTCGCCGCGACCACGTGGGCGAGCCGCAGCGCCATCCGCGTGTCGTTCGCAAGCGCGTCGGCGAGCCTCCCCTCCCGCGCCG
>JBKPRY010000431.1:0-3824 GCA_046734755.1 Actinomycetota bacterium | reverse complement strand
TTCACGCCCAGCGCCGCGTCGCCGGTGACCTCGGGGAGGGCGGACGTCGTCGAGGCCACGACGGGGATCCCCCGACCCATCGCCTCGAGTACCGGCAGGCCGAATCCCTCGTACACGGACGGGTAGACGAACGCATCGGCCGCCCGGTAGATCGCATCGAGCTCGGCGGGTGCGAGCGCGCCGGTCATCGCGATCTCGCCCGGGCCCTCGAGCGCCAGCTCCCGCATCAGGCCCTCGTGGTGCCAGCCGAGCGGACCGGCGAGCACCAGGGCGTGCGGCACACCGGTGGCGGCCACACGTCGGTATGCGCGTACCAGCCGGACGAGGTTCTTCCTCGGCTCGATCGTGCCGACGAACAGGACGTACGGGGTTCGAACCTTCAGGCGCGCCAGCGCCTCGCCCACGTCGACCTTGCTGGCCGGCAACGCAGCGGCCTCGGGGACCACGTGCAGCTTGCGGGGGTCGATGTTCGTACGCGACAGGACGTCCTCGGCGGTCGAGCGCGACGGCGTCACGATCGCGTCCGCGCGCCGGACGGCCGCACGCAGACCGAGCCGGTACACGGTCCGCCACGCCCTTGGGAACAGCTTCGGGTAGCGAGCGAACGCCAGGTCGTGCACCGTGACGACCAGGCGCTGGCCGCGGGCGGTGGGTGGGACGGCCGAGGCGCTCATCGCGTGCACGAGGTCGGCCGAGCGGATCGCCGCCGGGAGCGCGGGTCTGGCCGTGAGGTTCCACCGCGCGTACAGGCTCCGGATCGAGCCGGGCAGCTCCGCCTCGGCGAAGCCGTCCATCCACGGTTCCGAAGGCCGCGGGGACGCGAAGCGCGCGTGGAAGAGCGTCACGTCAAGCGACGGATCGCGCCCCGCGAGCGCGGGCACCAGGTTCCGGATGTAGGTCCCCACACCACCCGGCACGTTGAAGAACAGCTGGTCGACGTGTGCGGCGACCCTCATCGCGAGGCCTCCACGCACGAGCAGCCGCTCGGCCCGACCGTCGCCGCGTGCTCGGTCTCGGGTTCGATGTCGAGGCGGTCGCCCGGCCCGAGCACGAGATCCCCATCGTCGAGGTGGAACGTGATCGAGCCGCCGAGACAGAACAGCACCTTGTGGAAGGCGTGGGTATGCGGGCCGTATGCGTCGCCGGGTCCGTTGCCCCACGATCTCGGCGCCGAGCACCCCTCGGCCCTGAACATCTCGAGCGCGGCGCCGTGGCCCCCGACCACGGACTCGGTCTTCGACGCGGTCATCTACCCCGCGTCGCCGCGCCCCGCCTGCGGTGGGACACCCCGGCGGGCGAACGGCACGTCGCCGAAGCGTCGCCAGGGGGTATCCGCGTGGTGCCTCGCCTGCAACGCGCCGAACCCCGTGGCATCGATCCGTCCGGCGAGGACCCACGGGTGAGGATGTGGACTCTCCTGCGCGAAGTAGCGCTCGAGTGCTCGGATGATCGCGCGCTCCTCGTCGGCGGAGAGGTCGTCGGGGAGCTCGAAGCGGCGATCGTCGCTCACGGCCGGCTCACCGCTCCGCCCGGCGTCCTGCTCACAGGGGGATGTTCCCGTGCTTGCGGGCCGGGACGGTCTCGCGCTTGGTCGCGAGCATCCGGAGCGCCTTGATCAGGCGGGGCCGCGTCTCGGCGGGTTCGATCACGTCGTCGATGAACCCGCGTTCGGCGGCGATGTACGGCGTCGCGAACTTATCCTGGTACTGCTGGATCAGCTCGGCGCGCGCCGTGACCGGGTCCTCGGCCTTCTCGATCTGCTTGCGGAAGACGACGTTCACCGCTCCCTCGGGTCCCATCACCGCGATCTCGGCCGTGGGCCACGCGAACGACACGTCGGCGCGCAGGTGCTTCGAGTTCATCACGAGGTACGCGCCCCCGTAGGCCTTGCGAGTGATCACGGTGAGCCGCGGCACGGTCGCCTCGGTGAACGCGTACAGCAGCTTGGCCCCGTGACGGATGATCCCCTGGTACTCCTGGTCGGTCCCCGGGAGGAACCCCGGTACGTCGACGAAGGTGACGATCGGGATGTTGAACGCGTCGCACGTCCGAACGAACCGCGCGGCCTTCTCGGACGCGTCGATGTTGAGCGTCCCCGCGAGCACCTTTGGCTGGTTCGCCACGACCCCGACCGCGCGGCCGTCCAGCCTCGCGAACCCGGTCACCACGTTCATCGCCCAGAACGGGAAGACCTCGAAGAAGTCGCCGTCGTCCACGATGCGGCGGATCACCTCGTGCATGTCGTACGGCTCCCTCGCCGAATCGGGGATCACGTGCGTCAGGCCCTCGTCGTGGCGATCGGGGTCGTCGACCGGCGCGAACGAGGGCGCGTCCTCCAGGTTGTTCGCCGGCAGGTACGAGAGGAGATGGCGCACCATCGCGAGGCACTCCTCCTCGTCCTGGCTCACGAACGACGCGACCCCCGAGCGGCTCGCGTGCGTCATCGCCCCGCCGAGCTCCTCGAACGTGACCTCCTCACCGGTCACCGCCTTGATCACATCCGGACCGGTGATGAACATGTGCGAGGTCTCGCGCACCATGAACGTGAAGTCGGTGATGGCGGGGGAGTAGACGGCGCCCCCGGCGCACGGCCCCATGATCACGCTGATCTGCGGGATCACGCCCGAGGCGCGCACGTTCCGCTCGAACACGTAGCCGTAACCGGCGAGGCTCGCGGCGCCCTCCTGGATCCGAGCCCCGCCCGAGTCGTTGATCTGAATGAACGGGGCGCCGGTCGACATCGCCAGGTCCTGGACCTTGCAGATCTTCTGCGCGTGGATCTCACCGAGCGAGCCGCCGAACACCGTGAAGTCCTGCGAGGCGACGAAGACCCTGCGCCCATCCACGGTCCCATAGCCCGTGATCACGCCGTCGCCGGCGGGGCGGTTGCGTTCGATCCCGAAGTCGTGCGAACGGTGGACGGCGAACGGGTCGGTCTCCTGGAAGGAATCGCGGTCGACGAGCAGCTCGACGCGCTCGCGGGCCGTCAGCTTGCCCTTCTCGTGCTGCTTGCGAACGGCGTCCTTCCTGGATCCGTCCAGCAGGGCGCCCCGGCGCTTGCGGAGCTCCTCGATGCGGTCCTCGACCGTGCGCACCGAAGGACGTGGACGATCCTCGGTCTTGGCCATGATCTCCCGAAGTCTAGCGGAGCGACCCTGGGGCCACGGCCGACGCGGGCCGGGCTCTCGGAGAGGCTCGCGCTAGACGTCTACGCGTCCGCCGGTTCGCCAGTAGCGGCCGTGATCGCGGCCGAGGAACCCATCGTCGACGAGATGGCGGCGGAGCGCGACATGGTCGGTGGAGAACCGTCCGACGATGGCATTCACGGTCGCCTCGTCGTAGTCCACGCCCGGCTCGAACTCGAGCGCGATCCGTCCGAGCACGATGCGTCGCTTCGACTCCTTGGCGGGCACCTCGGTCAGGCGGCCGTCGCGGAAGAACGCTCGGAGTACGGCCTCCTCGTCTTCGGTCGCCGCGCCGAGTGCGAGTCCCACGTCCCGCGGCGGCCCGACCTGTTCGGCGGCCCAGCGGAGGGTCTCGGCATCGAGCCGATAGGTCCGCCGATCGTCCTTCAGGCGAACGATGCCCGTGGCGACGAGGCGGTTCAGGTGCTTGCGCAGCCGTGGGAGTGGGAGGTCGAGGGCATCCGCGAGCTCGGCCGACGACGCGTCCGAGCGGGCGAGGTGCCCCGCGATCGCGAGTCGCTCGAGGTCGGCGAGGGCTCGCAGGATGTCGTCGGGCGTCTCGGCCATGTCGGTGGCTACTCCTACCATCCGGGGCATGCAGGCGACCGCGGAGCTCACGCCCGCCCAGCGCCGAACGCT
>JBKPRY010000430.1:0-2809 GCA_046734755.1 Actinomycetota bacterium | reverse complement strand
TGCGGAGGTACCACAGGGAATAGAGCAGGCACACCGAATCCGGGCCACCGGAGACGCAGACCAAGACGACATCCCCCGGCCGGAACATCTCGTGCTCGCGGGCCGTCCTCGTCACCCGTTCGAGCACGCGGGCAACGGCCGGCGCGCGGCGCATCAGCCCTTCGCGACCCTCCTCACCCACCGGGCCGGATCCGCGATCTCCTCGGGGGTCGGCAGGTTGGCCTCGTCTTGCCAGACGCGGTTGAAGCCGTCCATCCCGGCCATGGTGACCACGTCGCGGACGAAGCGTTCTCCCGAGGCGTATTGCTTCGCCTTGGTCTCGAAGCCGATCGCCTGTTGGAACACCTTCTCCACCCCCCCGCGCGAGCGTCGGCGTTCGCGCAGGGCCTTCTGCATCCGGTCGAGATCGTCCACGCGGCCCGCGGTCACCTCGTTCATCACGAAAGTGGCATGACCTTCGAGCAGGGTCATCAGGGCCTGCATGCGACTGAACAGCCCCCGCTGCTCGTCGTTCATGATCAACAGGATCCCGTTCATGCCTCGCCAGTCGGCGCCGCGGCGGACCGCGTCGACGGCTCGCCTGAGCTGGGCGACCACCTCGCGAGAATCGATCTGAACGGTGTGCACGTAGCGACCGATCAGCCCTTCCAGGTGCGGACGGAGCCAGGGGGTCGCACCGAACTGGACCCGGTGGGTCACCTCGTGGATCGAGACCCACAACCGGAAGTCGCGGCGCGGGAGCTCGAACCGACGCTCGACCTCGACCAGGTTCGGGCCGACGAAGTACAGCAGCCCGTCGTCGTCCGGCGGCAGGAACGCGTCGTACTGCCCGAGCACCTTGCGCGAGACGTAGCCGAGGAGCGCGCCGATCTGCGCGCCAAGAGCCTTGCGGCGCAGATCGGATCGGGGTGCCCCTTCGGGGAGGACGCGTTCGGCCAGCGGTTCGAGGAGGCGTTGGAGCCCCCTGGCGTTCGCGTTCACCCACTCCCCGCGGGACATGACCCATGCTCGCGCCCTGGGGGCACCGCCGCTGGAGAGCCCGGTGAACTCCTCGATCAGGGTCTCGGCGTACGGCACGACCTCCGCGAGGTCCTCCCGCATCCGGGCGCGCTCAACCGAGGGGGTGGGCGGACCGGACCCTCCGACCCGTCGGCCGGTCTGGCTGACCGTTCCCCAGTCGATGAGCGCGGCGGCGCGAGAACCCATGGACCAGTCGATAGTGGCCTCCATGGCCGAAGAGGGCCTAGCCCTCGGCCTTCTTACGGGCTGCGATCATGGCCGCGCGCCGAGCCTGGCCCTCGGCGACGCGTCGGTCGGTCCCCTTTTCGAGCAGCTCGGCCAGGACGCGATCGAACGTCTCCTGGTCGAGGCTCACGTCCGCGTGGGCGGCAGCGGGCGCAGCCGCCGGTGCGGCAGGTGCAGCGGCAGGTGCAGCGGCCGGGGCGGGTGGTGCAGCCGCCGGAGCGGCAGGTGCAGCGGCAGGTGCAGCCGCCGGAGCGGCAGGTGCAGCGGCAGGTGCAGCGGCCGTGGCGGCAGCGGCCGGGGCGGCAGCTGCAGCAGCAGGTCCCCCGGGAACGGCCGGCGCGATCACGGGCGGTTGCACGATGATGGGCGTGCCGATCACCTTGACGGGCCTGCGTACCTCCCCGTCGGGCTGCATCCTCGGCACCCGGACCGACCTGCGCGTCTGCTCATCGGTCTGGAACCGGGGGGCGAGACGCATGTACCCGAAGACGATCGCGACCGTGAGCACGATCCCGAGCAACGCGAGCAGCTGGGCCGCGTTGAAGACCCAACCGCCGTTGTTCAGGACGGGGGTGACGGTGGGGTTGACGCTCACCTGGCCGAGCACGGCGGCGATTCTAGCAAGAGAGGCTCGTGATCCCGCCATCGCTGCCGGACGCGACGAGAGCCGGAGAGGGGATTCGAACCCCTGACCTACCACTTACGAGGCGGTTGCTCTGCCTGACTGAGCTACTCCGGCGAACGGCAGGGAGTCTACGAAGCACCCGCGGCCGCTGGCACCCGAGGGCGAGGCGGCCGCCCCCGTACCGCAGACCGAGCCTCGTCTGGGATGATGCGGCGTCATGGCGGGAGGCAACGGGAGTGGTGGAGCACCGGGCGTCGCTCGCGTCATGGTCGGGACGGACCGGTCCGAGACCGCCGAGCGTGCCGTGCGATGGGCGGCCGCGTTCGCGGACGCCTACTCGGCGGAGCTCCACGTCGTGCAGGTGGTGATCCCGTTGCATCCCGCGGCCACCGAACATGGATCGGCCGAGGTCACGAGGGCCCGAGCGGCCGCCGACGAGCTCCAGACGTACGCGACGACGGTCGCGGGCGGACGCGGCTTCGCCCACGTGGTGATCGACGACGATCCGGCTCTCGCGATCGTGCACGCGACGGAGGAACACGACATCGACGTCCTCGTCGTCGGGAACGCGGGGATGGCGGGCCGCAAGGAGTTCCTGCTCGGCAACGTCCCCAACAGGATCAGCCACAACGCGCGCTGCACCGTGATCATCGTGAACACGACGCCCGACGGCGAGTCGACGACGGTGACGCGGCCGTCCACGACGATCCGCTCGAGCGCGGTCGCGACCCCGACCGAGCCCCACCTGATGGCGCGCGGGACCAAGATCGGCACGGTCTTCGCCAAGCACGGGCTGAAGGAGCTGTTCGGCCGGCCCGACTCCGAGGGCGCCGTCGGGCGCCGGCGGCAGGCCAAGCGGCTGCGGAGCTCACTCGAGGAGCTCGGGCCCACGTTCGCCAAGATCGGCCAGATCCTGTCGACGCGGCCGGACCTCATGCC
>JBKPRY010000429.1:0-3966 GCA_046734755.1 Actinomycetota bacterium | reverse complement strand
TGGTGGAGTTCTTGGTCGAGGACGTGGCGGCCGCGACCGAGGAGCTCCGCGCTGCCGGCGTCCCGATCGTGCTCGGCCCCGTTCGATCGGACGAGGTGGGTCTCACTTGGACGCACTTCCGGGCACCGGACGGCACCGTCTACGGCGTGATCGAGATGGACCCGGACCCTAGCGAGTGACGGTTATCGCGCCCGATCGCGTTCGTCGGTCAGCGTCCGCTCGAGGCGATCCAGGAACGGAGCCTGCGCGGCCTTGATCTTCTCGCGGGCATCGTCCAGGCCGAACCACTCGACGCGATCGATCTCGGGGAACTGCTGCTTGCGACCGGATCGGGGAGGCCACTCCATCTCGAACGAGTTGCTCACCGCGGTCGCCGTGTCGAGGTCTCCCTGCACCGCCCAGGCGAAGACGCGTTTGCCGGACTTCTGGCGGATCTCGCCGAGCTCGATCGTCCGACCTTCCGGCGGCGGTTGTCCGGTCTCCTCCTCGAACTCTCGCCGGGCGACGGCCGGCAGGTCCTCGCCCGGATCCACCTCGCCCTTCAGCACGGTCCAGTGATCCGCGTCCTTGCCCGCGAAATACGGACCCCCGGGGTGACCGAGCAGCACCTCGAGGCGACCCACCCGCTCGCGCCACAACAGGATGCCGGCGCTGGTGCGGCCCGACTTGTCGACCTTCGGCTTTCGGACGCGCGCCATCTCTGGTTCGCCGGAGCCGCCGAGGCGCGCTCAGGCCCTGGACTTGGCCCGGGTCTTGACGATCGCCCGGATCGTCAGCAGGGCGACGACGGCGACGACCTGGGCTCCGAGGATGGCCTTGTTGAGATCGACGGCGGGACGCCACATCACCTCGTCGCCCCTGATGAGGAACGCCCCGACCGGGCGGGCGTTGAGGCCGAAACCGCTTCCCGAGCCCTTGCCCTGGCCGTCTGGACCTTCCCCGCCTCCTCCCCCGGCGCCACCCTGAACCCTGGCGGCCGGGATCACGGTCACGCCGTTCTTCTCATAGGGTTCGCCGAACACACGCTTGACGGTGAGCGTGTCCCGGGCCTGCGAGATGACGTCGTTGACCTCCATGACGGCCTCCTTCCCGCTCCTGCGTCCTCCCATCTTGCACCTTCGCGAGCGCTTCCCGCAGTCGGATCCTCACACGGACGCCGCACCGACGTGATCGCTGCCTTGCTGGAGCGGCGCCCCGTTCGAAACTGCCGAGATGAGGTCCCCCACTGCGTGCACACATCGGCGTCGCCCGACAGCACCGCGTTCGCCTACGGGGACGAACGAGGGCGAGGAGGGATCTGGATCCAGTCCGCCCGGGCGGACCGCGCGGCGGTCCTGGTCACCGACGGGGACTTCGTGGCGTGGTCACCCGTCTGACGCGTGTGGTGACGCATCGCCTGCGACGTCACGCGCACCCAGCACCACGTGCTTGACGCGATGGAACAGCAGGGAGCAGGCGAGCAAGAGAGCCCCGATGCCGGCGAACGACACGATCCGGTGGACCGGGTCGATCTCCCACAGGTCGCTTCCCACCATCTTGACCAGGGTGACGCCGAAGATGCCGATGGCGAGCAACCGCGCGGACCGCAGGCGGGCCGCGATCCCGATCGCGAGCAGCAGGGCGGCGTACCCCGCCCAGATGGCCGAGATGCTGAACGTCAGCACGCGGGCCGACTCGACGGCGCCTCGCGCCTCGAAGCTCAGCCAGATGAGGGTGAGGATGTTCGCCGCGACGCCCGCGACGGCGGCGTACGGGCGTTCGGCCGGGATCCGGGACGTCACGAATGCCACGACGTACAAGACCGCGATCACGCACAGGCAGACGAGCGCCTGCTCCGACCGGAGCAGGCGCTCGGGGAGGAAGTCCTCGAACGAGTAGAGCGTTGCGGCGACCGAGAGCGTGAGGATGCCCGCAGCGGCCAGCCGGGTCGGGCCGGAGTGGACGCGGTACCCAATCAACGTCAGCCCCAGGCCCTCCGCCGCCCACAGCGCAGGCAGCCACGTCCGGTCGGCCTCGAGGAAGATCCACAGCGTGAAGAGCGCCACCCCGACTCCCAACGCGCCGAGGCGCAACAAGCGGTCCCTCTCGGCGATCCCGAACGCCACCAGGCCTTGCAGAAGGAAGACGCACGAGAGCGTCAGCGTGAACGGACCGGTCTGATCGGACGGGAGATTCGCGAGGGAAACGGCGTAGTACACGGCGGCGTTCGTCGTCATCTGGATCATGTCCCGGGGCCGGCTCGGGAGCCCGCCGACGATGCTTCGAAGGTATGGGAGCGATCCGAAGAGGACGAAGATCGTCGTCGAGAAGATCATCGCTCGATCGCCGGAGGCGTGCGCGAGCCCGTAGAGCGTCCACGATCCCACGAACGCGACCTTGTCCAGGAGTCTCCAACGCCGAACCGAGGCCAGCGCGAAGACTCCGAGGTTCAGCGCGACCGTGTACGCATACAGACCCGCAGCATCGATCGCCCCCCGCCCCACGACGATGGGGTTGAGGAAGCCGCCGAGCGTGGCGAGCACCGCCAGCGCCTGGGAGTCGTAGCGAAAGGCCAGCACCGCGGCCGTGGTCGTGATCCCGACCAGCAACGCGAAGGCGACGGGGTCCGGCACCAAGCCGTACAACGCGAACGAAGCCCACACGCTCAGATACAGGATGGCGAGGCCACCGCCGGTCACGGCCTGTGCGTAGCCCGCCCAGCCGCGGCGCTTCGTCGCGTCCCCGAGCAGGAGCATGAGCATGCCGATGGCCACCCCCGATACCACACGTGCCTCCGGGCCGATCCACCCGCGATCCACCGCGTAGCGGAAACCGAACCCCGCCCCGAGGAACAGGGCCAGTGCTCCCAGCCGAGGGAACCACGTGCCCACGACGTTCTCCTCGAGGTCGGAGGCGTCGGGGATGGGCTCCCCCAACAGCACGGGCTCTGCGGACCCCACGGCTGCCGGCACCGGCGGTGTGGCGTCCGGGACCGGCGGGGGGAACACCGCGGGCTCGGTGAGCGCGTCGACCGTCCAGTCGAAGGGCGACGTCCGCTTCAGCTCCTCCACCTCCCGCTCGAGACGCTCGAAGCGTTCGACCAACCGTTCGAGATCTGTCGTCATCGTCCTCACCCGTCCGTAGCTCGGTTCACCCACGCAGCTTGGGCCGGATGGAGGAAGCAGACCAGACGAGAAGCTCCCCGGTTCGAGGGCGAAAAGATCCCGATCTCGCAATGGGGACTTCCGGCAAGCGACTACTCGGGGGCCTTGTCGAGGCCTCGCTGGATCGCGTACCGCATCAGCTCGTAGCGCTTGCGGAGCTGGAGCTTCGTGAGGATGTTCTGGACGTGGTTCTGGACGGTCTTGACCGAGATGAACAGCTTCCCCGCGATCTCTCGATACGTGTAGCCCTTCGCCACGAGCTTCAAGACCTCGTTCTCGCGCGGGGTGAGACCCGGGACGCCCGGGTCGGGGGCGGCGACCCGGCGGAACTCAGACAGGACCATCCCGGCCAACGACGGGGTGAACACGGGCTCACCGTCGCGAACGCGCCGGACCGCGTTCACGATCTCGACCGCGGTCGAGCCCTTGAGCAGATAGCCCGTCGCGCCGACCTTGACGGCCTCGAGGACGTCGGCCTCCTCGCCGGAGGCCGACAGCACGACCACCTTGACGTGCGGTGACTCCTCCACGATGGCACGGGTCGCCTCCACGCCCGGGACGGTGGGGAGCTGCAGGTCCATCAGGATGACCTCCGGCATCGATTCGCGGGCTCGCTCGATCGCCTCGCCCCCGTCCGAGGCCTCGGCGACCACCGTGGCGACGCCGGAGGTCTCCAGATCGTTGCGGATCCCGTCGCGCCAGACCGGATGGTCATCCACCACCATGACCCGGATCGGTTCCTCGGGGAGCGGCTCGTCCCCCGTCATGTCGTCTGGTCCCTCGTCGCTCATGGACCTCCCTCGTCGCCGGCGCGGTCGCGCTC
>JBKPRY010000428.1:0-2680 GCA_046734755.1 Actinomycetota bacterium | reverse complement strand
CACCGACCAGTACCTCTATGACACCTTCTATACGGAGCGATACCTGGGGAAGCCCCAGGACGAGCCCGAGGTCTACCGGCGGAACTCGCCGCTGCTCGACGCGGCCTCCCTTTCGCGGCCGATGCTGCTGATCCACGGCCTGGCGGATGACAATGTGTTCGTCGCGAACACGCTCCGCTTTTCGGCGGCGCTGTTCGAGGCCGGCAAGTGGCACGAGCTGGTGCTGATCCCGAACGCGACCCACCTCACGCGCTCGTCTGCGGTGACCGAGAACATCCTGCGGATCCAGCTCGACTTCCTGCGGCGGACGGTGGTCGTGTAGCTGAGGCGGTTAGCTCAGGCGACGGCCGGCCACTCGGCGACGACCTGGTGGTCCTTGTCCTGCGGACCCGCCTGGGCCGCTCCGCCGGGTGAGCCCAGCCCCGTCACGGCATCCGAGAACCACTCGGCGTTGACGGCCGCGAACTGCTTCCACTCACCGGGGAGTTCCTCGTCCGAGAAGATCGCGGTGACGGGGCACACCGGCACGCACGCATCGCAATCCACGCACTCGTCCGGCTGGATGTAGAGCATCCGAGGGCCCTCGTAGATGCAGTCGACCGGGCACTCGTCGACGCACGCCTTGTCCTTGATGTCGATGCACGGCTCGGCGATGACGTAGGCCATGGGACACCCTTTCCCGGGTCCGGCTCGACGAAAACCGTTTCTCGCGGATCCCGCGGACCCCAATGCTACCCTCCTCGCATGCCCATCGTGGTGCAGAAATACGGCGGGACCTCCGTCGGAGACCCCGATCGCATCCGCGGTGTCGCCGATCGCATCGTTCGCGCCCGAGAGCGGGGTCAGGACGTGGTCGCCGTGGTCAGCGCGATGGGCCACACCACCGACGAGCTCCTCGGGATGGCCGGCGCGATCACCCCCGCACCCGAACCTCGCGAGCTCGACATGCTGCTGACCGCCGGCGAGCGGATCGCGATGTCTCTGCTCGCGATCGCCGTCAACGCTCGTGGGTGTCGGGCCGCCTCCTACACGGGCTCGCAAGCCGGGATCATCACCGACACCCACCACGGCAAGGCGAAGATCGTCGAGATCCGCCCCGCCCGCATCAAGGAGTCGCTCGAGGCCGGCAACGTGGTCATCCTGGCCGGCTTCCAGGGCCTGTCCACGGAGTACGACATCACGACGCTCGGCCGCGGGGGATCGGACACCACCGCGGTGGCCATGGCGGCCGCGCTCGGGGCAGACGTGTGCGAGATCTACACCGACGTGGACGGCGTGTTCACCGCCGATCCCCGCGTCCACCCTGAGGCCCGCAAGATCGACCGCATCTCCTACGAGGAGATGCTCGAGCTGGCGGCCGCAGGGGCCAGGGTCCTCCAACTTCGGTGCGTGGAGTACGCTCGACGGCACGGTGTCCGTATCCACGTGCGCAACGCCCACACCGTCGACGAATCCGGGACCTGGGTGATGGAGACTCCGCCGGCCGCGATGCTCGAGAGCGCACTGATCCGCGGCGTCGCCCTGGACGTCGAGGAGGCCAAGGTCACCCTCGACGAGGTCCCCGACCGCCCCGGCATCGCGGCCGCGATCTTCAAGGCGGTCGCCGCCGAGGGCATCCACGTCGACATGATCGTGCAGAACGTCTCGCACGACGGCCGCACAGACCTGAGCTTCACGATCCCGCGCGCCGACCTGCACCGCATCGACGCGGTGCTCGAGGGCATCGTGACCGACGTCGGTGCCCTCCGCTACGAGACCGACGACGCGATCGCGAAGCTCTCGCTCGTCGGCGCCGGGATCAAGAGCAACCCCGGCGTGGCCGCAGACATGTTCGATGCGCTCGCGGCCGAAGGCATCAATATCGACATGATCTCCACCTCATCGATCCGCATCTCCTGCGTGATCCGGGCCGAGGACGGTGACCGCGCAGTCCGAGCCGTCCACCAGCGCTTCGGCCTGGAGGGCGCGACCCTCGACGGGGAGGCCTGAGCGTGGTCGTCTGCCCGACCTGCCGCGAGGTGAACGAGGAGGGACGCGCGATCTGCCAGAAGTGCGGCTCCTCGCTCACCCCCGATGCCGTCGCCCTCCTCCCGCGCCGCGAGCCAGGCGAGCGCCCACCGATCGAGATGCGCAAGCCGCCGCAGCCGTCGAAGTGGCGGCCGCTGATCGTGCTCGGCGTGGTCCTCGGCGCGGCTGCGGTCGTGGGGGCGTTCTACGTGCTACGGCCCGATCCGTGCCGCGACACGAACTTCGAGTCGGAGAACTTCGGCTACTGCCTCCTCGTACCCGAGGGCTGGGAGGCTGGACCGGCGCAGTTCGGCGCCGACGTGACGCTCGACCAGTTCGCGCCGCCCACGGGTTCGGCGACCGTGGTCGTCGAGGCCGTCGACCTGGAGACCGGGGTCGAGCTCGATCAATGGTCCGAGTTCGTCCGTGGGCGCGATGAGGACGCGGGGCTCACGCCGGGACCGGCGAGCGAGGCGAGGCTCGACGGGGCCGACGCGTTGCAGTGGGACGTCTCGGTCGCGTCCGAGGGCGGCGACAACTTCCTCATGCGTGAGGTCGTCACGGTCAGCAACGACGTCGGGTGGCGGGTGACGCTGAACGATCTCCAGGATGGGTTCGACACGAGCGCGGTCGCGTTCCGCGACATGCTCGATTCCTGGCACTTCGCGTAGGC
>JBKPRY010000427.1:0-1393 GCA_046734755.1 Actinomycetota bacterium | reverse complement strand
TGCTTCGTGGAGGGTCCGTGCGACGACTGATCGCGTCCGAGTTCGTGACGCTGGACGGGGTGATGGAGGCACCCGGTCATGAACCGCATCCCGACGGGAGGAACGCGTGGGCCTTGCGGTACGCCGGCGAAGACCAGCAGCGTTTCAAGATCGACGAGGTCTTCCAGGCGGGCGCGATGCTGTTGGGGCGGGTGACCTACGAGATCTTCGCGGCGTTCTGGCCGACCGCTCCGAGGGACGAGGGGTTCGCCGATCGCATGAACGATCTTCCGAAGTTCGTGGTCTCCAAGACCCTGGAGAGCCCATCCTGGCGGAACTCCACGGTCATCAGGGACGACCCCGTTGGGGCGATCAAGGATCTCAAGCAGGAACCCGGTGGGGACATCTTCCTGTTCGGGAGCGGCGACCTCCTCAACTCCCTCATCGGGGTCGACGTGATCGACGAGTACCGGATCATGGTCTTCCCCGTGCTCCTCGGAAGCGGCAAGCGCCTGTTCAAGGACGCCAGCGATACGACACACCTGGAGCTCGTCGACACGAGGACGTTCGAGTCGGGGGTCTCCGTGCTGACCTACCGCCCGTCGGATCGGGCGCCCTCGAGCAGGTACGTGGACAGCTACGCCTGGACGGGTGAGCACATGCGCTCGTGGCAGGCGGCCCAGGACACGGAACGGGTGCTCGCGACGATCCTGTTCACCGACATCGTGCGGTCCACGGAGCGGGCGGCCGCGATCGGAGACCAGCGGTGGCGTCGCCTGTTGGATCGGCACGACGAGGTGGCCCGTACGGAGGTCGACCGCTTCCGTGGGCGGCTCGTGAAGTCCACCGGCGACGGGGTCCTGGCGACGTTCGACGCCCCGACCCGCGCGCTCCGCTGCGCGTTCGCGCTCACCGACGCGCTGGGCGACGTCGGACTCGAGATCCGTTCGGCGATCCACACGGGGGAGATCGAGATCCGCGACGACGACGTCGGCGGGATCGGCGTCCACATCGCGGCGCGGGCCCTCGCTCAGGCCGCGGATCGGGAGGTCATCGTGACCCGAACCGTCCGTGATCTCGCCACGGGCACCGACCTCGCCTTCGGCTCGCTCGGCTCGGTGAGCCTTCGCGGCGTCCCCGGCGAGTGGGAGCTCTTCAGCGTGTCGGTCGGGTGAGCATGCCGGCACGCCACCATCGCATCGACCGCGGGCCGGGAACGGGTCGGACACCCGACCCGCTCCCGATCCCCCGGTCACGTCATGCCGTCAGGGGCTCGCTCGCCACCTTCCCGGCGTGACGGATCCCGAAGGCATTCACGATCTGCGTGATGCCCTTGAACAGCGCGAAGAAGCCGACCCAGAACAGGATCAGGTACGTGCGTTGGGCCAGGGCGTAGACGCGGTCGGATCCGGAG
>JBKPRY010000426.1:0-3275 GCA_046734755.1 Actinomycetota bacterium | reverse complement strand
ATCAGAACGATGTCGGGCGGCGCCGCCGTCTCGGAGACGGCCGACACGGGAGTGGCCGCCGTCGACGGTCGCGCGGCGGGATCGGCCCGGACGAGGAGGAGCAACGCCCCGAGGGCGATCGCGGCGACGTGCCTCATGTGCTCCGGTACGCCTCGAGGGTCGCGGCCAGCCGCGACACGTCGCCCTCGAACGCCGGCGCATCCACCACGTTGACGAGCTCGTAGGGATCGTCCCGCAGGGCGTAGAGCTCGCGCTCTCCGGTCGCGAGCTCGATGTACGCGAACCGCCGGGTGCGGATCTCCCACCACGCTGGGATCGCCGAGTCACCGACCCATTCGGCGAACACCTCGCCCGGCAACCCCTCCCGGCTACCGGTCGAGAGCAGCGGCACGAGGCTCACCCCGTCGAACGACGTCGGGGTCGAGGCGCCCGAGAGATCGGCGATCGTGGGGGCGATGTCGGCGGTGGAGACGATCGCTCGCTCGGTTCGATGCGGGGCGCCCGGCATCCGGATCATGAAGGGAACGCCCAGGCACGCCTCGTAGGGGCAGCTCTTCTTGGTCCATCGGTGTTCGCCGAAGGCCAGCCCATTGTCCGAGGTGAACACGACGACCGTGTCGGCGAGGTCACCACGCGCGCGGACGGCGTTCATGATCCGGGCGATCGCATCGTCGACCCCCAGGAGCGCCGCGTACGAGTCCCTTCGATGCCCGCGCTGCAGCGCTCGCTGCGCGTCGCCCATCGGTGCCAGGTGGCGGACCCAGGCCGGCTTGTCGGAGACGTCGGGCTCCCCGACCGACGGCGGCGTGGGCACCGCGAGCCCCGAGAACGCCCCTTCGTCCCGGGGCGCCGCCACCCAGGGCGGGTGCGGTGCCGTCGGGGCGAACCAGAGGAAGTACGGCCGATCGGCCGGTGCCTCGCGGACGAAGTCGGTCGCCTGCTCGGCGAGGACGTCGGTCGCGTAGTCGGCGCCGGTGTGTCCGTAGCGGACGACGTGATCCTGCTCGAACATCGAGTAGTCGTAGTACAGGCTCGTGACCGGACCATGCTCGCGACCCCACCACCGGTCCCACCCGGCCGGCACGAACGCCGGCCGCTCGAACGGGTACAGGTTCAGGTACTTGCCGACCAGTCCGGTGTGGTAGCCCGCGGCCCGCAACCACGTCGCGAGCGTCGAGCCGTCGTCGAACAGGTGTGCGTCCTCGTTGTCCCGGACGCCGGTGTGGTGTGAGAACCGTCCGGTGAGCATCGTCGCCCGCGATGGGCAGCACAGCGGCGTGTTGACGAACCCGTTCTCGAAGACGATCCAGTGGTCCCTCGGATCGAGCACCCTGCGTTGCAGGAACGGCATCACCTCGTAGGGGTTGGGGATCGAGTCGTCCGACTGGTCGTCCGTCACGATCACGATCACGTTCGGGCGGGGGTCCTCCGTGCCTCGGACCTCCGGGAGCGCCGCGAGGCTCCACCCGAGGGCGAGGACGGCGAGGCCGACCGCCAGGCCCGGGCGGACGTTGGGGCGCGCTCGCGCTGGTCTCGGCGCGACCCCCCGTGCCTTCATCCGGACTTCCGGAGCGACCAGATGTTCTCCGCCGGCCACCGACGGGCCCACCCCACCGGCGCGAAGTCCGGGTAGGTGGTCCGGGGACGGGAGGGTGGCCGCAACTCGACCAGGTCGAGCACCTCGAAGCCGTTCGACCGGAACAGCCGGATCCAGTCACCGTAAGCCAGTTGGAACTCGACCGTCTCCCAGGTCGCCCGGCGCAGGCCGAAGTAGCTGCGGAGCAGCTCGGGACCCGGCGGTTGCTCGCCGTCGCCCCAGCACAGCCAGATCAGCGGGCTGGCGATGTTGAAGGCGAACGCACCGCCGGGACGCAAGAGTCGTGCGACCTCGGGCACCGTCAGGTACGGATCGGCGAACGTCATGGCGCCGTGATCGCAGAACACGATGTCGAAGCTCTCGTCCGCGAACGGCGCGCGTTCGGCGTTCGCGTTCACGAACGGCACCGGCTGCGAGACCTCGGCGGCGAGCCGGCGGGCGTGGGCGAGCTGGCGGATCGATAGATCCAACCCCGTGGGGCGAGCTCCCCGACAAGCCAGCGCGATCGACCACTGGCCGCCGCCACACCCGAGCTCGAGCACCCGCTTGCCCTCGACGTCGCCGAGGACGTCGAGCTCGGACTCCGGGATGCCCCAGGTTCCCCACGCGGGGCGGTCGAAGCGGTTGAGCTGCGAGCCGTGCTCGCGCTGGTAGTCGTCCGCCTCGCGATTCCAGTTCGCGCGGTTGCGGCGGATGTAGGCGGGCTGGGCCTTGGCGCTCGGACGGGCGGCGCTCGACGGCGTGACCCGCGCGCTCCGGCGAGCGGTGCTCACCGGTCGAGCCATCCGGCATCACGATCGTGCTCGTCGGCGACCAGTCCCGCGGCGATCGACAGGGCGACCTCGGCCGGCCCGCGCCCGCCAAGGTCGAGGCCGAGCGGAGATCGGATCCGCGCGAGGTCCTCGTCGCCGAACCCCATCGAGCGCAGCTCCTCGACGTACGGGCCCACGTGGCGGCGGCTTCCCATCACGCCGATGAACCGCGCCGGTGAACGCAGCGCGCCGGCAAGCGCGGTGGCGATCCCCGGCGCGTCGTGGTCGGTGAAGACCAGGCGGGTCTCCGCGCCGATCTCCACGTCACCGAGCCGACGCGCGACCGGCATCGAGTTCGCATCGGCGTCGGTGACGCGTTCCGGACGCGCCTCGACCAGGATGGGCGCGAACCCGAGTCCCGGCGCGAGCCGTGCAAGCTCGCGCGCCACGTCGGTGGCCGAGACGATCACGAGGGCCGGCTCCCGCCGCGTCGGCTCGAGGTACACCTCGACCTCGCCGAGCTCGTGGTGGTAGGTGCGGACCCCGGGTTCGCCCGAGGCGAGGATCTCGGCGGCGTCGCGGACGGCCGCCTCGTCGAACTCGGCGCACCCGAGCGTTCCGTGGACCTCGCCGCCGGGGACGATCCGCATCGAGTTGCCGACCGCGCAGGGCGGCGAGCCGTGCACCCTGACCGCCTTGGCCTCCACGGAGCCGATCACCGCGGGCGCGGATCGATCCGGATCGCCTCCATCACCGTGACCCGTCGGGTGCGCCCCCGTTCGGCCGCCCAACAGCTCGACGGCGTGCGGCAACACGGGCAGCAGCGCCTCGAGGCTCTCGCGGACGCCCTTCGGGCTGCCGGGGAGGTTCACGATCAGCGTGGCGCCGCGCGAACCCGCGACGGCTCGCGACAGGGCGGCCATCGG
>JBKPRY010000425.1:0-1751 GCA_046734755.1 Actinomycetota bacterium | reverse complement strand
GCGCTGTGGGACGCGCCGGTGCGGACGCCCGGGCTCCGTTGGGGCGCGTGAAGATGACAGGCACGAGGGAGGCGGCGACCACGTCGCCCCCTCCCCCGGCGGGAGGTGATGCGTGAGCGTCGGACACGACGACGTGGTGCGATGGGTCGGCGCCTTCGCGGAGGCGATCGCGGAGAACAAGGAGTACCTGACGGCCCTCGACGCAGCGATCGGCGATGCCGACCATGGCATCAACATGAACCGGGGGATGCAGGCCGTCATGGCGAAGCTGCAGGCGGGCGACCCGGAGGACGTCGGGGCGCTCCTGAAGACCGTCGGCATGGCCCTGGTCTCCAGCGTCGGCGGGGCGGGGGGGCCCCTCTACGGGACCTTCTTCCTGCAACTCGGATCGAAGGCGACCGGGAAGGACGAGCTCACGGACGACGATTGGGTGGCGATGCTCGCCGCAGCGGTCGAAGGTGTCCAGATGCGGGGCAAGGCCGAACCGAACGACAAGACGATGGTCGATGCGCTGATCCCGGCGCGGGACGCCCTGGCCGCGGCCGTGGCTGCCGGTGAACCGTTCGCCGACGCACTGCACGCATCCGCCGCCGCCGCGGAGGAAGGCATGAAGGCGACCATCCCCCTCGTCGCACGCAAGGGACGCGCGAGCTACCTGGGCGAGCGAAGCGCGGGTCACCAGGACCCCGGAGCCACGTCGTCGTGGCTCCTGCTCAAGACGGCGGCCGACACGTGGGGCAGATGAGGGAGGAACGGAAGGAGGAGATCCGATGGCGGACTACGCAGGGGCGATCGACCAGGGGACGACCAGCACGCGGTTCATGATCTTCGACCACGCCGGGCAGGTCGTCGCGGTGGATCAGAAGGAGCACGAGCAGATCTTCCCGAAGCCGGGGTGGGTGGAGCACGACGCCATGGAGATCATCGAGCGTACGCACGAGGTGGTTGCGGGCGCGCTCGGCAAGGCCGGCATCTCCTCGGGCGACCTGGCAGCGGTCGGTGTCACGAACCAGCGCGAGACGACGGTCGTGTGGGAGCGGTCGACCGGAAAGCCGATCTACAACGCGGTCGTGTGGCAGGACACGCGAACCGACCAGATCTGCAACGAGCTGTCGGCGGACGGCGGCCAGGATCGGTTCCGATCGGCGACGGGGCTCCCGATCGCCACGTACTTCTCGGGGCCCAAGATCCGGTGGATCCTGGACAACGTCGAGGGTGGCCGCGCCCGAGCGGAGGCCGGGGAGCTGATGTTCGGGAACATCGACACCTGGGTCATCTGGAACATCACCGGCGGTCCGGATGGTGGGGCGCACGTGACCGACGTGACGAACGCGAGCCGGACGATGCTGATGAACCTGCAGACCCTCGATTGGGACGACTCGATCCTCAACGCGATCGGCGTCCCCAGGTCGGTGTTGCCCGAGATCCGGTCGTCCAGCCAGGTCTACGGTGAGGGGACCGGGGACCTCGCCGGCGTCTCGGTCGCAGGCGACCTGGGCGATCAGCAGGCCGCCCTGTTCGGGCAGACCTGCTTCGCCGTCGGCGAGGCGAAGAACACCTACGGAACCGGCAACTTCCTGTTGCTGAACACGGGGACGGAAGCGGTTCCATCCAAGAGCGGCCTGATCACCGGACTGGGCTACAAGATCGGCGACCAGCCGGCGGTCTACATGCTGGAAGGCTCGATCGCGATCACCGGCGCGCTCGTGCAGTGGCTCCGCGACAACCTCGGCCTGATCGGAAGCTCGCCC
>JBKPRY010000424.1:0-1255 GCA_046734755.1 Actinomycetota bacterium | reverse complement strand
GCTCGACTCGGCCTACAAGCTGGTCGAGTACGACGGCCGCCCGATGCTCAAGCTCTCGAAGGCCAAGGCGACCGAGCCCGGCCGCAAGCAGGTGTTCCGTGGGAAGCCGGACGACCTCATCGGCCTGCGCGACGAGCCGCTTCCCGACGGTCACGAGCCGCTGCTGGTCCCGGTGATGAGCGGCGGCCGCCGGACCGGCCCACATCGGACGCTCGAGGGCGCCCGAACGCTCTTCCGGACCGATCTCGAGCGTGTCCCGGACGAGGCGGCGAGGATCGAGGACCCGGTCGCTCCGAGCCCGCGGACCACCAAGGCGCTCGACCGGCTCGCGGACGACGCGAAGGCCGACGCCCTCAAGCGCGCCGGCCTGCCGTAGCTAAGCGGGGACGAGCAACCCGCGCTTACTGCGAATCCGACGGTCCATCACCGAGAAGAAGGAGTCGATCGCGAGACCGATCGCGACCACCACGCCCATCACCGCGATCAGCATCGCGGTGTTCTGGGCCGAGGCCTCGAGCAGGTGGCCGAGCCCGCGCGCGGCGCCGACGCGGATGATCTCCGCGGCAAGCAGCGCCCGCCACGCGACCGCCCACGCCTGCTGCAGCCCGGTCCAGTAGCCCGGCACACAGGCCTGCAGCACGACCGTCCTCTGCAGCGTCCACCCCCTCGCCCCCATCGTCCGCGCAGCGCGGATCAGCGTGGGAGGCACCTGTCTGATCGAGATCGCCGTCGCGATCGCGACCGCCGGGACGCCGCCGATGAACACGACGAACATCACAGCGCGCTCGGTGAACCCGAACCAGACGATCGCGAGCGGCAGCCAAGCGATCGACGGCAGGGCCTGCAAGGCCGTCATCAGCGTGCCGACGCTCCGCTGCACGACCACCGACGCGACCATCGCGAACCCGATCATGGTCCCGACGACCACCGCAACGCTCAGGCCGAACGCCAACCGGATGATGCTCCCCCGCGCGGCGGGAAGCAGCCCGTTCGACCCGGTGATGTTCGACGTGAACGCGTTCCAGACGTCGGCGGGCGAGGGGAGCTTGGACGGGTCGATCCAGCCCGTCTCGTAGACGGCCCACCAAACGAGCAAGATCGTTGCCAGGAGCACCACCCGGGGCCAGATCCGGTCAAAGACCCTCTTCGCGTGCAGCGCGCCGCACCTCCTTCGCGAGGTGCTCGTGGATGTCGAGCACCACCTTGGCGACCAAGACGTCCTCGAAGCTCCGGGGGCGCGACGTCGAGATGCGGT
>JBKPRY010000423.1:0-7922 GCA_046734755.1 Actinomycetota bacterium | reverse complement strand
GCAGAACATCCGAGGTGGCACGAGCACCCGGTGGCACACGCGGCACGCTCGGCCGAGGATCGTGCCCCCGCGGAGGCCGTCGAGGAACCGGCCGATCGCGACGCCCGCATCCCAGGCGTAGCGAGCGCCGATCTCGTCCTCCACCGCGCCCGTGGCCGAACGGAACCCGGCGTCGGAGAGTGACCTCGCCGGCGTCGCGGCCGGCGGCGTCTCGAGCTGCGTCGCCGTCGTCGGCGGGCCGGCTCCGCGACCCATCACCACGACCGTCCCGACCTGCATGAGGTCGCCCCAGGCCTGGGCGACGCCTCGTTCGGGTGTCCCCGGGACCTGGCGCGCGCCCGCCTCGCCCCGGAGCTGCCAGAAGAGCTCGGCGATCTTCATGAGGCCGGCCGCCGCGATCGGGTTGCCCACGCCGAGGAGGCCGCCGCTCGGGCAGGAGGGCAGATCGCCCTTGCGATCGAGGACGCCGTCGCGGGCCGCCTCGGGCGCCTTGCCCTTATCGAACAGCAGCAGCCCCTCGAGGTGGTGCAGCTCCTTGTAGTCGAAGGGGTCGTAGGGCTCGGCGACGTGGATCTGCTTGCGCGGCTCGGTCACGCCGGCCATCCCGTAGGCCATGCGAGCGGCGTTCGCGACGTACTCGGGGAAGACGAGGTCGCGGTTGGTCCAGTACGTGGTGTCGAGGTTCCACCCGACGCCCTGGATCCAGACCGGGTCGTTCGTGATCTGCTTCGCGGCCTCCTCGCTGGCCACCACGATCGCGACGGCGCCGTCGCTGATCGGCGAGACGTCCAGGCGCTGCACGGGCCACGCGAGCGTCTCGGAGGCGAGCACGTCCTCGATCGTGATATCGGCCTGGCCGAGGAGGGCCGCGGGGTGGTCGGCCGCGTTCCGCTTGTTCTTCACCGCGACGGCGGCGATGTCGCGCTTGTCGATGCCGTGCACGGTCATGTAGCGATTCATCTCGAGCGCGAAGATCCAGAGCAGGTTCGGGCCGAGTGGGCGCTCGAGGATGTTGTCGAAGATCGTGAGGAACGCGCCCTGCGGATGCGGCTGCGTCGACGACATCTTCTCCTCGGCCACGGCGAGGACGACATCGGCCATCCCGCTCGCGACGGTGTAGTACGCCTGGATCGCCGTGAACACGCCGCTGCCCCCGCCTACGTACGTCCGGATGAAAGGCCTGCCGACGGCACCCGCTCCTTCTGACAGGTACTCGCCCTTCATGTGCACGCCGTCGAACGCGTCGGGGGCGCTGGTCAGGCACACCGCGTCGATCCGATCGAGCGGGAGCTCGCAGGACGCGAGCGCCTCGCGCGAGGCCTCCCACGCGAGCTCCTTGCCCGTCTCCTGCGCGCGTCGGACGAACCTGGTCATCCCCGCGCCCACGACCGCGACCCGCCGGGCCATCTAGCCCTCCTCCGGGACGTACTCGATCAGCTGCATCGAGTTCCCGTCGGGGTCGTCGAACGATGCGTAGCGCGCGATGCCCGGCACCTCGCCGAGGTGCTCGTGGAACCTCACGCCGCGCTGCTCGAGCGCGGTCTTGGCGAGGTCGAGGTCGTCCACGCGGAACACGGCGGTGCCGCCGTGCGGCACGTGGCCCTCGTTGCGCGCGCCGTGGAGCCCGATGTGGATCTCGCCGGCTTCCAGCTCGGCCCATTCGTCGCCGTGGCGGACCCGCAGCGCGAGCCCGAGCTGCCCCTCGTAGAAGCGCACCGACCGATCCATGTCGGTCACCCAGAACCAGACGTGGTCGAGGGCCCGGAGCTTCATCCGCCTGCCCCCTCGTCGTTCGCGAGGACGACGACCGCGGCCGAGGTGGAGGGCGCGGCGCGCGCGGACTGCGCGACCGCAACGTAGGCCTCGTCGACCTGGCGTTCGCCGGCCTCGCCGCGGAGCTGCTCGACGCACTCCAGCAACCGAACGAGACCGTTCGCCTCGAACAGGTTCCCCTGCCCGAGCGAGCCCCCCGAGACGTTCACCGGGAGGTCGCCGCCCGGCTCGAGGTCACCGTCCTCGAGCAGCTGCGCGAGCCCCGAGGCCTCGCCCAGCCCGAGCGCCTCCAGGTGCAGCAGCTCCCGGTAGGCGAAGGTGTCGTCCGCCTCGACCAGGTCGATCTCCTCCTGGGGGTCGGTGATCTCGGCCTGGCGGTACGCGGACTCGGCGGCCTTGGTCACCGGCTCGGTCTCGCCCCACGTCCGGCTCTCCAGGGACGGGCTCCCCGAGGACCAACCGGCCCCGAGCAGCCACACCGGCCCCTCGGTGAGCTCGCGCGCGCGGTCCTCGGCGGCGAGCACGACCACCACGCAGCCGTCGGCTCGCTCGGCGACCTCGAGCGCCTTCAGCGGCCACGCGACGGGGCTCGAGTCGTCGACGTCCTCGGCGGTGAGGTCTGCCGGATAGGCGGCGCGCGGGTTGTCGAGCGCATTCGTGCGGTTCTTGGCGGCGACGATCGAGCAATGCTCCTCGGACAGCCCGGTGCGTTCGAGGAACGCGTTCATGTCGAGCCCGGCGATCGCGAGCGTCGGGAAACGCAGCGGGCGGTTCAGCACAGGGTCGAGCGCGAATGCCTCGATCGCGCCGAGCGTTCGGACGTCCGAGACCTTGCTGTGCGCTTCGACGGCCACGATCGAGGCGAGGTCCGAGCGGATCAGCATCATCCCCGTCGCCACGCCGAACAGCCCGTCCGCGGCGACCGTCTGAACGGGCCGCTGCACCGCGCCGAGCTGGTCCGGCACGTACTCGTCGAAGATCGACGTGCCCTCGAGCAAGTCCTCCGAGCAGCAGACGAACGAGTCGATCTCGGTCCGCGGATCCACGCCGGCATCGTGGTAGGCGCGCTGCGCGGCCTCGAACATCAGCTCCTTGTAGGAGACCCCGGCGGTGACGGGTGCGAACCCCGTGTGTCCCACGCCGACCACGGCGACCCTCGGCTCCACGGTGGCGATTGTCCCATCCGAGCCGCGGACGCCGCTCGCCGGATCGGGAGACTCAGAGCTCTTCGAGCTCCCTTCGGAACTCGGCCTCCTCGTCGAACTCGCGACGCTCCTCGCCGAGGAACATCAGCACGCAGCCCGCCCACGCGACGGCGAACCCGATCCCGATGTTGAACAACCCCCCGATCTCGAGGATCCCGAGCGTCATCACGACGTAGCCGACGGCCACCAGGACGTACCCGACGATCTCGATCTTCGTTGCCGGAGGTGTCCGCGCCACCGATCGGTTCAGAGTGTCCATGCCGTCGCCTCGCCGTCGACCGGGTCCCCCGAGTCTACCCCCCGAGGATCTTCCTCTTCTGGTTCTGGAACTCGTCCTCCGTGAGCACGCCCTTGTTCCGCAGCTCGGCCAGGCGCTCGAGTTCGCCCGTCGTGGAGGCGGAGGCCGGCGGCATGGCGGGCGTCGTCGCACCCGATGTGGCCGGGGGGGCCGGCACCGCGGGTGCCGAGTCCCGCCCGACCCCTCGGTACATCCGGTCCTTGTTGAGCTCGCCCTGCTGGTAGATCGTCTTCTGGACGTGCTCGGGATTGCGGATGTCGCCGAACACTTCGCGTCCGAACTCGCTGGCCGAGCTGATGATCAGGTCGCCGGCGCCGATGATCCGCTCGAACACCCCCTGGTGGAAACGCACGTCGTTGATCGCCTCGAGCGGGATCTCCATCGAGCGCTTCGCGATCCACCCCTCGCGGTGGATCACCCGGTCGGACGTCACGACGAAGTACGACGTCACCCAGGCGATGAACTTGCGCACCGGGAACCAGATCAGCACGAAGATCGCGATCGCGGTCGCGCCCCAGAACGTGACGTTGCGCCCCGCGCCGGTGTCGGGCCCATACGACACCGCGAGGGACCACGCGACGATCACGAGGATCGTGACGATCGCCGGCATCACCAGGGCGATCCAGTGCGGCCGCAGCTCGAGCACCAGCTGCTCGTTCTCGATCAGCAGCTTGCGGGGGAACGGCATGAGCGCATCCTACTCCAGGTGCTCGACCTCTCCGAACCGCACGACCTCGTCGCCCGCCGTCGTTCGCACGACCAGCCCACCGCGCTCGTCCAGGTCTACGGCCTCGCCCTCGACGATCGCCCCGGCCGCCGTCGTGGCCCTGACGCGGGTCCCCAGCGTCGCGCACACCTCCCGGTAGGCGGCGATCACGCTCCCCGCGAACGCCGGGTGCGCGGGCTCGTACCGGCGGACGAAGTCGGACAGGAACGCTTCGAGCAGCTCGTCGTCCTCGGCCTCGACGGCTCCGGCATCGGGAACGTCGGGGGGCGGGGCGCCGAGGTTCACGCCGATGCCGATCACGACGTGCTCGAACCGGAGGCCTTCGACGCGGGACTCCGCCAGGATCCCCCCGGCCTTGCGACCGGCCACCAGGAGGTCGTTCGGCCACTTGCACGCGGCGCGCTGGTCGGCGAGCTCGAAGCATGCCTGCGCCATCGCGGTGCCCGCGAGCAACGTGAGCAGCCCCCCCGATGCCGGATCGAGCTCCGGTCGCAACACGAACGAGAACATCAGCGCCCGGCCCGGCCGATTGAGCCACGTGCGACCCAGGCGGCCACGGCCCCGGGTCTGGTGGCCGGCGGCGACGAGGGTCCATTCGGGCGTGCCTGTGGCCGCCAGCTCGAGGGCCGTCGCCTGGGTCGAGGCAGTAACCTCGTCGAACCGCACGGGTGCATGCAGACCTACGCGTTCGAGCGCCCGGACCAGGGCGTCCTCGGACAGCACCAGACGTTTGACTCCCGTTCGGGGGTACCCGATTGTTCGGTGGGTACCGATCCGCGGACCATCGGGAGCCCGACGGTCCGATCGGCAAGCATGACGGAGCGGAGCGCGTGGCGAAACCTCGGATCCTGATCGCGAACCGCGGCGAGATCGCGGTCCGCATCATCAGAACGGTCCGAGAGCTCGGCTACACGTCCATCGCCGTCTACAGCGACGCCGACCGCGACGCGCTCCATGTCGAGATGGCGGACCAAGCCCACCGGATCGGCCCGGCGCTGGCCGCCGACTCCTACCTGTCGATCGGTGCGATCCTCGAGGCGGCGTCGCGGGCGAAGGCGACCATGATCCACCCGGGCTACGGGTTCCTGTCCGAGCGGGCGCACTTCGCGAACGCGGTCGCGGACTCCGGCTTCACGTTCGTCGGGCCCCCAGCCCAGGCGATCGAGATGATGGGCGACAAGGCGGCCGCTCGGCGAGCGGCCGACCGCGTCGGGGTGCCGATCGTCCCCGGCACGCCCGAACCCGTCACGGTCGGCCAGGCGCCGGCCGAGGCCGAACGGATCGGGTTCCCGGTTCTGGTCAAGGCCGCGTTCGGCGGCGGGGGCAAGGGCATGCAGGTGGTCCGCAAGCCCGAGGAGCTCGAGAGCGCCCTCGCCCGAGCGACGCGGGAGGCGCAGGCGTACTTCGGCCGCCCCGAAGTGTTCCTCGAGCGGTACATCGAACGTGCCCACCACGTCGAGGCGCAGGTGTTCGCGGACACCAGGGGGAACGTGTTCTTCCTCGGTGAACGCGACTGCTCGGTCCAGCGACGCCACCAGAAGTTGATCGAGGAGACGCCTTCGCCGGTGGTCGACGCCGACCTGCGGTCACGGATCGGCGAGGCCGCGATGGCGCTCGCGAAGGAGGCCGGCTATGTGAACGCCGGCACCGTCGAATGCATCCTCGACGAGGACGGCAGCTTCTACTTCCTCGAGATGAACACGCGCCTGCAGGTCGAGCACACGGTGACCGAGATGGCGACCGGCCTCGACCTAGTGGCTCTCCAGATCCGCGTCGCGCTGGGCGAGAAGCTCGACCTCTCGGACGTGAGGCCATCCGGACATGCCATCCAGTGCCGGATCAACGCCGAGGACCCGGCCCGCAATTTCCTGCCGGGCCCGGGCCGCGTCACCTCGTATCGAGAGCCGTCCGGCCCGTTCGTGAGGGTGGATTCGGGCGTTCGCGCGGGGCGGGAGATCCCGGCCGACTACGACTCGATGTTCGCCAAGGTCATCGTTTCGGCGGAGAACCGGCTCCGGGCGATCGCGCGGATGGACCGCGCGCTCTCCGAGTTCCAGGTCGAGGGCGTCCCGACGACGATCCCGCTGCACCGCTGGATCCTCGGCACGCGCGCGTTCTCCAAGTCGACGCACTCGACGACCTGGCTCGAGAAGGCGCTCCGCGACGCGGAGCTCCCCGAGGCAGGCACGCCGGCGCCGCCCCCGTCCGACACCAGGCAGCCGGTCCCGGCCGAGCTCCTGCTCGAGGTGGACGGGCGCCGGGTGCCCGTCCGGATCTTCGACCAGCGGCGCGATACCGCCCCGAAGGTGCCCTCGCGCCACTCCGCCCACGGCGGCGACCACGTGCACAGCGTCATCGCTGCGCCGATGCAGGGCACGATCCTGCGGGTGCTCGTCGAGCCCGGTCAGGAGATCCAGGCGGGCGACGTCGTCTGCATCCTCGAGGCGATGAAGATGGAGAACGCGATCCCGGCCCCGCGCGAGGGCGTCGTCACCGAGATCCCGGCGAAGGCGGGACAGAACGTCCAGCCGGGGGACCCGCTCGTCGAGCTGGACTGACCCTCCGGTGAGACGTCGCGGGGACCGCGGCGCGAACATGGTCCGGGCCGAGATCAGCCCGGAGGGGGCGTTCGCGGGCCGGGTGTTCGCCCTGACGCTGCTCGTCTCCGCCGTCGCGTTGATCGCGGCGTCGTGGGACGACATCTGGCGGGTCTGCAACGCGGTCTCGGGACCCTGCGTGGAGCGATCTGCGGGCGCGACCATCCTCTCGATCGGCTCGCTCGCCGCGATCGTGTGGGGGGTCGGGATCCTGGTCCGCATCCGGCGCCGGCCCGTCGATCCCCTGGGGAGCTCCCGCTACGTCCTTGGGCTCGGCGCCCTCGTCTGCCTCGGATGCATCTTCGTCGCGGGGAGGATCCCGGCCTTCACCTGCGATCGCGGGCGCTTCGACGACGTCCTCGTCGTGTGCATGCATCCCCCGTCGACCTCGGAACCGACGAGCTGGCTGCTCCTGAAGAAGGCGGTCGTCGTGCTCGGCGTGCTCGGCGGGATCGTCGTGTCCCTGCGACCATCGAACGTCAAGGTGACGGCGCCCGTGGCCGTCGCCGTGTGGGGTGCCGGGTTCGGCTGGTTGATCATCGACACGATGGCGTGAAGGGCGAACCGAAGCCGGGAGCGAGTGCTCGACGCCGCGCTAGCCGCCGGGGACCCCCCACCCATCGCGCCCCGTGATCCGGAACCCCGCCTCGCGGATCTTGTAGGAGCGGTTGATCGAGATCAGCAGCGCGGTCAGCGGCTCGAGGGTCCGCGCCTGCGTGAGGTCGCCGGCGTCCACCCAGCGGAGGTTGGGGATCTGGTCGACCAGGCCGCCGACGACGGCTTTCGCCTCCGTGTCGGTCCCGCACACCAGGACGTCGCTGTCCATCTCGTGCTCGAGGTTCTGCAACGCCTCCCCCGAGACCGTGTGGAACGCGCCCACCATCCGAACGGGGTGGACTTGCTCCAGGATGGCCTTGGCCTGCTCGGCGGCCGAGCCGTGCCACGGCCGGACCACCTGCCACGCTCGGCCGCCCACCGCGGTCGCGAGCGGACTCGTGCAGTCGACGACGATCGCGTCCGCCTTCACGTGGTCCTTGATCGAGCGGTAGATCTCGGCCTGGCCGCCGAACGGCACGGTCACGATGACGACATCCGCGGTCGCGGCCTCCTCGTTCGCGGCGCCGCCGACCTCCGCGCCCGCGCCGAGCATCTCGCGCGCGGTGTCCGCGACGGCCGAGCCTTTCTCCGCGACCCGCGACCCGATCGTGACCTGGTGGCCTGCCCTGGCGAGCCGAAGCGTGAGGCCGAACCCCTCGTCGCCGGTCCCGCCGATGACCGAGATGTCCATGGCGGCAGAGCCTACCCTGCACCGCGATGGGCCC
>JBKPRY010000422.1:0-3459 GCA_046734755.1 Actinomycetota bacterium | reverse complement strand
CGGGCCAGCGCCACGCGCTGGCGTTGCCCGCCGGAGAGCTGATCCGGATAGCGGTCGCGGAAGCCCGTCAGCTGCACGAGCTCCAGGAGGTCCCCGACCCGCTTGCGTTGCTCGTCTTTAGGTTGTTTGCGGACGGAGAGCCCGAATGCCACGTTCTGCGCCACCGTCATGTGTCGGAACAGCGCGAAGTGCTGGAACACGAACCCGACCCGGCGCTCCTGGACGGTCTTGAACGTGTGCTCCTCGCCCTCCATCCAGATCCGACCGGCGGTCGGCTCCTCGAGCCCGGCGATCATGCGGAGCACGGTGCTCTTGCCCGATCCGCTCGGACCGAGCAGGGCGGTGATGCTGCCGGCCTCCGCGGTGAACGTGACGTCCTTGACGGCCTCGAAGGACCCGAAGCGCTTCCACAGCCCCTCGACATGGATCGGCGTGCCCGTGAGATGAAGGCCGTTCGTCATGTTCGCTGCTGCCTCTCCTGCCGGCGCTTGAACGTCTCGATCCCGACCAGGAGCAGGATCGACACCAAGGCTAGCGTGATGGCGACGATATATCCCTGCGTGTCCTGGTACTGATCGAAGAAGCGAAGGACGATGAGCGTGGCGGTCTCCGTCTTGCCGATGATGGCCCCGCTGACGATCAACACGGCACCGATCTCGCCGATGGCTCGCGCGGTCGACAGCGCGATCCCGTACAGGAGTCCCCATCGGATGTTCTTGAGCGTCACGCGGAAGAAGGTCTGCAGAGACGACGCCCCGAGGGTCCGCGCCGCTTCCTCCTCCGTCACGCCGAGCTCCTTCAACACGGGAACGACCTCACGGATCACGAACGGGATGCAGATGAAGATCGTGACCAGCACCATCGACGGGACCGCGAACAGGATCTGGATCCCGCGGCTCGTAAACCAGGGCTCGAACCACCCGCCCCGGCCGAAGAGCACGGCCGCCATCAGCCCCACGATGACCGGGGACACGGCGAGCGGAAGGTCCACGAACGCACTCATGAGCGCCCGACCTGGGAACCGATCGCGCGTGAGGACGAGGGCGACGATCACGCCGAAGAAGGAGGTCACCACCACCGTGATGACCGTGATGATCGCCGTGAGGAAGAAGGCGTGCTGGACGTCGGGCAGCTTCAGCGTCTCCACGATCGTCGACCAGCCGGCCTTCACCGCCGCCCAGGCGATGCCGGCGAGCGGCGCGATCACCAGGATCCCGACGTACAGCAGGGCGATCAGGATGAAGCCGCCATGGGTGAGCCGGCGGCGGGTGGATGCAGAGAGCCGCGGTGTTGGAAGCTCCGCCGCTCGGCTCATTCAGGCCCCTTTCCCCGGACCAGGCGCTCGGTCACAAGCACCAGGACGAACGAGATCCCGAACAGCAACGTTGCCACGGCCGCGGCCTCCTCGGGCTTGAACTGGCTGGCGAGCTGGAAGATCAGCACGGGCGCCGTGAGCGTCTTGCCGACGATGTTGCCCGACACGATCACCACCGCGCCGAACTCACCGATCGCGCGTGCGAACGCCAAGAGCCCCCCCGCGGCGATCCCGGCACGAAGCTTGGGTAGGACCACGCGACGGAAGGTGTACCAGCGCGTGGCGCCCAGGACGCGGGCGGCCTCCTCCTCCGTCTCATCGATCTCCAGGAGCACCGGCTGCACCGTCCGCACGACCAGAGGCAGCGTGACGAACAGCAGGGCGAGCAGGATGCCCAACTGCGCGAAGATGACGTGGATGCCGCGTCCCTCCAGGAAGGAGCCGACTGGCGAGTTCGGGCCGTACAGGGCGCGCAGCATGACGCCGGTCACGAGGGTGGGGATCGCGAACGGGATGTCGACCACCGTCGAGAGCCATGAGCGCCCCGGGAACTCGTAACGCACCAAGACGTACGCCACGATCGTGCCGAAGACTACGTTGATGACCGCCGTCACGAACCCCAGCACGAGCGTGAGCTGGATGGCCTCTCGCGCGCCGGGAGCCTGGAGTGCGTCTCGGAGCGACTGCAGCCCGTCGGAGAAGCCGTGGGTGATCACGGCCAACACTGGCAGGGCCACCATGAGCCCGAGGTACAGGATGGCGGTCCCGCGGAGCCCCCACCTGGCGAGCGCGGCCCGGACGGCGACGGAGCGCCGCGGTCCCGCCTCCGGCGTTGTCGGAGGCGGAACCGCGGGCCGCTCGAGCGTCCGTGTGCTCAAGCTACCCCTGGACCGCCGCGAAGGCCTGCGTGAAGGCGCCGTCCGGGCCGAACACCGTCTCGTTCTGCAATTCGTCCCAGCCGCCGATGTCGTCGGTCGTGAACAGGTCCTTCACGGCCGGCAGGTAATCGGTGGCGTCCGCCGTCTTGGCGGGATCGACGGGACGGGTGTACGCGGAGCTGTAGAAGACGTCCTGCGCCTCCTTCGAGTGCAGGTATTCGACGAACGCGTTGGCGATGTCCTCGACGCAATGCTTCTCTGCGTTGGCATCGACGACGACCGCCGGCGTCCGGATCGCGACCGTCGACGGCGGCTCGACGAGCTCCTCGTCGATCCCGGACGCGATCGACGTCGCCAACTGGTAGTCGTACGTGATCGCGACATCGCCGTTGCCAGCCTCGAAGTTCTTCAGCGAGTCGTTGGCGCTCTTGTCCATGACGGTGACGTTCGCGAAGATGCCCTCGAGCAGCCGCTCGGCATCCGCGGGGTTGTTCGCCTCGTAGCCGGGCACCTCGCCTCGCATCGCGGCCCCGTAGGCGGCCACGATGTTCCACCTCGCCCCGCCGCTCTGGGCCGGGTCGGGGGTCAGGATCTCGACCCCCGGCTGGGCCAGATCGTCCCAGTTGCCGATGTGGAGCGGGTTGCCCGGGCGGACCGCGAAGACCACGGAGCCGGCCTGCACGACCGATCCGTCCGTCTCGCTCTGCCAGTCGTGCGTGATGAGACCTGCGTCCTCGACCGTCTGGACGTCGGGGGCGAGCGACGACGCGTAGATGTCGGCCTCGAACCCGTTCACGATGTTCTCGGCCTGCGTCGTGCTCCCCGCGAACGACAGCTGCCAGATGATCGACTGGTCGTGCTCGTCCTTCCACTCGCTCGCGAAGGTCGACGTGATCTTCCCGTAGGCGACGTATGGGTTGCTATACGCGGCAAGCGTGAGGATCGGCGAATCGGCCGGGGTGCAGTCCCCGGCGTTGGCTGCGGCCGTGGCGCCGGTCTGGTCGGTGCTCGTATCGTTCGAGTCGCTCGAGCATGCTGCGGCGACGAGGCCGAGCACGGCGAGGGGTGCGAGGAGACGCAACAAGAGACGCGATTGCATGAGGTGCTCCTTTCGACGACCGATTCGGAGTTCGATGGCCTCGATCTCCGGTGGTCCGGTCGATCGAAAGGGTGGGACATCGCGGACTCGGCCTCCGTGGTCACGGTCAGCCGAACAGGCACATGTGTACCAGTGCGTTCGCGGCGTTGTCAACGAACATGGCAGCA
>JBKPRY010000421.1:0-4094 GCA_046734755.1 Actinomycetota bacterium | reverse complement strand
TTCGCCTTGAGCGGGACCACGGCCCCGCGGCGATAGCCGCCATCCGCGGTGATCAGGACCCTGGCCTCCGCGTCGATGATGCGGTCGCGGAGCGCCTCAGACGAGAACCCGCCGAACACCACGGAGTGCGGGGCGCCGATCCGGGCGCAGGCAAGCATGGCGACCGGGAGCTCCGGGACCATGCCCAGGTAGATCGCGACCCGATCGCCCCTGCGGATGCCCAGCTCCTTGAGGGCGTTCGCGAACCGGCAAACGTCGTCGAGGAGGTCCCGGTACGTGATGGCTCGCTCCTCGCCCGGCTCGCCCTCCCAGTAGTAGGCGACCTTGTCGCCGCCGCCGGCCTCGACGTGTCGGTCGAGACAGTTGTAGGCGGCGTTCAGCCGGCCGCCGTCGAACCACCTGACCCAGGGGGGATCCCAGGTCATCACGGTGTCCCAGCGCCTCACCCAGCCCAGCCGGTCCGCCTGCTCCGCCCAGAACGCCTCGTGGTCGGCGTCGGCACGCTCGTAGATCGCCCGGTCCTGGACCACCGCCCGGGCCACGAACGCCTCCGGAGGCTCGAACACCCGTTCCTCCGAGAGCAGCGCTGCGATGTTCTGATCGGCCTCCGACATGGGTGCTTCCCCCCTCGCTCGGCGCGACAGTCACGCATCGTACGGCCCGCAGCCTCCGGGAGCATCCGGGAATGGGTCTCGATGTGCTTGCATCCGTGCCTGGCAGGCCCCAGCATCGTGCCTGGAGGCCGCCATGGAGGCGGCCTCGAACCCCGCGGGGGAAGGAGGCCCATGTGGCCATGTACGAGGGCTACTGCGTGAAGGACCGCGAGAAGGTCCAGTTCGAGGGGACGGTCGTCGAGCTCAAGAACGGCCGGAAGGCTGCCCAGGGCATCTGTCCCAAGTGCGGGACGAAGGTGATGCGGATCCTGGGCAAGAGCGACGCCTAGGCTTCCGCCCCTCGGGGCCGTGCCTCCGGGCTCCGGTCAGGCGGGCAACGACGCCTGCGGAGCCTCCTCGGCAGGCACCGTCTCGTTCAACCCCGAGAGGAGTTGCTCCGACGTGAAGACCGTCGGGCCGGCCGTGCGCTGGTGGCGTTCCGCGAGATCGGCGACGGTCGTGCGTTGGAAGACGCCGTCGATGGCCCTGCCGACCTCGCCCCAGAAGCCCTGCAGCCCGCACCGCGAGTCCGCGAAGCACGTGTGATCGGTGGGCTCCAGGCAGAACATCGGATAGAGCTGCCCCTCGATCGCGTCCGCGATCTGGGCCACGGTGATCTCCGAGGGATCCTTGGCCAGCCGACACCCGCCGCCGGCCCCCCGGAAGCTCTCCACCAGGCCCGCCTTGTGGAGCGCGCCGAGCTGTTGTTCGAGGAACCGAACCGGGATCTGCTGCGCCTGTGCGATCTCGCGTGCAGGCACGAGCGCCCCGCTCTCCCTGCGCATCGATAGCTCGATCATCGCCCGCATCGCGTACTCGAGCTTCTGCGAGATCTTGAGCATCCTGAGGCCAATGTAGGAAGGGCCCCAGAGGGTGTCAACGAGCCTTCCCGTGCCTGACAGGCACGCCGAGACCCGGTCGGGGTGCCCAGAGATGGTCCGGTTGGGCCATATGGAGTGCCCCCCGTCTCGGCCGATACTCCGTGAAGCAAGCGATCCGCGGATGGAGACGACGTGCGGGTACTGGTGATCGACGACGAGCCGGACGTCCTCATGCTCTGCCGGGTGAACCTCGAGCTCGCCGGGCACGAGGTCATCGAGGCCAGCAACGGCGAGGCCGGCCTCGAGCTGGCCCTCCGTGGGCAGCCCGACGTGGTCGTGCTCGACGTCATGCTCCCCAAGTTGGACGGCATCTCGGTCCTGGGAACCCTAGCGAACGACCAACAGACCCGCGACCTCCCGGTGATCCTGCTCACGGCCAAGACGCAGCTCGAGGACCGCCGAGCAGGGTGGCGGGCCGGGTGCGCCGAGTACCTGACCAAGCCGTTCTCCCCGGTCGACCTCGTCGGCATCGCCGAGCGCGCCCAGGCGATGTCGGCCGTCGAGCGCTCGGATCGCCGGCGGCGGGAGCTCGCGCAGCTGGGCGCCTGAGCCGTCGGTCGCCTCCTCTCACCCCACGTAGACTCGAAGGATGCTCCCGATCGTCCCGGTCCAACCCAAGCGTGTGTCGGAGTATGCAGAGGCGGCAGGGCAGGAGGCCCTCGATCGCCTCCAGGAGGCGGCACGGCAGCTCCACGGGCTCAGGGTCCTGAACGTCAGCAGTACCGCCTACGGCGGGGGCGTGTCCGAGCTGCTCCAGACGCAGGTCCCCTTGATGAACGACCTCGGCGTCGAAACGACGTGGGTCGTGATCGAGGGTTCCGACCGGTTCTTCAACGTCACGAAGGCCGTGCACAACGCGCTGCAGGGCGCCGAGACGCACCTCGACGACGATATGCGCGAGACCTACTGGGAACGGATGCACGCGAACGCCGCCGAGCTGCCCGACGACTTCGACGTCGTTGTGGTCCACGACCCGCAGCCCGCGGCGCTCCTCCAGATCCTCGACGAGAGCTCGCGTCGCAAAGGCAAGTGGATCTGGCGCTGCCACATCGACCTCTCGGCCCCGTACCGTCCGGTCTGGGATTTCTTCGAACCGATCGTGAACCGGTACGACGCGGCCATCTTCACGGCCGAGGAGTACGTCCAGCCCGGGGTGCAGGGGCCGGTCCGGGCGTTCATCCCACCCTCGATCGACCCGCTCAGCCCGAAGAACGCGCCGATGATGGAGTCCACCTGGCAGGGAGTCCTGACCCCGTTCGGCGTCGATCCCGATCGCCCCCTCATCACCCAGGTCTCACGCTTCGACCCCTGGAAGGATCCACTCGGCGTCATCGATGCGTTCCGCCTGATCCGTCGCGAGGTCCCGGACGCTCAGCTGGCGTTGGTCGGGTCGCTCGCGCACGACGACCCGGAGGGCATCCGGTACCTGGACCTCACGACCGAGCACGCCGCCGGGGAGCCCGACATCCATCTGCTCACGAACCTGAGCGGCGTCGGGGACAGCGCGGTGAACGCGTTCCAGCGCGCGTCCAACGTGATCGTCCAGAAGTCGCTCCGAGAGGGGTTCGGGCTCGTCGTGGCCGAGGGGATGTGGAAATGGAAGCCCGTGGTGGGCGGGGACGTGGGGGGCATCCGCCTGCAGATCCAGGATGGGGTGACCGGCTTCCTCGTCAACGGCATCGGCGAGTGCGCGGGGCGCATCATCGAGCTCCTGCGGGATCCCGAGCGAGGAAAGGCGATGGGCGAGGCGGGACGCGAGCTCGTACGAGCGCGCTTCCTGTGCCTCCGCGAGATCGAGGACACGCTCAGGCTGATCTCGCGGATCACCGCATGAGCCCACCGCTCGTCGTCGCCTCGAACCGAGGCCCCCTGACGTTCGAACGCGCCAAGGACGGCGGGCTCCAGGCGCGTCGCGGATCCGGGGGTCTGGTCACGGCCCTGTCCAGCGCCCTGATCGAAGCGGAGGGCGTGTGGGTGGCCGCCGCGATGTCCGAGGGCGACCGCGAGATGGTCGCCGAGTCCAAGGGCGGCAGGATCGACCACGCCGAGGGCGACGTCCGGTACCGCCTCCGATATATCGACATCCCGCCCGACCTCTACGACGGCTACTACAACCGCATCTCGAACGGGATGCTGTGGTTCGCGCACCACTACCTGTGGGACACGGTGACGTCGCCGTCGTTCGGATCGGACGTCGAGGAGGCGTGGGACGCCTACGTGGATGTCAACCGCCGGTTCGCGACCGTCCTGGCCGAGGAGGGCGAGGCGCTCGGCGGCGATACCGCGTTCCTGATCCAGGACTACCACCTCTCGTTGGTCCCGAGGATGCTCCGCGAGCTGGTGCCCGATGCGCTCATCGCGCACTTCTCGCACACCTCGATCGCCGGTCCCACGTACTTCCGCATGCTCCCGGCGCGGATCCACGATCAGGTCCTCGGGGGCCTGATGGGCGCGGACGTCCTCGGTTTCCACTCGCCCGCGTGGGCCGAGAACTTCCTGCTCTCCGCCCGACAGTTTCCCGGGGCCCGGGTCGACCTCGCCCGCTCGCGCATCGTGACCG
>JBKPRY010000420.1:0-9199 GCA_046734755.1 Actinomycetota bacterium | reverse complement strand
GCGTTCCAGGCGTATCCATTCATCGAGTTCCTCCTCGGACGCGGGGTCGATCAGGAGATGCTCGATCGCGGGGTCGCCCTGGAAGGGCACATGGAGGGCGAATTCAAGTCCCATGTCCTGCGTGCAAGCTTCGTGGTGGCTCAGCTCCTCAAGTTCAGCGATCGCCTGGACGAGGCCCGTCGGACGTTCACCGAGCTCCTGGGTGATGCCGCGGCGCACGGCGTTGAGGGCGCGATCCCGCAGTTCCGGTACCACCTCGCCGAGCTGGAGTGCCGGGCGGGCAACTGGGATGCGGCCATCGAGCATGCCCGCGAGAGCAGGGCGGCCGCTCAGCGAGTCCGCATGGGGGCCATGTCGTCGGAGGGCCACTTCGCGCTGGGCCTGGTGGAGGCCCATCTGGGGCGGGCTGACCCCGCGAGGCTTGAAGCCCTCGAGGGGATGCGGATCGCCGAGTCGGCCGGCGAGACCCTCCTTCTGATCCCGAACCTGGCGGTCCTGGGCTTCCTCGAGCTCTCCCTGGGCCGACCCGCCGAGGCCGACGCGTATCTGTCCAGGGCCGTCGAGCTCGAGCGAGCGATGGGCGTCCGGGAGCCCGCCTACTTCCGGATCGTCCCGGATGAGGTCGAGACGCTGGTGGCGCTCGGGCGGCTCGGCGAGGCCGAGGCGCTCCTCGCCCCCTTCGAGGAGGCCGGCACGAACCTCGATCGGGCCTGGGCCATCGCCACGGGCGCCAGGTGCCGGGCGCTCGTGTTGGCGGCGCGAGGTGATCTCGCCGGTGCATCGTCCGCGGCCGCCCAGGCCTTGCGGGAGCACGATCGCTTGCCCCTTCCGTTCGAGCTGGGGCGGACGCTCCTGGTTCGCGGAGCGGTGGAGCGCCGGGCGAAGAGGAAGCGGGAGGCACGGGACACGCTCACGAAGGCCTCGGAGATCTTCGACGGGCTGGGGGCCGCGTTGTGGGCGGTCAAGACACGTGCCGAGCTGGCGCGGATCGGCGGACGTGCCCCCTCGTCGCTGGCCTTGACCCCGACCGAGAACAAGGTGGCGGCGCTCGTGGCGTCAGGCGGCACCAACCGGGAGGTGGCCGAGGCCCTGTTCGTCAGCGTCCATACCGTGGAAGCCCATCTGAAGCGGATCTATCGGAAGCTGGGCGTCCGCTCTCGCACGGAACTGGCCTCGAAGCTCCCCTCTGAGCCCTCGCGATCCTAAGCCAGACGTACCGGTCATCGCCACGATCTGTACGGATCTCGGGGATTCCTCGGCCATGCGCTCCATCTAGCCTCGGGCCAATGGATCGGTACCCCAGGTGGAAGGAGGGATCATGAGCACGAAGGCGGGAACCATCGGGGTCTCAGGTCGGCCGGCGCGGTTCACGTTCTGGACCGGGGCCGTATCCGCCCTGGCGGCCGCGGCCCTGATCATGAGCGCGGTGGCGCTCACCGTGGCGATTCGCAGCGATGGCTCGGCGACGAGCGTGGCCGGCAGCGGCACGCGCGAGGCTGCGGGCGTCGGATCGCAGCTCTGGGACGCGGGCAAGCTCGAGGCGATGAAGGGTCGTGTGCTCGCCGAAACCTTCCAGGTCGAAGGGTCGGCCCCGCTGTGGGACACGGGCAAGCTCGAGGCCATGGAGGGCCGCGTGCTGGCGGAGAGCGTCGGTTCCCACGGCTACGCGCTGTGGGACGCGGGCAAGCTCGAGGCGATGGCAGGCCGAGTCCTCGCCGAGACCGTCGGGGCCGAAGGGTCGGCCACGCTGTGGGACGCCGGCAAGCTCGAAGCGATGCGGGGCCGTGTGCTCGCCGGGTAACCCCATGCACTCGTTCGGCTGTTCCCGGACTTCAACGGTGATTTGCGAGCGGGCGGCCTGCATCCAGGGCCGCCCGCACTCGTTCGGCGCGTGGGTCAATTCCGAGTGACAGCTTGAAATCAATCCGTGGAGACGAGCGGACTCGAACCGCCGACCCCCTGCTTGCAAAGCAGGTGCTCTACCAGCTGAGCTACGTCCCCGAGGCTCCCATCATAGTTATCGGCTGCTCCCTCGCAGGTTTAGCCGGACAGCGCGACGGTCGTGGTCGTCGTCGGTGGTGGAGTCGTAGTCGTAGTCGTGGTCGTCGTCGTGGTGGTGGTCGTAGTCGGGGGCGGGGTGGGTGACGGCGTGACCCCGGGCAGCGGTTGCTCGATCATCCCCACGTCGGGAACGGCGTCCAGACACGTGCGTGTGCAGATCCCGCCCGTGAAGCTCGACAGCGTCGACCAGAAGTACGCGGTGCGGGTCGGCCCGATCGAGAGCACGCGCAGCGGGACCGTCACCGTCGCGGCCCTCGAGCCGGCCTTGGCGGTCCGAAGCGCGGTCACAAGTATCTCGCGCTCGCCCCGGCGGACGCGGAACAGCGCCGCCACCAACCGCCTTCCGTCGGAGCGGACGACGGCGACGTAGTCGGCGGCGGGATCGCCCCTCGTGTCGAGCTGCACGATGAAGTTCCCGAGATCCCAGATCGAGCGGATCGTCCACGTGGAGAACGTCGACATCCGCCAGGTGGGCGCGCCCACGTGGTCGAACATGACCTCCTCGAGGTCCAGCTTTCCACCCGTATCGTGCGGGTCGACCTGGTCGGTGTGGTCCGCGAGGACCGGAAGCGCGAACAGGGTCACCGTCACCACGGCCAGCGCCCCGATCCCGATCGAGCGACGCCTCAACCGCCGCTCCTCCGGCCAGCGCCCGTGAACGCGACCGCCCCGACCCACGCCACGAGCGCGAGACCGAGGACGACGAGGGCCACGGGGAGCAGGTCGGCGCCGGCGGGCTCGCCGAGCGAGTGCACGAGCGGCGCGTCCTCCCCCGCCCTCCATGCGATCCACGCCACCCCGACCAGCGCGAGGTTGCGAGCGAGCAGCAGCCGGTAGTCCCGGGTGCCCGAGCCGCCGAAGCACCCACACTCGAGACGCCGTCCCGACCGAACGCGGCCCAGCACGATCGCCCCGGAGAACCCCGCGAGCGCGACGATCGACAGGAGCCCCGCTGACGACCCGAGCCCAGCGAGCGCGAGCGCCGCGATGCCGAGCTCGACGGCGGGAACCCCGAACGCCGCGAGCCGCGTCGTCCCCTGCCCGAGACCGTATGACCCGAGCGTCCGCCTCCACGCGGCTCCGCGCGCGAGCTTGGCCACCGCCGCCGCCCCGAGGGTCAGCGCCAGCGCCGCGGACGCGAGGGTCCCGACCTCCGAAGGACCATCGATCCTGCGGATCTCGAGGACGGTCGCCACGGACACCATCAGGAGCGCGAGCGCGTTGGCGACCCGCCAGCGGGCCCTCGACGCCGAACGGTCGAGGCGTTCGATGAGGTCGGCCGCATCCCTCGGCGAACGCACGCCGAACGCGAGGACGGGACCCAACCCGCGGGCCAGGCCGAACGGCGCAAGCACCGCCCCCCCCAGCAGTGGCCGGCCGCTCGCGAACGCGGCGACGGACACCACGACGACCGTACCGTGACCGAGGTAGGTGAGGAACCCGGGCCCCAGGCCGAGCCCGTACAGGAAGGCCGCGACATGCGGGGGGAAGAAGGTGCGCCACCAGTCCGGCACCTGCCGCCGCAGCTGCGGCACCGGCACGGGCGCCCCCAGCTCGCGCGCGACGTACAGCGCGGCCGCCACCGCGACGAGCAAGGCGCCCGGGACCCCCCATGGCGCGCCGAGCAGCGCGCCCGCCCCCGCCAGGAGCGACCCCACGATCGCGGCGGCCACGACGGCACCGAAAGCGTGCAGGGCGAGCGAGATCCCCCATCGGCTCCGGCTTCCCCCGTGAACCACGGGGGTGATGGTCTCCACCATCGACAGGCCTCAGGGACCGAACAGGCTCGAGATCCCCGCGACCACCGAGGCGACGACGAGCGCGAGACCGACCGGCTCGCTCAGCACCGGACGTTGAGCTCCCGGTACGTGATGCAGAAGACCTTGAGCGCCCGCGGGCAATAGCCGCGCACCGCGGCGTCGCCGTTGATCCGCGTGTCGGCCGTCGAACAGCAGTCCTGGATATGCCGCACGCGGCCGGAGCAGCAGCGGCTCCAGCCGCCGCCGTACCGCGGGTTGCGCACGAACGGGAACCGCTCCGGCACCACGACCTGACAGACCTTCCGCCGCGTCTGCCGTTCCGACAGGTAGATCGCGCCATCGTCGTCGACCGGGTAGCCGAGTCGCGGATGCACCGGGAACCCGTAGGCGTCCGTCCTGGAGAGCGGCGCGAACGGGTGCGGGCAGGAGTGGGTCGTGTACAGGTGCCCGCAGATGTGGTGGGCCTCCGCGCGGTCGGGTTCGAGCGCGACCGCCACCATCGAGCCGCCGGCCATCGCCACGACCGTCCGCCCGAGCCTGCCGATGAAGGACCGTCGGCTCGTCCTGCGCGCGAGCTCGGTTCCGGTCCGCTCGACCGCCCCCATCAACCGGCCCGGAGCTCCTCGGCCTGCATCGTTCGGCGGCGCGCGCTGTCGACCAGACCCTCGACCTGCTCGAGCGAGTTCACGGTCCCCTTGGACCGGACGACGCCGACCTCGTCGAGGACCACGACGAACGGAACGCCCGGGACTCGGTACGCGGTCTCGAGATCCGGATCGGAGACGAGCTGGAGCTCCAGCCCGCTCGCACGGGCGGCGGCGGGCAGCGACGGGGCGACCTGCTCGCAGATCGGACAGGTGTCCGAGACGAACGCCACCAGCCGCTCCCGCCCCGGCCCGCCGATCACCCTCCGCGAGCCGTCCGGCGTTCGGACTGGTCGAGCCTCGGGCGCCTCACCGAGCGCCGGGCCCTCGTCGTCGACCTCGAGGGCCCCGAGCGGGGCGAGGCGGAGCTGCAGCACCCCGATCTGGCGCGCGAGCGCGACCACGACGATCGCCAGCACGGCGACCAGGATCCACAGGACGACGAAGGCGGCGGCCCACCACCCCGACACGCCGGTCAGCCCCGCTCCCGCGCGTTCGGCCCGGAGGGCCTCGGCGACTCGTCGGCGAGGTCGTCGGACGGCGAGAACGAGCTCGGGGCGGTCCACTCGGGCTCGCCCTTCGCATCCAGGAACTGCATCACCGGCGTCCCGTCGGCCGTCAGCCCCATGATCGCGCGGAGCTCGCCCTCCTTGTTCAGCAGCCGAAGGATCGGCGACCCCTCCGCCGCCAGTCCGATCCGGGCGCGGACCTTGCCGTCCTCGTCCTGCAGCGAGATCGTCGGCGACCCCTGCTGCGCGAGCGAGTACACGAAGCCGAGCTGGCCCTCCTTGTTGCGTAGCGCGAGCGTGGGCGAGCCCTCGGTGCCCAGACCGAACTTCGCGCGGACCTTGCCGTTGCGATCGACCATCGCCATACTCGCCGACCCGTCGGAGAACAACCCGAACGTGGCACGGACCTTGCCCTCGTCGTCGGCGATCGCCAGGCCGGCCGAGCCGTCGGGCTGCACCCCGAAGCGTGCGCGCAGCTTGTCGTCCGCGCCGTAGAACGACATGAACGGCAGATCCTCGTTCGAGACGCCGAACCGGGCGCGCACGCGTCCCTCCGAGTCCTCGATCTCGATCTCGCCCGCCCTGATGACCCGTTTGCGCATCCCGCAGCTCTCCTCGACCGGACGTCGGCCTGAGTCTAGGACGAGCGGGAGGCGCGATGCGCGTCCTGCGTCGCCGAAGCGCGCGCGAGGCCCGAGATGTGAGAAACCGCCGCGACCCGAAGGTCACAGCGGTCTCTCATGCCGCACTCTACGGACGCCCGTCGGGACGGTCAACCCGGCTCGAGCGTTCTTGTCACTCTTTCTCCAACAACTCCGTCCGCAGGGTAAAGGCCTCGAGTCTCTTGGGGTCGGGTTCAACGCCGATCCCGGGTGCGTCGGGGACCGGCAGCGTCCCGTCGGGCGCCAGGACGAGCGGCTCGGTCAGGTCCTCGGCGAAGTACCGGGAGGTCGCGCTCGTGTCGCCCGGCAGCCGGAAGTTCGGGAGTGCGGCCAGCGCGAGGTTCGTCGACCGCCCGACGCCGGTTTCGAGCATCCCACCACACCACACCGGCACGCCGAGGTCGGATGCGACGTCGTGCACGCGCCTGGCCTCGAGCAGCCCGCCGACGCGCCCCTGCTTGATGTTCACGATCCGGCACGCCCCGAGCTCGATCGCCGCCCGGGCGTCCGCGGCCGAGCGGATCGACTCGTCCAGGCAGATGTCGGTCCGGATCTCCCGCTGGAGCAGCGAGTGCTCCCACACGTCCTCGTGGTGCAACGGCTGCTCGATCATCAACAGCCCGAACGCGTCGAGCTGCCGGAACACGGCGACGTCCGCGAGTCGGTAGGCGGCGTTCGCGTCCACCGAGAGCAGGATCTCCGGGTTCGCCTCCCGGACCGCGCCGACGCGCTCGACGTCGGTGCCCGGCTCGATCTTGAGCTTGATGCGCCGGTAGCCCTCGGCGAGGTAGCCGGCAACCTGCTCGAGCAACACATCCGTCGAGGGGGCGATCCCGACCGAGACGCCACACTCGACCCGATCGCGGACCGCTCCCAGGTGGGAGGCGAGGGAACGGCCCTGCGCTCGGAGCTCGGCGTCGAGCACCGCGTTCACGAGCGTGGCCTTGGCCATCGGGTGCCCACGCACGAACGAGTGGACCGAGGGGACGAGCTCGGCCTCGACCTCCCCCGCGGCGAACAACGCGGGTGCGAGGAGATCGCGGATCATCAGCCAGGCCCCCTCGTTCCACTCCTCTGAGAAGCTGGGCTCGATGTCGCTGACGCACTCCCCCCACCCGACCGCGTCGTCGGTCTCCACGCGGGCGAGGATGCAGACCTTCTCGCTGGTCTCGCCGAAGCTGGTTCGGAACGGCCGGACCAAGGGGATCGCTACCAGGCGAAGCTCGATCGAACGGATCCGCGTCACCGTGGGACATCCTCGGCCAGCGCGAACGCGTAGCTCGAGGCGGCGCGGTCGAACCCCGCGGCGATCATCCCGGCGGTGAGACAGGCCTCGATCGCCTCGGCCGACGCGTCGCGCCACGCCGACGCGCGAGCGGCGTCGTCGGTCCGGAGCTGCGCGTAGTCGCTCGGGACGGCGACGAGGGCTCCCCGCCCCGACGGCGCACGGACCTCGCCCGGCCACCCGCCCTCGTCATGCAGCGCCGCCTCGTGCGCGACCACGTCCCTTGGGCCGGGTTCGCGTCCGAGGTCCCACCGGACGGTGAACCGGTCGCTCCGCTCGCCGGCGTTCACCTCGTCGACCATCGCCCCGTAGTGGTTGCGGTCGAAGCGATCGGCCACGGCGCCCAGCTTGTGCAGGTTGAAGTACCCGTTGCGGGCGACGAGGGGATCGAACGTCCACCGGACCTCGGCGATCCCCTGGTCGAGCGCCTGCGCGCGCTGCGCGAGCTTGAGCGCGTACCCGACCCCTTGATGACGCCGATCGGGCAGGGCGGCGAGCATGTGCGAGTGCGTGTGCAGCCCGTCCTCGGGATCCACCCCGGCCCACCCCAGGACGTACCCGATGGTCTCGTCGCCGTCGAAGGCGCCGTACGGCACGTTCCCGCTGTCGGCGAGGGCGCGGAGCACCTCCCGCGGGAAAGGTTCGGGGCCTGCCCACGTGGCGTCCATGACCCGCAGGATGCGATTCGCGTCCTCGAGCTCGGCGAGCGGCCGGAGCTCGACGCCTGCGGCGCGAGCCGCCTCGAACGCCAGCTGCCAGGGGTCGCGCTCCACGGCGCCGGAGTCTAGCCATCCCCCCGAACCGACACCCAGGCGGCGCACCGTGGCCACAACGCGAGAGGCCCGCGGCGAGCGCGGGCCCCTCGGCGGAACGTCTCCGGCCGGCTACCCGCCCGAAGGGGGCGGCAGCTCCTGCCACTCGTCCTCGTCCAGATCCCTGCCGCGCCGGCGTTTGAAGACGGCGACGACCGCCGCCACGATCGCCGCGATGAACGCGATCTTCATCAGCCTGCCGAAGAAGCCGCCCTTCTTCGTTTCCTCAGTTCCTTCGGACATCGCCGCCTCCTCCTCAACCGGTGGCTCGCCGGGTGGGCCTGGTTGGACTTGAACCAACGACCTCATCCTTATCAGGGATGCGCTCTAACCGAGCTGAGCTACAGGCCCGGGGACGCTGCCAGGGCTTTCACCCGGCCCGACGGCAAGCGTACGCGTGGCTCCGAAAGGGTGTCAATCGTGCGCGCTACCGGCGTTCGGACAGCGTGACCTCGATGCCGCCCACGATGTCGGAGAGCAGGTTGTAGAGGAAGACGATGAAGACGTTGATCAATGTCCACAGCACGACGAGCACGAGCCCGATCGACAGGCCACGCGTGAACAGCCACCCACCGTGGATCTCGAAGGACTGGTCGGCGAACAGGTCACGGATCAAGCGCGTGAGGGAATCGAGCGCGCCGATCGCCCCCAGGATCGCGTACAGGATCATCATCGCGCCGATGATCACCACCATGACGCACAGATAGAACAGGAACGAGATCTTGAGTACCGACCAGGGCTCGACCTTCCGCAGCACGACCCTGGCCCTGCGCGAGCGGTTGGGCGAGCGTTCGGTCCGTTTGCGCGAGGTGCGGGATCGAGGCTCCGCGGGCGGGGCAGGCGGGACGACGGTGGCCTGATCGGCGGGATCTCTCACGGGTTCTGGCTCTTTCTACGCGGCGGCAGGCCCCGCGGCAACCACGTGGGCTCGCCCGGGCGGTCCGAAGACGAGCCGCGCGTGCACGGGAGCGACGACGCCGAGCGCGACGACGGCGACCACCCACGACGCCGTCCCGACGTCGTCCTGCACGAGCAGGCCCCCCACGGCCACGCCGACCCCGCACGAGGCCATCAGCGCGTAGGCAGCAGCCGCCGGCAGGCGGCGCCACAGCGCGAACACCGTCAGCAGACCGAGCGCGCTCGAGCCGGCGATCGTCGCGACTCCGGCACCGGTCGACACGATGGGATTATCCGTCGAGGACGGCCACGGTGGATTCCACGACCCCGCTCGAGCACGACCTGCGGATCATCCTCGCGATCCAGTCCCTGCGCGCGTTCGGTTATGGGTTCGCAAGCGTGGTCCTGGGCGCGGCGCTCGCCGACGGCGGCCTCTCCGACGGCCAGGTCGGGCTCGTGTTCGCGGCGATCCTGGCCGGCAACGCCCTGGTCTCGATCGCCATCGGTCTCGCCGGAGATCGCATCGGGCGGCGTCGCGCGTACGCCCTGCTGCTGTTCGTGATGAGCGC
>JBKPRY010000419.1:0-7958 GCA_046734755.1 Actinomycetota bacterium | reverse complement strand
GACGAGTCCGACCGAACCGCCGACGTAGGCGGGCATCGCCATGATGCGCCCGTCCTTCTCCTCGCTCCCGAGCTCGTCGGACCACAGCAACGCCGACTTGGAGGGGAGCCGCGTGTCGCCCTCCGCGTGCAGGCGCAGCGCCTCCTCGACCACGTCGATCGTCGCCGCGACGTCGAGTCCCCCCGCCGCCACGACGTCCTCCTGCGAAAGGAACCGGAACCGAGCCTCGCTCATGGACGCGAACGCTAGCAGCCGCCCACCGCCCGAGGGCTACACTCGGAGGCGTGGCATCCGCGCAGAAGCCGGAGATCGGCATCGTCTCGTACCACGTGCGCCCCGGACGCGTGACCAACTGGAAGGTGGGCGGCTACGGGCTCCCGGAGAACTACGTGGACGCGGTTCGCCGCGGCGGCGGTCGCGCGACGCTCCTGCTACCCGGCGACGACCGCTCGCCGGCCGAGCTGCTCGACACCGTCGACGCGCTGATGCTGATCGGCGGGGGGGATGTGGAGCCGAACCGGTACGGGCAGGAGCCCAGCGAGACGGTCTACGGGCTCGAGCCCGACCGCGACGCGTTCGAGATCGACCTACTCCTCGAGGCAGACCGCCGCGAGACGCCGGCGCTCTGCATCTGCCGGGGGATGCAGGTGATGAACGTGGCCTTCGGCGGCTCGCTGACCCAGGATCTGCCGAGCGACGCTCGCTTCATGCCGCATGGCGCCCCGAGTGGCGCCGACGCGGTGGTCCACGACGTCAAGCTCGCCGGGGGGAGCGAGATCGCCCTGGCGACGAACGTGGATGTGGCAACATGCTCGTCGCACCATCACCAGGGCGTGGACCGGCTGGGCGACGGCATCCTCGCCAGCGGCTGGAGCGAGGACGGGCTGGTCGAGGCGATCGAACGCGAGACCGGCTGGATGGTGGGCGTCCAGTGGCACCCCGAGGACACGGCGCCGACCGACCCGGCGCAGCAGGGCCTGTTCGACGAACTGGTCCGCCGGGCGCGCCCAACCTAACTCGGCGCCGATGCCCGTACCACCTTCAATGGAGGACGCGGTAGAGGGCGTAGGCGAACGGCGTGGCCACGACCAGCGCGACCACCACGACCACCGCGACCCATCGCCACCAGACGGGGCGTTGCAGCGGCTGCTCGTCCACGTCGTCGAACCAGGAGATCTCCTCCTCCGGCAGGTCGGAGCCCGGTTCCTGGCGGCGGTCCACGCACGGAACGATACCGGGCGCCGGCGCCAAGGAGCGTGCCTACCCCATCCCGAGGCGTCCGTGCTATACAGACGATTCTCGAACCGCCGTTCAAACGGGCGGTTCCGGGATCGGGAGCCTTTCGGGGGTCCGATCAAGGAGGGGCGATGAGACGGGGTACCAGGTTCCAACTTGCCATCGTGCTGATGCTGGCCGGGGCGTTCGCGAGCACCGCGATGGCGCAGGTGGCGCTCGCGCAGGAGACGACGGGGTCAACGGGGTCTACGGGGGGCGACGACCAGAAGGTGGTCTTCACCTGGGGCACAGCGGGCGAAACAAGCTCGCTCAACCCGATGTCGGGGTACCTCGCGACCGACTTCTACTTCTGGACGCCCCAGTACCACCTTCTGATCGACTGGGCTCAGAAGGACTTCTCGGCCGACCCGAGCCTCGCGACCGATGTCGAGACCTCCGACGATGGCATGACGTTCACGTACACGATCCGGGACGACCTGACGTGGTCCGACGGCGTGCCGCTCACGGCCGAGGACGTCGCGTACACGCTCAACCTGTACAAGAGCAATCATGCCTATCTGCCTCAGAACTACCTGACGCTGATCGACGGCGACGTCGTGGCCACCGACGACACTCACATCACGTTCTCCACGGCCGAGCCGACGTCGCTGTACTCGGGTGCCGTTGCGTACATGTACGACTACATCCTCCCCAAGCACATCTTCGAGGAGGTCGAGAAGGGGAACTGCCCGGATGGACAGGATCCCTGCACCCCGAAAAGCTTCGACAACATCCCGAGCGTCGGGAGCGGACCCTTCTACATCTCGGATGCCAAGCCCGGCGAGTTCGTCCGGATGGTGAAGAACCCATATTGGGAGGGGCCGGACCCGCATATCGACGAGATCGTCTATCGGCAATTCAGGAACAACGACGCGCTCGCCGAGGCCTTGAAGGCCGGCGAGATCGATTTCGCGTACGACATCACGGCCCCGAACATCTTCGACTCGCTGACGAACGAGCCGAACATCGGAACGGTCGCGTCCCAGGTCCCCGAGTTCGACTACTTCAACATGAACACCGGCTCGGCCTACGGTCCGGAGACCGGCGACTTCAAGCGTCATGGGGACGGCCACCCCGCGCTCACCGACCCCGTGGTTCGCAAGGCGATCCGCATGGCGATCGACAGCCAGACCCTCGTCGACAAAGTCTGGCTCGGCTACGCGACGCCCGGCACGACGATCATCCCACCGGTATCCGCCGCAGGCGCGAGATGGGAACCGACCGGAGACGAAGTGATCCCGTTCGACCCCGAAGGCGCGAATCAGTTGCTCGACGATGCCGGCTATGTCGATACCGACGGCGACGGCATCCGCGAGATGCCGGCGGACTCGATCGATCCCGGGCGGCCGCTCGACTTCCGCTACTTCGTCCGATCGAACGACCAGACGACGGTCGACGCCGCTCCGTTCATCCAGAAATGGCTGAAGGACATCGGGATCCAGACGGAGGTCGAGGCGGTCACATCGACCCGGCTGGGCGACATCGAGAACGCCGGCGAGTTCGACCTCGCCCACTGGAGCTGGCTCCCGGACCTCGACCCCGACAGCGCGCTCAGCTGGTTTACCTGCGATTCCCGGCCGCCGGACGGCTCGACGTACGACAACGACGACTCCTACTACTGCAACCCGCAGTACGATCAGATGTTCCAACAGCAGCGACGCGAGCTCGACCTCGACAAGCGCTGGGACATCGTGCACCAGATGCAGCAGACCATCTACCAGGACGAGCCGTATGTGATCCTGTGGTACGCACCGATCCTCGACGCCTGGCGCACCGACACGTTCACCGGCTACAAGCAACAGCCGGCCAAGGACGGGGATCCGCTCGAGGGCTATGGTGGGCCCAGTGACGTGTGGGTCTCCCTGCGGCCGGTGTCGCAGGGGTCGGGTGCTGCGGCCGAGACGCGTGGGATCCCAGCCTGGGTATGGGTCGCGATCGGAGTCGCGGTCGTGGCGATCATGGCCTTCGTGATCCTGCGTCGACGACGCGTCGGCGAAGAGGACATCTAGCGACGAGAGAGGGTTCGATCCTGTCGGATGACCACGAGGACCGGTCCGCGGACCGGTCGGAGTGCGGATGCGCGGATACCTGATCGGCAAGATCGCGCAGGCGTTCCTCACGCTGCTGTTCGTGCTGGTCTTCAACTTCTTCCTGTTCCGAGTGATGCCGGGTGACCCGGCCGCGATCCTGCTGCGAGGCACCGCCGCATTCAACCCCGAGACCCTGGAGGCGGCTCGGGAGGACCTGGGCCTGGACCAGCCCCTGCCCCAGCAGTTCGTGACGTTCCTGGGCGACGCGGCCACGTTCAACTTCGGAGCCTCGTTCTTCCAGAGCGGCCAGCCGGTGAGCGAGGTCATCTCGCACACGGTCTGGCCCACGATCCTGCTGGTCGGGACCGCGACGCTGGCCTCGGCCGCGATCGGGCTGCTGATCGGCATCTACGGCGGCTGGAAACGGGGGAGCAAGTTCGACGTCGGTTCCCTCAGCTTCACGCTGTTCGTCTACGCCATGCCGGAGTTCTGGTTCGGCATCCTCGTCCTGATGGCGTTCTCGGCGGGCGTCGGCCCGTTCCCCGCGATCTTCCCGACGGGCGGGTACGAGACCGCGGCCTCGGACCTCACCGGCCTGAACCACGTCGTCGACGTGCTGAACCACATGGTGCTGCCGTTCTTCGTGCTCACCGTCGCCTATCTGGGAGAGTACGCCCTCATCATGCGCAATTCCCTGATCGACGTCGTCGGGGACGACTTCATCCAGACGGCGCGGGCCAAGGGTGTCCGTGAGAAGCAGATCCTGTGGCGCCACGCCGTGCCGAACGCCCTGCTGCCCACCATGACCCTGGTGTTCCTGTCAATCGGGTTCATCTTCTCGGGCGCGATCACGATCGAGTACGTGTTCTCGTGGCCGGGCCTCGGTTGGCTCACCGTGCAGGCCATCGAACACAAGGACTACCCGCTGCTCCAGGCATTGTTCCTCATCTTCTCCGTCGCGGTCATCGCAGCGAACCTGGTCGCCGACATCCTGTACACATACCTCGACCCGCGCGTGAGGGCGGCCTGATGCGCCCCCCGGAGGCGCTCGGCCATTACGACGTCGAGGCACCGCCGGGCATCGAGCCGACGCCTCCGCCCGAGGTGCCGCGGAGCCCACGGGCGATCGCCTGGACCAGGCGACGGATGTCCGCGAAGCGCGTCTGGGCGACGTACCGCAAGAACCCATTGGGGATGATCGGCCTGGTCGTCCTGATCTTCTTCATCGCGGTCGCCGTCTTCGCGCCGCTGATCGCGAGCAAGGACGGTCTGGATCCGACGTGTACCTGCACCGGCATACCCCTGCAGCCCCCCAGCCTGCGATTCCCGTTCGGCACCGACAACTTCGGACGGTCCGTGTTCACGCTCACGGTGTGGGGATCTCGCCCATCGCTCATCGTCGGGCTCTTCGCGACGCTCATCTCGGTCGCGATCGGGGCCCTGATCGGCATCGTCGCCGGCTACTTCGGCGGGAAGTCGGAGGCCGTCCTCATGCGGCTGACCGACTGGTTCCTCGTGATACCGTTCCTGCCGCTCGCGATCGTCCTCGCCTCGATCCTGGGCCCGTCGCTGTTCGTCATCATCGTCGTGATCGGCGTCACGTCGTGGCCGAGCACCGCCAGGATCGTTCGAGCGCAGTCGCTGACCGTGAAGACCCGCCCGTACGTCGAGCGCGCACGCGCGCTGGGGGCGGGGCACTGGCATCTCACGAGCCGGCACATCCTTCCGAATGTGGGCCCGCTGATCTTCGCCAACACGATCCTGCTCGTCGCGATCGCGATCCTGTCGGAGACCACGCTCGCCTTCCTAGGACTGGGCGACCCGCTCTCCACATCCTGGGGCACGACCCTCCAGGCCGCGTTCGGATCAGGGGCGGCGAGTTCCGGCCAGTGGTGGTGGCTCGTGCCCCCCGGCCTCGCGATCGTGTTCGTGGTCCTGGCCTTCACCCTGTGCGGGTTCGCGCTGGACGAGATCCTGAATCCGAAGCTGCGCGAACGATGAGCGTCCTGTCGGTTCGCGATCTCGAGATCACGTACATGACGCGGGCGGGACCGATCCCGGCCGTTCGCGGGGTGTCCCTGGACATCGCCACGGGTGAGGTCCTCGGTCTGGCCGGTGAATCCGGCTGCGGCAAGTCCACGGTGGTCAACGCGATCCTGCGGCTCCTCCCGCCGGGGACCACGGTCTCGGGGGAGGTCCTCCTGAACGGGGAGGACGTCCTCACGATGAAACCGGGCCGCCTGCGAGCCGTTCGTTGGACGCAGGCGGCCGTGGTGTTCCAGGGTGCGATGCACGCGCTCAATCCCGTCCAGCGGATCGGCGACCAGCTCGCCGAGGCCATCGTGATCCACGGCCAGAGCCGGCAGCGGGAGGCCCTGGTCCGGGCCGGCGACCTGCTCGAACAGGTCGGCCTCCCGTCACGGCGCCTGCGCGACTACGCGCACGAGCTCTCGGGCGGTCAGAAACAGCGGGTCATGATCGCCATGGCGCTCGCGTGCAGCCCGAAGCTGATCATCGCCGACGAGCCCACCACGGCGCTCGACGTGATGGTGCAAGCCCAGGTCTTGAGCCTGCTGAACGAGCTCCAGCACGAGCTCGGCCTCGCGATGTTGTTCATCACCCACGACCTGTCCGTCCTGGTCGAGATCAGCGGCCGGCTGGCGATCATGTACGCGGGCAAGATCGTCGAGCAGGGGCCATCGGTCTCGGTATTCGAGAAGCCGGCTCACCCCTACACGGAAGCGCTCGCCGCAGCGTTTCCGGCGATCGGCGATCTGCGGTTCCGGAAGGCTCCCTCCGGCCTGGGCGGCGATCCTCCGCAACCCGACGCCGTCCCGACCGGCTGTTCGTTCCATCCGAGATGTCCCTATGCGTTCGACGAATGCGCGTCGACCGTCCCCGACCTGTACGCGTCCGGTGAAGGCCGGCGATCCGCGTGCCTGCTCGTCACCAAGGGGGAGCTGATCGCCGGATGACCACACCTTCCGAAACCGATCCCGTCCTCGAGGTCGAGGACCTCTTCGTGTCATTCCAGGGGCGCGTAGGGCTGGGAGCGGGTCTCGCGGGGAAGAAGGGAACGACCGCGAGGGCGGTCGACGGCGTGAACCTCGAGCTTCGCCGGGGCGAGGTCCTCGCGCTCGCCGGTGAGTCGGGATGCGGCAAGACGACGCTCGCGCGCACGATCATGGGCCTGGAGCGACCGCAGCAGGGCGAGATCCGTTTCGAGGGAGAGCCGCTCGGCAAGAGCTCGAGGATCCTCCGCGAATACCGGCGGCGGGTCCAGATCGTGTTCCAGGACCCGACGGCGGCACTGAACCCCCGGCAGACGATCTACGAGTCGGTAGCCGAGGGGCTGCGGATCCACGGGGTCACGAGCCAGGACGGGCTGAGCGAGGAGAAGCTGGTCGCACGTGCTCTCGCCCGATCGGGGCTCCGACCGCCGGAGCGATTCTTCTTGGTCTACCCCCACGAGCTGTCGGGCGGGCAGCGTCAGAGGGTGGTGATCGCCGGGGCCCTGGTGCTCGAGCCCGAGATCATCGTCGCGGACGAGCCCGTGTCCAGCCTCGATGCCTCGGTCCGCGGCGAGATCCTGAAGCTGTTGCTTGGTCTGCGCGACGACTTCGGCATCGCGATGCTGGTCGTCACCCACGACCTGGGCCTGGCATGGACGATCGCCGACCGTGTCGCGGTCATGTACCTGGGCCGGATCGTGGAGATCGGTCCAACGGAAGAGGTTCTCACCAAGCCGCTCCACCCGTACACGAAGGCCCTGCTCGAGGTGGTCCCTGAGGCGGGGGGTCTGTCTCGGCCGGTCCTGTCGGGCGAGGCCCCCGACCCCACGCAGATCCCCGAGGGGTGCCGCTTCCACCCTCGGTGTCCCGAGGTCGTGTCGGGGGCGGCCGCGAGCGCCGGCGTCGAGGCCCGGTGCCGGGGGGAGGACCTCGGCCTCACCGAGCTCGCGCCTGAACACTTCGCGGCGTGCCACCTAGCGGCCGCGCGGCGCGGCGACGTCGTGCCCTCGACGACGACCTGATCCCCGCGTGGACCCCGGTCACCCGGAATGGTCCGCCGCGCCGTGGCGACCGTGCGAGACTTCGAGGGTCCGAAAGAGGGATCGGCCCGCCGAACATCGAGCGTAACCGAGGAGCGATGACCGGCCGCTACGACGTCGCGATCGTGGGTGGGGGCCACAACGGGCTGACCGCCGCGTTCTACCTCGCGCGCGCCGGCCTGCGGACCATCGTGCTCGAGCGTCGCGAGATCGTCGGCGGCGCCTGCGTAACCGAGGAGATCGCGCCGGGCGTTCGCGCCTCGACGACCTCCTACATCGCGAGCATGCTGCGCCCCGAGATCGTCGCCGACCTCGGCCTAGCCGAACGCGGGCTGCGGATGGTCCCCTGCGAGCCGGGGCTCCAGGTCGTGTTCGAGGACGCCCGGGTGCTGCCGTGGTGGTCGACGCACGAACGCACCGAGGAGGAGATCCGGCGGATCTCGGCCCACGACGCGGACGCGTTCGGCCGCGTGACCGAACGGCTGCACGAGCTCGCCCGCTCGCTCCAGCCGTTCTTCCTGGAGGAGCCGCCGAACATGTACGCGACCGGCTGGAGCAAGCTGCGCGAAGGGCGACGCCTGTTCCGCCGGTTCCGGCACCTG
>JBKPRY010000418.1:0-2965 GCA_046734755.1 Actinomycetota bacterium | reverse complement strand
AGCTCACGGTCGTTCGGCCACCGGAACCCCTGCTGGTGCGCGGTCCCTTCTGCGTCGAAGCCGATCCAGACCTGGCCGGGCTCAGCGCCGCCGTGGCGCTCGGGTCCGGCCGCACCGGTGAGCGCGACCGCGAGGTCGGCTCCGAACACCTGACGAGCCCCCGAGGCCATCTCGGACGCGCACTCCCGGCTCACGGGCCCCGGGCCGTCGAGCGTCGCCCGGGACACACCGAGGAGCGAGCGCTTGGCCTCGATCGAATACGTCACTGCCGAGCCGACGAAGTACGCGGAGGCGCCGGGCACCGCGGTGATCCGCTCGCCGAGCCCGCCGCCCGTGAGCGACTCGGCGCACGCGATCGTCAGACCGCGCTCGGCGAGGAGCCGCCCGGTCACGACCTCGAGGGCCTCGTCCCCCGACCCGTAGACGTAGTCGCCCAGACGCTCGCGCACCCGCTGCTCGAGCGGGTCGAGCAGGGCGCTCGTCTCCGCGGGCGAGCCCTTGGCGGTCAGGCGGACGTGCACCTCTCCCCCGCCGGCGAGGTAGGCGACCGTCGGGTTCGAGGACGCGTGGAACAGCTCGTCCAGGAGCTCGGAGATCCGCGATTCCGCAAGCCCGTAGACGCGGAGCGTCCGCGAGACGAGCGACGCCGGCCCGGCGAGCATCGAGAGCTCGGGCAGGATCGTGCCCTCCATCATCTCTCGCATCTCCGAGGGGACGCCGGGGATCGCGTAGACGGTCGCGTCGCCGATCGAGACGACGAGCCCCGGCGCGGTCCCCCGCTCGGGGGGGATGAAGCGGCCGCCCTCGGGGACCTCGGCCTGCGCCAGGTTCGAGGCGGGCATGTCGCGCCCGCGGACGCGGAACCGGTCGCGGAGCGCGTCTTCGATGTCGGCATGACGCACCAGCCGAGCACCCGCCGCCAGCGCGAGCGCCGGACGGGTCACGTCGTCCTGCGTCGGCCCGAGTCCGCCGGTCACGATCACCACGTCGGCCCGCGTGGCCGCGAGCCCGATCGCCTCGACGATCCGCGGCTCGTTGTCGCCGACCACTTGATGGCGCAGCACGTCGATGCCCAGCCCGGCGAGACGCTCCGACATCCACCGCGCGTTCGTGTTGTCGATCTGCCCGATGAGCAACTCGGTCCCCACCGCGACGATCTCGGCCCTCACGGGCGGGATCAGCCTCCCGGCGTCGAGGGCTCGTCGTAGCTGTAGGTGTCCTCCCACGGCTCGCCGTTCTTGCCGGGGAACCCGTAGTCCACGCCGCTCACGATGACGTGCGCCGTGTTGCCCTCGGACAGGCGGATCGTGATCGAGGTGTCCGCGTCGAACGAGCGCCCCTCACCCGCGCGCAGCTGGAAGGGCTCCGGGTCGCCGCCATCGGCCACGATCGTGACCTCCACCGCGCGCTTCGCCTCGACGGCGACGCTGATCGGGCGGTCGAGCTCGGCGCCCCCGACCATGCCGTCGGTCGCCCCCGACAGGTTGGCGGGCGGGGGCGCGGGCCGCCTGGCCGAGAGCACGCCGAAGGCCCCCGCGAGCACCAGCAGGGTCGCGGCGACGAGGATCCACAGGCGATGGTCGTCGCGACGGCGTCGCGCACCCAGCACGGGCTCGGATCGTCCCGGCGGAGGCACGACGACCACTTCGTCCGCAAGGCCCAGTTCGGCGTCGTACATCGCGACGACCTTGTCCGGGGACAGCCTGAGGTACGTGGCGTACGTCCGCAGGCACCCGCGCAGGTGAACATCACCCAGGAGCAGATGGAAGTCCTCCGCCTCGATCGCCTCGAGGAACTCGAGCCGAACGCGCGTGTCTCGCGCCGCTTCCTCCAGCGTCACGCCGCGCGCCTCGCGCACCTTTCGGAGCGCGGCGCCCACGCTGACGGTCGTTCGCTGCAAGGAACCTCCCGGCCGGATCGCGGGCATCCTATCGGACGACCGCGGAGACGGGCACATCAGGTGGACGACCGGCGAACCCACCCGGACAACGTGACCTAGCCCGTCGGCGCGGCGCGGGACTCCTCCCACTCTTCCGGCGTCACGAGCACGTCGCGCGCCTTGGACCCGAGCGACGGACCGACGATTCCGCGGTCCTCCATCAGGTCCATCAGCCTCCCCGCGCGCGCGAACCCGACCTTCAGCTTGCGCTGCAGCATGCTCGTGGATCCGAGCTGCGAGCGGATCACGAGCTCGGCCGCCTGCTCGAGCAGGTCGTCGTCGCCCCCGAGCCCGCCGTGCTCCTCGCCCTCGCCGGGCGGCTTCCCCAGGCCCTCAACGCTCATCGCGTACTCGGCCGAGCGCTGTTCCCGGACCCAGTCCCCCACCGCCTGGATCTCCTTCTCCGTCACCCATGCCGCCTGCAGGCGCGCCGGCTTGGAGGCCGAGGACGGCGCGAACAGCAGGTCGCCGTGCCCGACCAGCTTCTCGGCGCCGTTCATGTCCAAGATCACGCGCGAGTCGGCCTGGCTCGAGGTCATGAGGGCGATGCGGCTCGGGATGTTCGCCTTGATCAGGCCGGTCACGACGTCGACGCTCGGGCGCTGCGTCGCGACGACTAGGTGGATGCCGACGGCGCGGGCCATCTGGGCGATCCGGCAGATGGCGTCCTCGACGTCGCGCGGCGCGACCATCATGAGGTCGGCGAGCTCGTCGATTACAACGAGGATGTACGGCAGATCCGCGAACGCCTCCTCCCTCCCCGGCGGAATGCGCAGCGTCCCCTCGGTCAAGCCAGCGCGATAGCCGTCGATGTCGCGAACGCCGACCGTCGCCAGGAGCTCGTACCGGTGTTCCATCTCACGAACGACCCATCCGAGCGCCTCCGCGGCGCGCTTGGGGTGCACGATCACCGGGACGAGCAGGTGCGGCAGGTCGGCGAAGTGCACGAGCTCGACGCGCTTGGGGTCGACGAGCACGAGCTTGACCTCGTCGGGGTCGGCGCGCATCAGGACCGAGGTGATGAAC
>JBKPRY010000417.1:0-6139 GCA_046734755.1 Actinomycetota bacterium | reverse complement strand
GCGTCGGGTGGGGACGGGCAGACCGGGCGGCCTCGCCTCGTCGGTTGTACGCGCGCTCACGGGGACGTCGTCCCCCTGACCGTGCGGCGCCTCGTTGCGCACGCGGAAAGCCCCGTTCTCGGCGGGCTCTTCCGGCCGCGGCCCTCCGGGTTCGGTCCCGGGGCCGGCGTGACCGGCGCCTCGCCTCTCCTTACCTCGCCGGTTCCTCGCGGCCCCATGGCCGCGATCCGGCGGGCAAATCTGTCTCCAAGGATACCGGACGCCGAGGGTGCCGTTCGGCATCCGAGGCCGAAAGCCTCGGACGTGCTGACCGCCGCACGCCGGACTAGGTAGTTCAACCTACCCATGGTGTCGGTTCCGGAGCCTCACGAAACCCACGCTCGTCGGATGGCGCCGGACCGAACCCCGCCGGAGACTTGCCGGACATGGAACCGGCGGTCCTTCCCCGCCCGGTCGGGCACAGCCGGCCGATCCGGGTTCTCGTCGTGGACGACAACGCCGGCTTCCGCGAATCCCTCCTGTCCCTCCTCGAGGCCGGCAACCTCCAGGTAGTGGGCGAGGCGGGCTCGGGCGCGGAGGCCCTCGGGCTCGTGCGTTCGCTCTCGCCCGACGTGGTCCTGATGGACGTCCGGATGCCCACGATGGACGGCATCGAGGCCACGCGCCTGCTCAAGGCGGACTTCCCCGACCTCGGGGTCGTCGCTCTCTCGGGCCACGAGGACCAGGAGATCGTCCGCGGCATGCTTGTCGCCGGGGCCTCGGGCTACGTGCTGAAGGACTCCGACGGCGACGAGATCCTGACGGCCGTCAGCCGGGCCGCCGAGGGAGGGGCGCTCCTGTCCTCCCAGGTGACCCCGCGCGTGATCGAGGAGCTGACCGAGGCGCTGGAGCGGGAGCGGCGCCGGATCCAGGATCTCGAGGCCGCGCAGGCCGCACTCGTGGAGCGCTCGGCCCGGCGGCAACAGCTGGTCGCCCGGCTCTCGCACGAGCTCCGGACCCCCGTGACCGTGATCCTGGGGGTCGCGCAGACGCTCTCCGAGGTGGGGGCCTCGCCCGAACAGGAGGAGGAGCTCCTCGCGCGGCTCGTCACGAGGGCTCGCGACCTCGCGCAGCTCGTCGAACGGTTCGAGCTCGCGATCGACGCGGGGCTGACCGAACGGGTGGACGTGGGCGAGGTCGCCCGCGACGTGGCCGCGCGCGACGAACGCGTCACCGTCACCATGGCGGAGGAACGGCCGCCCGCGCACCTGAACCGCGGCGTCGCCGGTCGGATCCTGGAGGAGCTCGTCGACAACGCCCTCCGCTTCTCGAGCGCCACGACCGGGGTGGAGATCACGATCGCGACCGCCACGACCGCGATCGAGGTCCGGGTGGTGGACGAGGGACCGGGGATCGACCCCCGCGAGCACGAACGGGTCTTCGGGCCCCTCGAGCAGCTCGAGGAACTGAACGTTCGGGTCCACCAGGGGGTCGGCATGGGGCTGTCGCTTGCACGCACCGCCGCCCGCGCCATGGGCGGCGACGTCGTGATCGAGTCGTCGAGCGCCGCAGGAAGCACGTTCCTGTGGACGATCGCCCTGACGAGCTGACCCGGCTCAGGCGAACCGGCGCATGTGCACGTTCAGCAGGAGGCCGACCGAGGCGAGGTTCAGGAGCAGCGAGCTCCCGCCGTAGGAAACGAACGGCAGCGGGATCCCCGTGATCGGCATGATCCCGACGTTCATCCCGACGTTGACGAACATCTGCAGCGCGAACATCGAGGCGATCCCGGCCGCGAGGTACGTGCCGAAGGGGTCCCGCGAGAGCAACGCGACGCGGAACGCGCGCCAGAGCAGGATCCCGTACAGGCCGAGCAGGACGAGTGCGCCCGCGAAGCCGAACTCCTCGCCGATGACCGTGAACACGAAGTCGGTGTGCTGCTCGGGGACGAAGTCGAGGTTCGTCTGGGACCCCTTCCCGAAGCCGACGCCGGTCAGCCCGCCGGACCCGATCGCGATCTCGGCCTGCTCGCGGTTGTGGAGGGCGTCCGAGCTCACGCTCTGGGGGTCGAGGAACGCCTTGAGACGCTCGATCTGGTACTCGCGGACGAGCCCCACCTGGAAGCCCGCGACGATCAGCACGACCGCCGTCAATGCCAGCACCGCGAGATAGCGCGTTCGAGCCCCGGCGACCACGAGCATCCCGACCAGGATCGCCACGAAGACGATCGAGGACCCGAGGTCCGGCTGCAGGAACACAAGGAACGCGGGGATCGCCGCCAACCCTGCCGTTCGGAACACGTCCTCCAGGGTGAGGTCGCCGCGCAGTTCGGACAGGAAGCCCGCGAGCATCGCGATCAGAGCGAGCTTGGCAACCTCGGAGGGTGCGAGCTGGAAGCCGAAGAGCTCGAACCACCGCTGCGCGCCCTTGACGCTCGTCCCCAGCGGCGTCCGGACGAGCACGAGCAGCACGAGGGAGGACACGTAGATCATCCCGGCGTAGACCTTCAGGAGCCGATAGTCGAAGCTCAGCGCCAGCATCAGCATGACCGCCCCCAGAGCGAGGAACGTGAGCTGACGTTTCACGAACCGGCCCGGGTCCAGGTGCACCGCCGCGAGCGACTGGTGGGTGGCCGAGTAGATCGCGAACAGACCGATCACGGCGAGCCCGATCGCCGCCGCCAACAGGATCGGGTCGATGTGTCGGAAGGCATGCCGCTCCCCCGCCACCACGCGCCCGGTCGCGAGCTCCATCAGTCGGTCCCCGCGACCTCGGTGAACTGGGAGAAGTCGAGGCCGTACAGGCCCTCGATGATATGCCGAGCGATCGGCGCGGCCGTGGTGGCGCCGTGACCGCCTTGCTCGACCAGCACCACTACGACGTGCTCCTGCCCACCCGCCGCCGTCATCGCCGCGAACCACGAGTAGTCCTGTTTCGGCGGGACCTCCGCCGTCCCGGTCTTACCCGCCACCCAGACGTCTCCGAACGGGAAACCGGCGAAGGCGCTGGCGGCCGTTCCGCTCCCCGTCATCGTGCCGGTGAGCGAGTCCCGCACGTAGCGCAGGTACCGGTCGTCGATCCGAACGTCCTTGCGGCAGTTCTGATGGTATCGGCGCACGATCGTGTCGTCCGGCGCGACGACGCGATCCAGGACGTGCGGTACGCATTCCTTGCCATCGTTCTCGAGCGCACCGTATGCGGTCGCGAGCTGCAGCGGCGTGACGAGGGTGTCCCCCTGGCCGATCGTCATGAGGATGAAGTCGCCGGGGAACCACTGACCCTCCGGGAACGACTTGGGGTATTGATCGTGGATCGACTGCTTCCACTCTGCGTCGGGGACGCGGCCGTCCTGTTCGTAGGGGAGATCGACCCGCGTCTGGGCGCCGAACCCGAAGCTCCGGAGGTCGTGCTGCAACGGTTCGTGCGATTCGACGCCGTTGGCGGCCTCGTCGTCGTTCACGTAGAACGTGTCCCAGTAGCGATACCCCATGGGATAGAAGACCGTGTCGCAGGACCTCGCGAGCGCGGTCGAGAGGCTCATGTATCCGAGGTCCGCGGTGGTCCAGTTGTTGAACACGTACTGCATCGCCTCCGGGTCGCTCTCGTCGAACGGCACGGTCCAGCTCGGCGGGCAGGGGTAGGACTGACCCGTCGTCACGATGCCGCGTTGCAGAGCGGAGGCCGCCACGAAAGGCTTGTAGGTCGAGCCCGGCGGGTACTGCCCCTGGATCGCGCGATTCACCAGCGGGAAGCTGTGTCCCGCGCCGAACCGGCGATCGAACTCCCTCTTCGAGAAGCCGCGCGTGAACAGCGCGGGGTCGAACGTCGGGTAGGACGCCATCGCCTCGATCGCGCCGGTCCGTGGGTCGAGCACGATCGCTGCCCCGCCGTTCGCCCTCAGGTAGCCGCTGTCGGACTCCACGATCGTGCGGGCGTACTCGATCCCGGCCCTCAGCGACTGCTCCGCGAGCTCTTGCGTGCCGGCATCCAGCGTGAGCCAGACGTCGTCGCCGGCAACCGGCCGCTGGCGGCCGATCAGGCCGAGGTTCTCCCCGGTCGAGTTGACCCGGTACTTGACCAGGCCACGCGTGCCGGCGAGGTAACGTTCGTAGATGCCTTCGATGCCCGAGACGCCGATCACGTCCCCCGGCGAGTAGTCGGCGAACCCCGGGTCCTTGAGCTTTTCCTCGGAGATCTGGCCGAGATACCCGAGGACGTGAGCGCCCGCGGAGCCCAGGGGGTATCTGCGCACCGGCTCGGAGAGCACGTCGACGCCGGGGAAGAGTTCCCGGTGCTCCTCGATGTAGTACGCGACGCGCTTGGGCACGTCGGTTGCGACCGGGATCGGGCTGAAGACGTAGTAGCGGGGGTCGTCCAGCCGCGCTCCGAGCTCGTCCGCGGGGATGTCCAGGAGCTCGGACAGGTCGAAGAGGACTCGCTCGGTCTGGTCCCCCAGCTCCTGCCGGTTGACCGTGATGACCACGCTCCCGCGGTTCTGGACCAGGAGCGTGCCGTTCACGTCCTTGATCACGCCGCGGGGGGCCGGCACCTCGATCAGACGCACGGCGTTGTCCTTGGCCTCGGCCTTGTACTGCTCGGCGGCGAGCACCTGTAAGAACCACAGCCGAGTCGTGAGCGTCGCGAACATGGCGAGGACCAGCGCGGCCAGGACCTTCACCCGCAGACCCATCCGGGGCTCGGTCATGCGCTCACCGCCCCCTCACCATCGGGCGACGCGACGAGAACGCGACCCCTCGGCGGCCCGGCGCAGCAGCGGGAACACCAGCGGAGTCAGGATCGCGTTGTAGACCGCGGAGAGCAGCGCCACGCGGAACAGGTAGAGCCAGCCGACGCTCAGCTGGCCGAGCAGGAAGGACACGACCCCGTAGAACACGATGCCGGCGAACGTGCCGCCGGCGACCAGCAAGACCGGGAGCACCGGGGAGGGGCTCACGATGTACTGCCGCGCCATGCCGATCGCGTAGCCCAACAGCGTCAGCGTGAGCGCCGTGATGCCCTTCGGCGCGTCCAACAGGAAGTCCTGCGCCATGCCGCCGGCGAACCCGGTGATCGCGCCCGACGAGGGCCCCTCCAGGACCGCGAAGCAGATCGTGAGCAGGAACATCAGCTCGGGCTTGGCGCCGAGCAGGTTGACCTCGGAGAAGACCGTGGTCTGGAGGATGAGCGCGGTCAGGATGACCGCCGAGAGCAGGAGCACGCGCCGCACGGACGATGACCCTACCCTCGCGCGTCACGGGAAAGCACCACGAGCACGAGGGACAGCGAGGAGAAGTCGACGGCGGGACGGACCGTGAGGAGCTTCTCGGTCGCCGAGTCCTCGTCCAACACCCGCGAGACCGTCCCGATGAGGATGTTCGGCGGGTACAGGCTCTCGGCGACGCCGGCGATCCGATAACCGGCGGTGACGACGTGCTCGTCGGGGGCGGCATCGACCGTCGGGTCCACCAGGCTCATCTGGAGGTCGGAGGGCCCGGAGCCCGAGAGCAACCCGGTCTGGCGCGACACGTCGAGCCGCCCGGCGACCGACGAGTCCGGGTCGATGATCAGCTGCACGACCGAGGAGCTCGTGCTGACGCGCACCACATGCCCGACGAGCCCGGCGCTGGAGACGACCGGCATGCCGACGGAGATCCCGACGCTCGAGCCCTTGTCGATCGTGATCGTCCACTCGAAGTTCGAGACCCCGTTGGCGATCACCTGGGCCGCCGTCGTCTCGATCCGGTTCCCGAGACTCTCCTGCAGGCCGAACAGCGCTTCCAGCTCGGCGAGCCTGGCCTGATCGGCCCTGCCCTCGGCGAGCTGGGTCTCGAGGGCATCGACGCGTTCGCGCAGGACGTCGCGCTCGTCACGGATCGAGGGCAGCCGGACGAGCGTCGAGAAGAAGCTCCCGATCGGGTGCGTGACCTTGGACACGACCTCCTGGAGCGGGCTGATCACGGCGAGCGCGGCGTCGCCGAGCGACGCCAGGGGACCGTCATTGCCTTCTCGGTAGTCCACGGTGATCGTCACGAGCGAGATCGAGACGAGGGCCACGACCAGCAGGCGGGTGCTGCGCGCTCGGGTGCGCAGGGCCACCGCGGACCTACCTCCTGGACGGGCTCACCAGGACCCGCTGGAGGACCTCGAATTCCTCGAGGCA
>JBKPRY010000416.1:0-1202 GCA_046734755.1 Actinomycetota bacterium | reverse complement strand
GCCCGAGGTGATCCGCGTCTGGTACGTGACCGGGAACATCCTCGAGCAGGCCGGCCGGCGTGCCGACGCGCTCCGCGAGTTCCGCAAGATCCTCCGGCACGACCCGAGCGCGTTCGACGCCGCGGAGCGCGCGGCTCAGCTCGCCTGACCCGCGCCCTCGGCCTCCCGTGTCCGCCGCCAGTAACCGAGGATCCCCATCGAATTCAGGCGGATGCTGGACATCGTCTCCATCGCCTGCAGGTCCAGCTCGGCCTCGGCGCCCGTCGGCGCGTCGGTCCGAGCGACGTCACGCAAGACGCGCATGACCTCGTCGAGCGCGTCGTCACGCTCCGGATCGAGTCCGCGTTCGAGCGCCTCGCCCACGGCCTGGGTCCACGTTCGGAAGCGCTCGGTCGCCAGGTCGCAGATGCGCTCGACCTCGTGGACCGGGCCGAAGTGCGAGAACAAGACGATCGCCCCGCGTGCCCGCTCGCGGATGCGCTCGATCGAGCCGAGCGCGAGATCGAGGTCGTAGTCGGGGGGCGGCGTGGCGGGGCGGAGCGAACGCGCATCGGGCGGGTGGATGCCGAGCGCGTCGCCGGTGAAGACGGCCCCGGTCGAGGAGTCCGCGAGCGCCACGTGGTGTTTGGCGTGGCCCGGCGTGGCGAGCGTCTCGAGGCGCCGGCCGCCGAGCTCGATCCGATCGCCGTCGCGCAGCGCTCGGATACGTTGGGCCGCAACGGGTTCGATAGGCCCGAACAGTGTCGCGGTGGTCTCGGGTCCGTAGATCGACGTCACGCTCTCGAGGAGGCGGGTGGGATCGGCGAGGTGTCGGGCGCCGCGCTCGTGGACCCACACGGTGGCGTTCGGGAAGCGCTCGGCGACCCGCCACACCCCACCCGCGTGGTCCAGGTGGATGTGCGTGACGGCGATGTGCGCGAGGTCGGCGGCTCCGATCCCGAGCCGTTCCAACCCTTTGATCACGGGTTCGAAGGAGGTGCTCGGTCCGGTTTCGACGATGGCGGGCTCGTCGGCGTCGAGGAGGTAGGCGGCCGTGGCGCGTTCGCGGCCACCGTAGAAGGTGTCGATCGCGGTGATCCCTCGCGCGACCTCGAACACGACCGGCTCCACGTCGCGAGTCTACGTGGCGTGTCGTCGGGCGGTGCTACGGTCCGACGCGAAGGGGGGAGTTGGATGGTGACGGTCAACGTCGTCGTGCTCGC
>JBKPRY010000415.1:0-6390 GCA_046734755.1 Actinomycetota bacterium | reverse complement strand
GTCGGTCCGTGGCGCCGGCGCGACCGGGCTACCCGGTCCGGTCACGGACCTTGGGTGATCCGTCCCTCCAGGATAGCCGCGGTCCGATAGGGGTCCGTTCGCCGCTCGATGAGGTCGTCGGCGAGCGAGCCGTCGTTCGTGAGGAGCTCTCGCGCACGGCCTCGGAGCTTCTCCAGCGAGAGGCTCTCGACCTCACGCAGCAACCGGTCACGCCGTCCCCGTTCGAGCTCGCCGGAGGACGCGAGATGGGCCCGGTGCAGCGCGAGCGCGGCCCACAGATCGTCGATCCCTGCGCCCTCGGTCGCGGTGATCGCCACCACCGGGGGCATCCATGGGAGCTCGGGACCCATCCGCAGCATCTGCTGGAGGTCGCGAACCGCGACCTCCGATCCCTCGCGATCGGCCTTGTTCACGACGAAGACGTCCGCGATCTCCAGGATCCCGGCCTTCGCGACCTGGACGGCGTCGCCCCACCCGGGCGAGACCACGACCACGGTGGTGTCGGTCGCCGCGGCGACGTCGACCTCGGCCTGCCCGACCCCCACGGTCTCGACGATCACCAGGTCGTTGCCCGCCGCGTCCAGGACACGGATCGCCTCGGGCGCGGCGAGCGCCATCCCGCCGAGGTGCCCGCGCGTGGCCATCGAGCGGATGAACACACCCGGATCCGTCGCGTGCTCCTGCATCCGCAGTCGATCGCCGAGCAGTGCGCCGCCGGACAGGGGCGACGTCGGATCGATCGCCAGCACCGCGACCGAGCGCTCCTGCGCCCGCGCCACGCCGACCAGTTCCCCCACGATCGTGGACTTCCCGACTCCCGGCGAGCCCGTGAGCCCGACCGTGAAGGCTCGTCCGGTCCGAGGGAACAGCTCCGCCGAAAGCGCCTCGAGACCGGCGACGCCGTCTTCGACCATCGAGATCGCCCGGGCGACAGCTCGAGGGTCGCCCGCGAGGACGTCGTCGGTCAGGCTCACGGCCGAAGGGTACCCGGGCTCCCCCGTGTGACGGCGGCGCGAGGGTCGGGATCAACCCTCGCGGCGCGTCCCGGCTGGCGCGGCTCCCGGCATCGCCAGCAACGCATCGCGGAGCGACGCACACAGGGCCCGTTGCCGCGCCAGCTCCGGATCGTCGCCGGAGGCGGCACGCGTCCGCACCATCGCCAGGTTGATCTGCTCCTTCTGGAGGCGCTTCAGGAGGCGCTCGGCTGCGACGCCGGCGCGGGCGGCCATCTCGCGACGAGACCGGCGCCGCGTGCTCGGGTCGAGGAGTACGCGGAGCTCGACCTCGGAGAGCCAGGGCGTGTCGACCTCCGACCGCAGCGCCGTCTCGAGCCACATGCGCTCGCGCCGGCGGGCCAGCCGGACCATCACGACCACGAACAGCAGCAGCGGCGCGCCCTTCACGGCCGCCGCGAACGGGACCCGGAGCCAGTCGCCGACGCCGTCCACGCTCGAAGGGAAGAGGTTCAGGAACGGCGAGTTCCACAGGAAGTGCGCCGCCACCGCCGAGCCGAAGAGCCCGACCGCGACCGCCACGCGCCTCCCGAACGCAACCTCGCCGCGCCTCGAGACGAAGTAGGCGATCCCCATGCCGGACAGCCCCGTGTACAGCACATGCCCGTAGAAGCCGCTCGAGACCACGCGCACGTAGAAGCCCGCGAGGACCCCTCCCGGCGAGCCGCCGAAGATCGCGATGAAGTAGAAGACGTCTTCGACGAGGGTGAAGCCGAGGCCGATCATCGCGCCGTACACGAAGCCGTCCATCATGTCGTCCATCTCGTCCCGGGCGATGAGGTAGATCAGCACGACGCCGGCCGCCTTCATCGTCTCCTCGACGAACGGCGCCGTCAGGGCGGCCGTCCACTCGGCCGCGAACACCGGCCCACCGAGGCGCGCGACGACCAGCCCCCACCCCTCGTTCGCGATGCCCGAGAGCACCGTGGCCGCCACGCCGCCCCACACGAGGGCGCCGAGCACGAGCGACATCGGCTCGCGCTCGTACAGGTCGAGCAGGTAGATCGCGAGGAACAACGGGAGTCCGTAGAGGAGGAGGAGGCCCCAGGAAAGCGCCCACCCCGAGGGTGACAGCTTCTGGAACAGCTGTTGCTGGGAGACCGTGTACACGGCGGTGACGACTACGATCACCGCGTACAACCAGAAGGCGGGCTGCCTCCACTGGAACAACGACGTCTGGCGACCCCAGTTGCGAGGCATCCGCACGATCGGCGGCTCGATCGTGAGGCGTCCGCCTCGCTCCTCGCGCATCAGGCGATCTCCGCACGCTCGATCATCGCGTCGATCTCTTCGATCTCGAACTGGAGCTGCCCGGCGGGAGCCCACCCGTCGAAGATCACGCCCTCCCCGGAAGGCGACACCACGGCGGTCACCTGACCCTCGATCGGCGCCTGCACGTCGCCGAACAGACCCACGTACGCGATCCGGGATCCGGTGAGCCCTGAGGCCAGCCGGACGCGTTCGACCTCCTCGGAGACCCGGAACTGCTCGGCGTCGGGCTTCAGGACGTCGTCGACGTACCGGCCCAACAGATCGACGTCGGTCCCGTCGAACGGGAGGGCGGCGACGTCGAGGCTGGTGCTGCCGCTCGTCAGGCGGATCCGCTCGGGATCGGTCGAGCGGCCGGCGAGCTCCCAGCCGGGGAACGGGGTGACCCGGACCGACGTGCCGACCGCGACGGCCCCGCCTCGGATCTCGCCGAGCGCGTCGGAGGTCAGGTAGCCCCCGGTCGTCACCGCGACCAGCACCCCCGCCAGCGCGACCACCGGGATCCAGCGACGCTGACGAGGCGGTGGCGCCGGCAGCGGGATCGGGTCGATGGCGGCGCTCACGGCACCACCGACAGCAGCCGGGTGAACCGCGAGAGTCGGATCGGGTGCCGGAGCATGCCCGATACTCGCACGCGCCGGGTCGCGATCCGACGGATCACCGAGCGTCCCTGCGGCCGCATGACGTCCGGGAACCCGAACCGTAACGGGGCGCCCGCCAACTCGATCAGGTCGTACGCGTCGGCCGCGATGACGAGGTGCGCCCGGCGACCTCCCACCCCCTTGGCCAGCCCCTTGGCCAGCCCCTTGGCCCGCCCGTTGGCGACGTCGACCCCGGCGGTCGACAGCGTGACCATCGCCTCGATCGCTGCGTCGCTGGCCGTCAGGAGCACGATCGTGTCTCGCAGGAGCCGGCGGCGATCGGGTTCGGTCTCGAGGTTGGTCTGGATCAGCCGCCCAACGAGATCGGCGAGCCCGTTCGGCTCCGCGTCGGCGAACCGCACCGTCACGGCGCGACCGAGACCGGGGCGGTCACGGCTCCAGGAGCACCTTCGTCGCCTGCTTCGTGTCGAACAGCTCGTAGCCCTTCGGGGCTTCCTCGAGCGGCAGCCGGTGCGAGACGATCGGCCGGGGGTCGAGCCGGCCGGCCCGCACCTCGGCCATCGAGCGCTCCCACCAGGCGTGGACCGGCGTGGTGCCGGCGAACCGCAGCTGGAGCGCTCGGATCCACCAGACGCCGATCTGCGCCTGGACGAGCTCACTCGTGTAGACCCCCATGACCACGACGGTGCCGCCTCGCCGCACGATGTCGAGCGAGCGCTCCAAGGCCGCGGGCGTCCCGACGGCCTCGATCACGACGTCCGCGCCGCGCCCGTCCGTGTGCTCGAACACCGCGGTCTGCGCGTTGCGCGTCGCGACGTCGATGGGGATCGCCCCCGTGCGGCCGGCGAGCGCGAGCCGGGCGGGGTCGAGGTCGAGGGCGAGCACCGATGAGGCGCTGGGAAGGGCCGCCTGCGCGCAGAAGAAGCCGACCGGCCCGGCCCCCACGACCGCGACCGTGTCGCCGTCGGCGATGCCGGCCAACCCGGCCGCGTACACGCCGGTCGTCAGGGCGTCGCCGACGAACAGCGCGCGGTCGTCCTCGAGACCTTCGGGCACGGCCAGCAGGTTGACGTCGGCCACCGGGACGCGGAGCAGCTCGGCCTGCGCCCCGCCCAGGCTCCCGCCGAACATCCCGTAGCCGAGGAAGCCGAAGTCCTCGCACAGCTGCGTCTGCCCCTTCCGGCAGAACCAGCAAGCGCCGCACGCGATGCCGAACGAGACGACCACCCGCTGCCCGGGTCCGAACCGCGTGACCTCGGGACCGACCTGCTCGATCACGCCGATCGCCTCGTGGCCGATCGTGTCGCCGGGCTCGAGCGGCGCCTTGCCGTGGTACAGGTGCAGGTCGGACCCGCAGATCGCCGTGAGGCCGACGCGCACGATCGCGTCGCCCGGGTCCTCGATGACCGGATCGGGGACGTCGGCGACCTCGACGCGCTCGACGCCGCGATAGACGACGGCCCGCATGGATCAGGCGTTGCCGAGGAACTCGGTCGGGACCAGGGTCGTGAGATGGACGAGCTCCTTCGCGGCGCGAACGTGCCGGACGATGTTGGCGAGGTCGCCCCGCAGCTTGAGCTTGCCCTGCACCATCGCCTTGACCGGTTCGAGATCGCCGAGCACCACCTCGCGCCAGCGCGAGTACGGCGCCCGGATCCCGTAAGCCGACGCCTCGCCCTCCTCGGCGGTGATCATCCGCGCGCCGCGGCACTCGCCGTGCCACAGGTCGAGCCAGGCCACGAGGTCATGCGGCACGCCGCGGTCCGGCTCCGCCTCCAGGAAGAACGCGACGTCCCCCTCCCAGTCCTCGGCCGCCTCGCGATACTCCCGGGAACCGTTGATCAGGTCCCGGTACCTCGTCAGCCACTCGTCGCTCGGGAACAGCGCCATCGGTCCCCTCAGCGCAACCCGAAGATCAGCACGATACCGATCACGTTGAAGGTGACGTGGGCGGCGATCGGAGCCACGATCGTCCCGCGGCGCTCGTACAGGAAGCACAGCGCCATGCCGGTGAAGAACATCACGATCATGAGCAGGGCCGCGTCGACCGCCGAACCGGGGATGAAGTGGATCAGCCCGAAGCCGATCCCCGAGCCGAGCGCTCCCACCCAGAACCCGTGCCGATCGCGCAGGGACCGGAACAGCACGCCCCGGAAGAACAGCTCCTCGCCGAGCGGCGCGATCACGATCGCGTAGACGATCGTGAGGGCGGTCCCGATCGCGGGGAGGTGTTCACCCACCTGCTCGGGAGCCTTCACCTGCTCGCCACTGATCGTCTGCAGGAGGTAGGTCAGCACGCCGCCGACGACGATCACCATCACCGGGTACAACCCCATTGCGAACAAGACGCCCGAACCGATCTCCTTGCGCCAGGTTCCCCGTTCCGGAAGGCGCATCACTTCGAGCCATCCCTTGTGGTACGTCGAGAGCCACAGGAGCAAGACCCCCAGGATCACGAGGGCCGCGGCGGTCGTCAGGACGATGTTCGTGAGATCGGTGTCCGGCTCCATCAGCCGGATCAGCGGCAGGGTCGCGAGCCCGGCGATCAGGAACGCCACGATGTAGACGACGAGCGCCTCGTACCAACTCCAGGACGCCTTGGGCCGCAGGTCGTCGGTGACCTCGAGGGTGTCCGGACGCGGGGGCATCAGCGGCACCGGATGGAGCCCGTCGGGGCGCGGGGGGATCGGCGGCTGGCTGCTCACGGCTCCTCCATCTTCCCGGCTTCGGGCAGGAGCGACACGCCGAGGAGGCCGCCCAGGCCCAGCCCGAACGCCAAGCCGGCCGCCGCCGGCCCGGAGTCGTTCACGAGATAGGCGACGACGCCGGCCAGCAGCGTGACCAGGATCGCGTCCCGCCAGGCCGGGCTCCGCTGCAGGCTCGGCCGCAGCGGGGTCGGCGGCCGGAGCACCGCCGCGATCGCGATCGGCAGCCCGAGCACCGGGACCAGCGCGAACGGGTTCCGAGCGATGAGGTCGAACCCGACCTGGAGCCGGTCCCCGATCTTCTCGAACACGCCGGCGAGCCCGCCCGCCTGCTCCTCGAACCTCGTGACGTGCGTCTCGAACGGCGAGACCGCGTGCGCCACGAGGGTCACGGCGGCGCCGAGCACGGTCACACCCACGAACACGCCGATGCCCCTCCAGACGCCTAGGCGCTCGCGTTCGCGGATCGCGAGCCACAACCCGGCCGCCGCGAACAGCGAGACCCCGCCGCCGAGGTTCGCGCCGAGGTAGGGCAAACCGGCGAACAACGCCACCGCGACCAGGAGCGCGAAGCCGGCGAGGGTCCGGAGCCGCTGCGCGATCCAGAGGGAGGCGCCGATCAAGAGGCCGATGAAGACGTTCGGCAGGCCATAGAACCGACCCCCGTCGAGCTCGGACCCGCCGACGAATGGGGTGAGGGCGCCCGTCCACACCAGGATCGCCTCGACCGCGAGGTACGCGAGGACGGCGACTCCGATCCCCGCCGGGATCAGCAGCACGTCCCGATGCTCGAGCGGCGCG
>JBKPRY010000414.1:0-9772 GCA_046734755.1 Actinomycetota bacterium | reverse complement strand
GCGCGAGCCGCCCCGGGTCGGGCGGAGCGCCGCTCGGGCAAGATAGGTGGATGCGTCTGCCCGTCATGCCGCCCGTCGCCCCGATGCTCGCGAAGTCGGTCAAGGAGATCCCTGCCGGCCCGTTCAGCTACGAGCCCAAGTGGGACGGGTTCCGCTCGATCGTGTTCCGCGACCACGACGAGGTGGAGATCGGCAGCCGGAACGAGCGGCCCATGACCCGCTATTTCCCCGAGGTCGTGAAGGCGATCAGGGAGAACCTGCCGGAGCGTGCCGTCGTCGACGGTGAGATCGTGGTCCCCGACCTGGAGCTGGGCCGGCTCGAGTTCGAGACGCTCCAGCAGCGGATCCATCCCGCCGACAGCCGCGTCCGGATGCTCGCCGAAGCCACGCCGGCCCATCTCGTCGCCTTCGATCTGCTCGCGCTCGGCGACGACGACCTCACGGGTCGACCGTTCGCCGAACGGCGGACCGCGCTCGAGGCGGCGCTCGCGGACGCCAAGTCGCCGATCCACGTCACGCCGGCCACGACCGAGGTGGGGGTCGCGCGGCGGTGGTTCGCCGAGTTCGAGGGGGCCGGGCTCGACGGGGTGGTGGCGAAGCCGCTCGAGGGGACCTACCAGCAGGACCGGCGTGTGATGTTCAAGATCAAGCACGAGCGAACCGCCGAATGCGTCGTGGCCGGCTACCGGCTCCACAAGAGCGGCCCGGATGCCGTCGGGTCGCTCCTCCTCGGGCTGTACGACGACGCGGGGGTGCTCGCCAACGTCGGGGTGATCGGGGCGTTCCCGATGGATCGCCGTCGGAAGCTCCTCGAGGAGCTGCAACCGTGGGTCACGACGTTCGACGGCCACCCCTGGGACTGGGAGCAGGAGATGGCCGAGGCCCGGACGCCCCGGAGCGCCGAGGGCAGCCGCTGGAACCCCAAGAAGGACCTCTCGTTCGTGCCGCTCCGACCCGAGCGGGTCGTCGAGGTCCGCTACGACCACATGGAGGGGAATCGGTTCCGGCACACGGCGCAGTTCGTCCGGTGGCGCCCCGACCGCGAGCCGCGCTCGTGCACGTTCGAGCAGCTGGAGGAGCCGGTGAGCTTCGACCTCGCCGAGATCCTCGGCGCGGACCGTTCGGGATAGCGAGCTCAGCCGGCCCGCGCGGCCTTGCGCTTCGCCTCGGCGCGGCGCTCTGCCTCGAGGCGTTCGAGGTCGACATCGCTCGTGTCCAGGTACGTCATGGTCGCCGCGATCGCGCGGTGGCCGGCGGTCGAGCCGATGAGCTCGTGCATCTGTTGCGCGATCCGCCGATAGGTCGGGTGTCCCTGGGGCGACGACCGGAGCTCGATCAGGTGCATCGCCTCACGGGCGCTCATCTGCAGCACGAACCGGATCCGGTACGCCATGGAGACCGCGTACTGCGCGACGTCCGGACCCGCGTGGTCCGCGAGCGTGGCCCAGGTCGCGGCCGAGTCCTCCATCACGCGGTTCCACTCGTCGGTCATGCCCGCGTCGGCGATCACCTCCGGCGTGTCGAACCCGTGGCGGGGCGACAGCCGTTGCCATTCGAGCGTGAGCAGACGATGGCGCTGGAGGTCTCGGAACGCGCCGTAGTCGCACAGCACGTCGAACCGGTATCCGGTGCGTTCGAACGCGCGGCCGGGCTTGTGCCGTCGGTTGCCGCGCTCGCCGACGTAGGCGCGCAGCACCCAATCGCGTTCGTCGGCGCTCATCGAGTGCGCGAGCGACTGCAACCGGTCGTCGGGTAGGTCGGACGAGGAGTACAAGGCGGCGGCGATCACCTTCTCCTCGCCGAGCGGGTCGTAGTCGGTGAGCGTCACGGCCTCGCGGTGGCCCGGCTCGACCCCCTCGGTGAATTTCGCGGTGACCTCGAGCGCGGCCTCGCGCGTCTCGGCGAGGTAGCGGGACCAGGCCACGCCGCGGTCGGGGAGGTCGACGCGCTTGAGGAATGCGGGGATCACCTTTCGGAGCTCGACGAGCATCAGGTCGGCGTACTCGCGCACCTCGGCGAGGGGGTGGGCGTGCATCCGGATCAGCATCTGCTCGTAGGCCTGACCGGTCGCGAACACGCCGAGGTTCGAACGCGTCCCCGCCGGCAGCAGCACCCGGAGCGTGTCGCAGGTCTTCGCCGTGATCGTCGACCGGTACAGAAAGTCCGAATCGTCGGCGTCTTTGGGAAAGCGCTCGGCGAACAGGTCGAACAGCGGCTGGAACATCCGCCCGTAGGTCTCGAACGTCCGCGTCGTGTACGCCCGGTAGGCCTCGCCGGCGGGGCCACCCTCGATCTCGGGCGGCGTCGTCAGCCGCCAGCGGCCGCCGGGTCGGTCGTCGTAACGCATGTAGCGGGTCGACTGCTCGAGGTAGGCCGCCAGGCGCCCCCATTCGATCGCCTTGGCGAGCAGCTGCGATGCCTGCTCGCACGCAAGGTGTACCCCGCCGAGCTGCGCGACGGAGTCGTCGCCGAACTCGAAGAACACGCGGTCGAACAGCTGCTCGGCCTTCCCGGCCTTGACGCCCGCGAGCCCCACGAGGGCGCCGGCCTCGAGCGGTTCGGCGAACTCGTCGAGGAACAGGCGGCGGAGCGACTTCGGCGTGCGCGAGTACCGCGCGAACAGCGCGCCCTTGACCACCTCGGGCAGGTTGGTGAGCGCGAAGACCGGGCCGTCGAGGTTCGTGAAGTGCGGGGCGAGCCGGGCGCGCTCCTCCTGGGTGAAGTCCTCCTGGACGAACCAGGCCGCCACGCCTACCCGCCGGTCCCGCCCGTGGCGCCGGTCCCGCCGGTCGGACCGGTCGGTCCCTCCGCGCCCTGGAACAGGGTCACGGTCGTCCCGGGGTCGACCTCGGTCCCGGGGGCGGGATCCTGTGCCGCCACCTTGTTCCCGAGCGGGCAGGCGGGGTTGACCGCCGCGGTGTCGCTCGAGATGACCGAGCCGAGCCCCGCGTGGTCGAGCTCGTTCTGGGCCGAGCCGAAGCTCTGGCACCGCACCTCGGGCACGGCGACCTGCTCGGCTCCGGTCGAGACGAAGATCGTCACCGTCGATCCCGGCTCGACCTCCTGCCCCGAGGCGGGGTCGGTCCGCGTCACCGACCCGTCGGGGACCGTGTCGCTCGGCTCCTCCGTCGGGCCGCCGGGTTCGAGGCCCAGGTCCAGGAGCGCAGCCTGCGCGTCCTCCACCGACGAACCCTCGAGGTCGGGTATCGCCACCTGATCCGGCGCGGCGACGATCGTCAGGTCGACCTTCGTCCCCCGGTCGACTTCGTCGCCGGCCGCCGGATCCTGCTCCAGGACCGTGCCCGGCTTCTCGGTGTCGTCGGCGGCCTGAACGGGGGTGACGGTGCCGACCTTGAGCCCGGCGTCCTCGAGCTCGCCGATCGCCTGGGTCCGCTTGTCGCCGACCACGTCGGGGACGGTGACCAGCACCCCCGTCTGCTGGTCGTCGTTGTTCAGGACGTTGACGGCCAGGAACCACAGCAGGGCCCCCAGGAGCGCGATCAGCACGAGCGTCACGACGATCGGCACCCAGTTCGTGCGGCGATCGGGTTCGGTCGGAGCAAGCACCTCGGTCGGGTGCGCGGGCGGGCGGTCCAGCACCTGGGTCGCGCCGGCGGCCAAGAGCGGCGTCGCCTGGACGGGGAGCCCGCGCTTGGCGCGTTCGAGGTCGGAGCGCATCTCCTCGGCCGACTGGTAGCGGTTCGCCGGGTTCTTGGCGAGCGCCCGCAGGATCACGGCGTCGAGGTCGGCCGTGACGTCCGGGTTCAGCCGCGACGGCGGCGTCGGCTGTTCCAACACCTGCTTGGAGGCGACCGCGACGGGGGAGTCGCCGAGGAACGGCGGCCGGCCGGTGACCATCTCGTACAGCACGCATCCGAGCGAGTAGATGTCCGAACGCCCGTCGACGGGCTGCCCCTGCGCCTGCTCCGGCGACAGGTAGGACGCCGTGCCAAGGATCGCCGCCGTCTGTGCGACCGTGTCGGCCGTCGTGGTGACTCGCGCGATGCCGAAGTCGGTGACCTTCACCTCGCCGCGCGGGTTGAGCATGATGTTGCCGGGCTTGATGTCGCGGTGGATGACGCCCTGGGCGTGCGCGCCCTCCAACGCCCCGCACACGTCGATCGCGATGTCGATCGCGCGATCGGGGAGGATGCGTCCGCCACCCGCGAGGATCTCGGCGAGCGTTCGGCCCTCCACGTACTCCATCACGATGAAGTGCACGCCGTCGTCCGAGCCGGTGTCGAACACCGAGACGATGTGTGGATGCCCGATGCTCGCCGCGGCCTGCGCCTCGCGACGGAAGCGCATCACGAAGCCGTCGTCGTCGGCGAACTGCGGCGCAAGGACCTTCACGGCCACGGTCCGGCCGAGCACCGTGTCGGTGCCCAGGAAGACCTTGGCCATGCCCCCGCGACCGAGCTCCCGCTCGACCCGGTATCGCCCTCCGAGGGTTATCGGCAGATCGATCTTCGGAACCTCCCGCTCGATCGTGCTCCGTTCAGGCGCCCAGTCCGGCCTCCAGGACCGCCCTCGCGATCGGCGCGGCGACCTGCCCGCCAGTCGCTTCGCTGCCAAGGCTACCCCCGTCCAGGACGATAACCGCGACGGCGATCCGAGGAGCCTCCGCGGGCGCGAAGCAGACGAACCACGCGTGCGGGTTCTCCCCGTCGCCGTGCTGGGCGGTGCCGGTCTTGCCTGCAACGGTGACACCGGGGATCTGGGCTGCCGTGCCCGTCCCCGCCTCCACGACGCCGACCATCATCTGCGTGAGGGCCGCGGAGTTCTCCGACGAGAGCGGCCGGGAGAACTCCTGCGGCTGGAACTCCGCGATCACGCGCCCGCTCGGGTCTCGGGCCTCGGTGACCAGGCGCGGCTGCATCTCGACGCCGTCGTTCGCGATCGCCCCCGCGACCAGCGCCATCTGCAACGGGTTCGCGGCCACGTCCTGCTGTCCGATCGCCGAGATCGCCACGGCCGGATCCCGGCCCTCGAACGTCTCCGGCGCCGGGAACACCCCCGAGGTCCACGGGATGTCGAACGGCACCAGGTCCTCGCCGGCCTCGGCGGTGAACCCGTACGCGCGCGCCTGCGCGGCGAGCTTGTCGGCGCCGAGCTCGAGCCCCACCGCGCCGAACACGACGTTGCACGACTGACGGAGCGCGTCGGCGAGCGTGATCTGGGAGCCTCCGGAACACGTCGAGCCGCCGAAGTTCTCGATCGTCGCGTCGGTGAGCGGCAAGTCGAGTTCGTTCGGGTTGGGCCACAGGCTCTCCGGACCGAACCCGTTCTCGAGCGCCGCCGAGGCCGTCACCAGCTTGAACGTCGAGCCGGGCGGGAACAGCTCGTCGCTCGCGCGCGAGAGCAGGGGCTTCTCGGGATCGGCGTTCAGCTCGTCCCACGAATCCCGCACGACCTCGGGGTCCTGCGAGGCGAGCGGGTTCGGGTCGTAGGTCGGTTCGGAGACCAGGGCGAGCACGTCGCCGGTCGCGGGGTCGATCGCGGCGATCGCGACGTCGCCCGCCTCCGCCTGCGCCGCGGCCGCGGCGGCCTCCTGGATCTTCGGCACGAGGGTCGTCACGATCGTCGCGCCCTGCTTGGGCCGGCCGAGAACGAGATCGGTAAGCGTTTGCGGCAGGAGCTCGGCCGCGTCGCCGGTCAGGAAGTCGTTGTAGCTCTGCTCGAGCTCGGTGCGACCGAACACGAACGAGTAGAAGCCGGTCTCGTGCGCGTACAGCTCGCCGTGGGGGTAGCGCCGCTGGAATCGGAGCGCGCCGGGGCTCTTGCGGCTGGACGCGAGGACCGTCGTCCCGTCGGCCGCCAGGATGCTGCCGCGGTCGACCTTGTACTCGGCGATCAGCTGCCGCTGCGCGTTCGCGGGGTCCTCGGCGATCCGGTCCGCGGCGAACACCTGGATGTAGTTCACCTGCGCGAACGCGATCAGGAACAGCACGAGCAGGGCGATCCCGAGCTTCCGGATCTGCCGGTCCACTATGCCCCGCCCGCTTGCTCGGCCCCGCCCACCCGCTCGGCCCCGCCCACCCGCTCGGCCCCGCCCACCCGCTCGAGCAGCCCGAGGCGCGATGAGCGCTCCCTCGGGGCCATCGGACCGCTCGAGACGCGGACGAGCAGCCCGAGCAGGACGAAGTTCGACACGAGGCTCGAGCCCCCGTAGCTGACGAATGGGAGCGTGACGCCGGTGAGCGGGATGATCCGCGTCACCCCTCCGATGATCACGAAGGCCTGCAGCGCGACGAGCGTCGACAGGCCAACCGCGAGCAGGGTGGAGAAGCCGTCCGGCGCGCGGAGGGCCACGCGCAGTCCCTTGCCCACGAGCACGAGGATCAGCAACAGGACCGCCGTGGTGCCGAGCAGTCCGAGCTCCTCGCCGATCGCCGCGAAGATGAAGTCGGTCGATGCGAACGGGATCAGACCCGGAGAGCCCTGGCCGAGCCCCGTCCCGACGATGCCGCCGCTCGCCATCCCGAACTGCGCCTGCGCGAGCTGCCCGTAGCCCTGCGCGAAGACCTTCCCCTGGTCGAGCGCGTGGAGCCAGATGTCGACCCGCAGCTGCACGTGGTCGAACAGCAGCCAGCCCGCGTAGGCGCCGATCATGAACAGGAGCAGACCGATCACCAGGTAGGCGGCGCGTCCCGTCGCCACCCAGAGCATCACGACGAAGATCCCGAAGTACAGCAGGGAGGCGCCGAGGTCCTTCTGTAGGAACAGGATCGCGAGCGAGGCGCCCCAGGCCAGGAGCACGGGCCCCAGGTGCTTGGCGGGTGGGAGACGGAACGGTCCGATCCGCGCGGTGGCGACCTGGAGCAGTTCTCGCTTCTGCGTGAGGTAGGACGCGAGGAAGATGACGACGAGCACCTTGCCGATCTCGGCCGGTTGGAATCCGATCGGCCCGATCTGCACCCACAGCCTTGCCCCGTTGATCGTCCGGCCGATGCCTGGCGCGACCGGCAGGAGCAACAACAGGAGGCCGAGCAGTCCGATCGTGTACGTGTACGCGTCGAGCATCCGGGCATCGCGCACGATGATCAACGTGAGCGCGTACGCGAGCAGCCCGACGATGATCCACGTCGCCTGCTCGGCGGCCAGCCCGCCCGAGAGGCGGAAGATCATCGCGAAGCCGAGCCCGACCAGCACGGCCGCGGTGGGGAACAGCGCCGGGTCGGCCCGCGGAGCGAACGCGCGGGTGACGACCAACGCGCCGGCGTAGCCCGCCGCGAAGATCGTGACGTACAGCGCGAAGGTAGCCGGCAGCTGACCGCGTTTGCCGAACCCCGCGATCACGTAGGCCCCGACCGACAGGATCAGCGCCAGGACGGTGAACGCGACCGAGGGCGCGAGCGACGTGCGGGCCCTCGGCGCCGCGGCGCGACTCACGGGGTGGGTTGCTCGAATCTGCCGACGTCCTCGCGGATGCTGTCCACGATGGCCTCCGCGCCTGCCCGGTCATCCGCCGTGATGCCTTCGGGGAGACCTCGGTAGAACGGGATGGCCTCGGCCTGCTCCGCGGGGATCGCGGTCTCGACCACGACCGAGTGCAGCTCGAGCCCGGCGACCTCCGCGGGTACCCCTCGGAAGATGGCCACCCGGCCGTTCGAGACGCCGACGAACCACTGGGTGTCGAGGTACAGGCGGAGCCCTACGACGCCGAGCACGACGATCGCGAGCGTCACGCCGGTCCAGATCCCCACCTTGCGCCCAACCCTGCGTGATCCGGGTCGCGATGGTTCGGGTCGCCGCTCCGGCGCCGGCCGATCCGTGCGGGACGCGGCTCGGGAGCTCGGGGCCACCGAGGGCTCGTGCGACGGCTCGGGGATCGGGGCGCCGACCATCGTGACATCGGATCGATCCGGGGGAGTCGCCGGCGGGGCCGGCCGCTCGGTCCTGGGCTGCATCGCGGAGACCGTGGTCGTGCTCGCTCCGTCGCCATCGTCCGCGAAGTCGAGGATCACGGCGGTGATGTTGTCGATGCCGCCGGCGCGGTTGGCTCCGTTGACGAGCTTGTCGACCGCCTCCTGTGGGTCCGCGGTCTCGAGCAGGATCGTCCGGATCTGCGCCTCGGGGACCATGCCGGTGAGGCCGTCGGTGCACAACAGGAGCCGGTCGCCCGGCGCGACCTCGAGGTCGCCCTCGTCGACCTGGATGCTCCGGTCTACGCCGAGGGCCCGCGTGAGGACGCTCCGGTGCGGGTGCGTCTCGGCCTCCTTCTGGCTGATCTCGCCCTCCAGCACCATCCGATGGACGAGCGTGTGGTCCTCGGTGATCTGTTTGAGCTCGCCGCCGTGGAGCAGGTACGCGCGGGAATCGCCCACGTGCACGAGGTGCACTCGGTTCCCGTCGATCTGAGCCGCGGTGAGCGTGGTCCCCATGCCCGAGACCTTGCGATCGCTCTGCGAACGGTCGAACACCGCGCGGTTGGCCTCGGCGACCTGTTCGGCCAGGGAGCCCTCCCGCCGCTCGAACATGCCGTGCACGGTCTCCAGCGCGAGGCTCGACGCCACCTCGCCGCCTCGGTGGCCGCCCATCCCGTCGGCGACCGCGTAGAGGGGCTCGAGGATCAGATAGGAGTCCTCGTTGCCCTCGCGGACCTGGCCGATGTCCGTCGCGGCGCCGACGCTGACCTTCATCGCCTGAGCTCCAGGACGGTCTTGCCGATCTTCAGGACGTCGCCGGCGTGGACCTCCATCGGCGCGTCGACCCGCCGATCGTTGAGGAGCGTGCCGTTCGTCGACCCGAGGTCCTCGACGTACCAGGCGCCGTTCTTGCCGAACAGACGTGCGTGCACCTGGGAAACGTACGTGTCTTGGAGACGGATCGCACATCGGTCGCCGCGGCCGATCTCGGCGGACTCGCGGAGCTTGACCGTGACGGGTTTGTCGCCGCCCGCATCGTGCACGACGACCTGCGTGGGCGCCTTGCCGCCCTTCGACGGCTTGACGGTGCTCGCCGGGGCCGACGTTCGGCTCTGGGTCGTCGCACCCCGCCTGCGTCCGCCGATGTCGACCGCGACCGAGCGGATCGCACGGAACACGAAGAAGTAGAGCAGGACGAGCAAGGAGTACTTCAGCACCGATAGGACGAAAGGCGACACGGTCAGCCGCTCCGGAACTCGAGGTCGGCCTCGCCGATCGTGATGCGGTCGCCGTGCTCGAGCACGTGCTCCTGGATCGGCTCGCCGTTGAGCATCGTGCCGTTCGTCGAGCCGAGGTCGGTGAGGACGAAACCGGACTCGGTGCGCTCGATCCGGGCGTGCTGCCGCGAGGCTCCGGCATCGTCCACGACCACGTCGCATTCGGGGAGCCGGCCGATCGTGACCGACGGCTTATCAAGCGCGAAGCTGACCCCGTCGGCGAGGCGGACCAGCGAGCCCCGCTCGCCCACCGAGGGCTGCGGCGCGAGCTCCTCCTCGCCCTCGACGAAGGAGGCCTCGCATCGGAAACGGCCCTTCCCAAGCTCCGGATCGACCTCGAACACCACCTCGGGGGGACCCACGAGCCCCCACCCGCGTTCGGCCGCGGCCTCGCGCACGACCTGCCTGAGCTCGTTCACCAGCGCCTGCTCGGCCTGCTCGAACCGCTGCGCGTCAGACTCGGACAGGGTGAACACGTAGCGGTTGGGGGCCCAGACCTCCTTGACCCCGACGGTCTTGGTCGAGTCCATCTCGCGCATCAATCGCTTGGCGAGCTCGACCGGTTGCAGGCCGGAGCGGAACGTCGTCGCGAAGAAGCCCTCGACGAGGCCGCCGAGACGTCGCTCG
>JBKPRY010000413.1:0-5806 GCA_046734755.1 Actinomycetota bacterium | reverse complement strand
AGCGTCACCGAACCGTTCTGCGAGGCCTGCAACCGCCTGCGGATCACGGCCGAGGGTCAGGTGCGGGCCTGCCTGTTCTCGATGGAGGAGACCGATCTTCGCGGCCCGCTCCGCGAGGGTGCCTCCGACGACGAGCTGGTGTGCTTGATCCGAGGCAACGTGTGGCGGAAGTGGTCCGGGCACCGGATCAACCTCCCGGACTTCGAGCAGCCGGACCGTTCGATGTCTGCGATCGGCGGCTGAGCCGACCTCTCAGCTCCGATCCTTGGCTCGCGCCCCACCGCGGGTGAACCATCCCTTCAGGGTGTCACCCGCGAGGAACCACCCGACGCCGAACGCGACGAAGCCGAAGAGCGCGAACAGCACCATCGCGAAGCCGCGGGTCACCTCGAGGAAGCCGACCGTGACAGGCTGGCCGGGGGGCGCCTCCGCGTCGCCGACGTTCGTGATCGCGGTGACGATCCCCCACACACACAGGACGGCGAGGACGAGAAAGGCCAGACCCAGCACGAGGGCGAGACCTTCCATCCAGTCGTGGGCGGCGGTCGCCTCGCTCATCCGGCGACGGAAGCTGCGGTAGGTCATCGGTTCACAGGCCGGCGAGCTTGGCAAGACCGGAGATCTTCACCAGCACGAAACGCTTTCCGTCTCGCTCGACGATGCCGCGGCGCTGGAAGTCGGACAGGATCCTCGTGACGTTCTCCCGGCTCCCGCCGCACAGGCTCGCAAGGTCGGCGTGCGTCACGATCGACGGCACCACGGCGCCATCGGGCGGGAGCTCGTCGAGCGATGGGGAGACGAGCTGCAGGAGGCGCTTGGCGACCCGCCCCTTCAGGTCGAGGTAGAGCAGGTCCTCGACGAACGCCTCCTGCGACAACACCTGCCGAGCGAGCGCCCGAAGCAGCGCCCGAGCCGCTGTAGGCTCCTCGGTCAGAAAGTCCAGGAGCACTGGTCCACCCGCTCGCCAAACCTCCGAGTCCTCCAGAGCCAGGGCGGCAGCGGATCGAGGCTGATCGCCCAGCACACCAAGCTCCCCGAAGAACTGCGGCACGTCGAGGGTCGTGTGGAGCTGGCGATGCCCGTTGGAGGAGAGTGAGCTGATCTCGACGCGGCCGCTCACCAAGAAGAAGACGTCCGGGGCGTCGTCGCCCTGATGGAAGAGGTAGGTGCCCCGCCGGAATCTCCGCAGCACGCCCTGAGCCGCCAGGCGGGAGATCGTGTCCTCGGAGGCTCCCTCGAACAGGGGCGTCCCGGCCATGCCCTCCAGCAGCGCGTCGCTGACCTCGGTCGCCACCACGGTGGAAAGCGTAGTCAAACTCCCCCCTCTGGTCTCCCCACGTAGCGAAGACCCGGGCCGCGCCTGCGACCCGGGCCCTCGAATCCTTGGAGCTGATCCCTAATGCTGCTTCTTCTGCTTCCTCTGGACCTTCTGCACCTTCTGGACCTTCTGCACGCGGGTCGCGGCCTGCGCGCCAGACTTCTTCGCGCTCGAACCCGTCGGCGCCTTGGGAGCGATCTTCTTGTCCGCCACGGTGGGGATCACCTCCTCTACGTTCCAGGGCCCGAGGGCCTCGTCCTTCATGTGCCCATCCTCGCTCCAGTCGTCACCTTCCTCGTGTGTCGCCCGTCACGACATCCGATGTGACATAGGTCACATGATGAGGTGTGACGCACGTCACCTCAGTCGAGCTCTGGCAGATCCAGGGGGTCGGGACGAGGGGTACAGGCGCCGCAGTACAGGGCGTCCTCGACGACGAGCGCTCGGGTCTCCTCCTGACTCCGAAACAGCTCGAGGATGTACGGGTGCGTCTGGACATGATCTTCGCAGATCCCCCGCCCACAGAAGCGGCAGGTCCCCACCGCCGTCCTCTTGCAATGCCAGCAGTCCATCGGATCCCCTCCGTCGTCAGTGCGTCATCGTCTGGGTCACCGGGAGCGTCGGGTCGAGCGTGCCCCGCCGGAACGACCCGGCCAAGATCCGATCGAACCCCACGCGGTCCAGACGGAAGACCCTGGCAGGCGTCCGGGCGATCACGCTCGCAGTTCGTGGCACATCCAGGAGCAACGCGATCTCGCCGAAGTACGCGCCGGGCCCGATCGTCTGCTTGAGCTCGCCGTCGGTCACGATGTCGAAGCGGCCGGAGGCGACGGCGTAGAAGGAGTCCCCCTCCTCTCCCTGCTCCACGACGGAGCGGCCAGCTCCGACGACCATCCATTCCCCGCGGCGACGGAGCTCGACCAGCTGGTCGGTCCCCAGGTGGGCGAAGCAGGGCTGCTGCCTGAGCTCGGCGAGCTGTTGCAGGGTCGGCTCAAAGTCCGGCACGTGGATCGTGTCCGCGAGCAGGCGATCGAACGTCCCTTGGTCGATCTCGAAGACCTCCGCTTCCTCAACGGCCCGGATCGTCGCCGCCCGCGGCGAGTCCATCAGCAGCGCGAGTTCGCCGAACGATTCACCGCGGACCAGCGTGCGGATCTGATGCTCATCCCCGCTCTCCGGATCCTCCTCCACGACCTCGAGGATCCCGTTGCGGACGACGTAGAAGGCCGTCGGCCGGTCTCCCTGGCGGAACACGGGCTGGTTCGTCGCCAGGGTCCGGAGCCGGACCCGTCCGGCAAGCTCGTTCAGGACGTCGACCGGCACGTCCTCGAAGATCGGGAGGGCATCGATCAGCTCGGCGGCCTCCACTCGCCAACGCGTCTCGAGACGGAATCGGATACGCCGAGCAACCGCGCGGACCCGACGGCCGATCGAACGAACCAGCGAGATCAGGCCCCGCACGACCGGACCGATGACGACCACCGCGAGGGCGATCAGCAGGATCCGTGTGTACGTCCCTCCGTCCCACAGCCGCGTGACGAGCGGGCCGAACAGGGTCTTCCAGTACCGATAGGAGCTGTACAGGGCGAAGACGGTGAAGGCGACCCCGAGCGTCCCGTACAGGGCGAGTCCGACGTCCTGCTTGGTGAAGTGCTCCCGATGCCGGATCTTCCGGACCAGATCATCGCGCATGAACGCGAGCGATCGGGGGCGAAGGTCGGGCACCTGGATTACATCGGCAAGGATGAAGTAGCCGTCGAGCTCGAGGAGCGGGATCAGGTTCATGAGGATCAGGTAGTAGTTCAGCGCGGCCGCGGTGAACAACGTACGCGCCAGGAACCATTCGGGGAACCACCAGACGATGAGAGCGCAAAGGGATGCCAGGATCATCTCGGCGAACGGTCCGGCGAACGACGACAGGATCTGCTGGCGTCGGTCCATCATCAGACCATCCGAGCCGTCCACGAAGAACGCGGGAGAGCCGAAGTAGATCATGAAGCCGGCGCTCTTGATCCGCCGCCCGTTTCGCACCACGACAAGGGCGTGGCCGAGCTCGTGGATGAAGACGGAGAAGTAGTCGAGTAGCCACAGCACGATGAAGCTCGCGGCCAGCGACGGGCCGCCGATCGTGAAGTCACCGGATACGACCAGGCGCGCGAAGATCACCACGCCCACGATCGCGACGAACACCTCCACCGCGACCGCGGCCTTGCTGAACGCGTACCGCAACCCGTGGTCGTAGAACCACTGGACGACCCTGTTCGCATCGGACCACTCGATCGTCAGCGTCTTCGCGAAGGTCCTGGCCTTACGCCGCCGTTCGGTCACCGGATCCAGAGCGCGCGCGACGAGCGCGTCGACATCGCGGTACCGCTGATCGAGGAAGTTCCCCTCGTAGAGCGTCCGCACGAGGTCGGTGACGGCATCGGGGTCGAGGTCACCCGACGCCTCGAACTCATCGAGCACGAGCTCCTTCACCGAGCGCGACCCGTCCATCTTCCGCAGGAGCGGGAGCTCGCTCGCAGGCAGTCGGTAATGCAACAGGTCGCGTGTGTTCGCGACCATCACGTAGTCGTTGCCCCACTTCAGCGGGAATTCGCGGATCTCGACGTACTCCGCAAGCTTCGGTCTGTATCGCGTCGGATCCAGCAGGTCCGACAGGCGATCCCAAAGACGCGAATCGGCATGCCCGTCAGCCGCCGCGCGGTCGGCAACGAGCCCGTAGACATCGGGACCGGTCAAGGTTCGGTGGTCCTGCTTGCGCGCTCCATCTCGAGTCGGTGCTGGACCGTGGCGTACACCGACGGCCTGGCCGGCACTCGCCGCTTGGACGCCACCAGGTTGCCGAGGAACCCACCGATGAACAGGGCGGCCGCGATAAGCGCCAGCACGGTCGCCAAGGTGATCCCGCCGCCCTCGGGCGCCGCCAGCGACCGCGTGACCTCGGCCGACCGGCCGAGGTCGTCGACGACGCCGAGGGCGAAACGCGCGTCCCCGGGGATCGTCTTCACCACCTTCGCATCGACCTCGAAGGAGAGGTTGGCGCCTCCGGTGGTCACGATGACATCCGCGCCATTCACGCGCAGGTACTCGCTCGTGGCGGTCGCGCCGGTGCCGATGATCAGGTCCCGGTCACCGACCGTCAGCTTGTTGTCCTCGATGTCGAACCGCAGGTGATCGAGCTCCTGGTTCCCGGAGGTGATCGTCGCCTCGAGGAGGTGGAGCGCCTCCCAGCCGCCCGGCATAGTCCCGTCGATGCGGATCGTCAGCGTCGATCCCGCCGCGAGGGCGCCCGTCACCTCTCCGTTGACGCTCGGACCGCGCGTTGCGCTCGGCGTGGGGGACTGCGCTGCGGCCGAGCCCTGGACGAGGACCACGACGATGGCCGCCACGAGCAGCTGCCCAACCAAGACGTGTCGGCGGATCACGGTGCGCATCTTCGACCCCGCGGCGTCGAGGCGCAACGTGTCCCGAGGCGCAACGTGACGGAGATCACCCTTCGGTCGTGCGGGGCATCACCGCCCCGTTCCGCGAGCGGGACGTACGGTTCCCACAGGTTCGGGAAGAGGTCCCCACCGAGGAACGAGCCAAGGATCAAGGAGGTGCGGAGATGCTGAGCGGAGAGATGGCTCGGTACCAGATCGGCGACCGCGTTCGAGAGGCCGAGGCGCACCGCCTGGCCCGGTCGACCCGCAGGAGCAAGGCCGCGGAGTCGCGGAGCGTCACCCGCCGTATCGGTCGTGCTGCCCTGGCGGCCGCCACCTGGCCGATCAAGCACTAGCGTTCACGGCCCGGTCATCCACCTGCCGCCCGGCCTTCACGGGACCGAGATACGTTCCATCCGCCACGAGAGGCACGCGCCCCCTCTCGAGAGCGGGGGGTCGGGTCATCGACCGGGCCCCCCGCGCCCCCTCTCGCACACCCAAATCCTGCGATCGATCGCCGACCCTCGTGATCGGCGACGGCCACGCTCCGAAGGGGATGCGCTGGGGGGGCTCATCCTTGCCAACGGCCTACCAGCACGCGGGTCACCTTGAAGCCGCGGTCCATCGTGCTCCGCACCTCCCCGAAACCGTTCCGCCGCAATACGGACGCAGCAGATCTCGCGCGGTCGGGACTCACCTCGACCAGCAACCAGCCGCCGCGTTTCAGCCACCGCGGTCCCTCGGACGCGGTCCGTCCGACGAGCCCGAGCCCGTCCGCGCTGCGGTCGGTGAGCGTATGCACGGGCTCGAAGCGCCGGATCTCCTCCGGAAGCTCGCGCAGCTCGTCGCGAGCGACGTACGGCGGATGCAGGGTGATCACGTCCACCCGCCCCTCCAGCTCGCTCGGCAGGCCGCCGAACAGGTCCCCCTTCGCGAATGTCGCTCGCAGGCGGAGCAGCTCGGCGTTTCTCCGGGCGACCCGGACGGCCGTGAGCGAGATGTCGGTGCCGAACACCCGTACCCCAGGCACCTCGTTCGCGATCGCGAGGGCCACGGTCCCGCC
>JBKPRY010000412.1:0-1046 GCA_046734755.1 Actinomycetota bacterium | reverse complement strand
CTGGTCGACCCCAGGGCGAACAAGACCGAGATCAAGGAGGCCGTCCAGGTGATCTGGAACGTCCAGGTGATCTCGGTCCGGACGCTGAACCGTATCGGCAAGGTCAAGCGGCGGCGCTTCACGCTCGGCAAGCGGGCGGATCAGAAGCGCGCGATCGTCAAGCTCGCCGAGGGCGACCGCATCGAGATCTTCGAGACGGGGAAGTAGCGCATGGCCGTTCGCAAGTACAAGCCGACGACTCCCGGGCGACGCGGCGCAAGCGTGTCCTCGTTCGAGGAGATCACGCGGGGCAAGCCCGAGCGCTCGCTCGTCGCGAAGGGGCGCAACCGCGCCGGCCGGAACTCGCAGGGCCGGGTGACCACTCGGCACCAGGGCGGCGGCAACAAGCGCCGGTACAGGGTCATCGACTTCCGACGGAACAAGGACGGGGTGCCGGCCAAGGTGGCGCACATCGAGTACGACCCGAACCGCACCGCGCGGATCGCGCTCCTGCACTATGCGGACGGCGAGAAGCGCTACATCCTGTCGCCGAACGGACTGCGGGTCGGCGACCGGCTGGTGTCGGGGGAGGGCGCCGAGGTGCGGCCCGGCAACTCGCTGCCGCTGCGAAACATCCCGGTCGGCACGACGGTGCATGCGGTCGAGCTGAAGCCGGGCGGAGGCGCCCGCATGGCGCGGTCGGCCGGCACGAGCATCCAGGTGATGGCCAAGGAAGGCAAGATGGCCACGCTGCGTCTGCCCTCGGGCGAGACCCGCCTGGTCGAAGCATCCTGCAGGGCAACGATCGGCGAGGTCGGCAACGCCGAGCACGAGCTGATCCAACTCGGCAAGGCGGGCCGCAACCGCTGGAAGCGCAGGCGTCCGTCCGTGCGGGGTGTGGCGATGAACCCGGTCGACCACCCGCTGGGCGGCGGCGAGGGCAAGAGCTCCGGCGGCCGCCACCCGACCAGCCCGTGGGGCAAGCCAGAGGGTCGCACCCGCCGGCGCAAGCCCTCTGACCAGCTCATCGTCCGCCGCCGCCGCCGCAAGGGGAGAGGGCGCTAGGT
>JBKPRY010000411.1:0-1207 GCA_046734755.1 Actinomycetota bacterium | reverse complement strand
ATCCCCGGGAGGAGCTCGCCGAAGAACGCCCGGTCGATCACCTCGATCACGTCCCGCTTGTCCTCGGCGCGGCCGTCGTGGGCCGGGACGTCCGGACCCTTGATGTGGATGTACAGCGCGTCGAAGCCCTCGAGCGCGTCGATGGCCAGGCGGGACCAGGTCGCGTAGTCCTCCTCGGTCAACAGCCGGGGGGCGTCCACGGGCTCCATGCCCAGGATCAGTGCGATCCCGCGTTCGACGGGCATCTCGACGAAGCATCCCCACGACGGCCCGAACCGCTCCTTGATCGGTTGGAGCGACGGCCGGCGGTCGCCGCCGTCCCGCGTCAGGATCAGGTTCGCCGGGAGCTTGCCCGCTCGCCGTCGCGCGATGTTGATCTCGGACACGTCGAGGATCCTCGCGGCGCCCTGGACGAACGCGTTGGTGAGCTCGGCGGCCCGTCGGGCCTCCGCCGTGTCGTCGAGCGGCTCGCAGCGGGCCACCACCGGTTCGAACGTCTCGAGCGCCACGCCGAGATGCCCCTCCTTGCGGTACGCGGGGTCGGTGTTGGAGACCTCGGCGGAGAGCGCGCCCTCGTCCGAGCGGATCACCAGGACGCCCCGATGCTCCACCGTGGAGCGCAGGTCGAACGTGGCGTTCGGGAGCGAGAGCTCGGCGTTCACCTCGTCCGCGAGGGAACGCGCCTCGTCCGACGTCAGATCGCGCCCGACGCGGCGGTCGACGATCGTCGGCCACTCCGCCGTCGCGAAGTTCACGCGATAGGCGAGGTCGCCGTCGCCGAAGGCCATCCCCGCGCCGAGCGCCTCCACGACGCCTCGTCCCGGGTGTTCCTCGCGCGGGTCGTAGCCCAGGATCGCGAACACCGCGATGTCCGACTCGGGCGCGATCCCCTCGCCGACCGTCGTCACGGTCCCCGTTCTGCCTTGCCGCGCAAGCGCGTCGAGGAAGGGTGTGTGGGCGGCCTCCAGCGGGGTACGACCGTCGAGCTCCGGGATGGGGTCGTCGGCCAGGCCGTCCAGGCAGACGTAGAGCAACCGGTTCACCGGTACTTCACGATCAGGGCGAGCTCCTCGGGATCCAGGCTGGCCCCGCCGACCAACGCCCCGTCGACCTAGGGGTGCGCCATGAAGTCGCGGATGTTCCCCGCCTTCACGCTCCCGCCGTACTGGATCCGGACCGCTTGGGCCAGGTCGTCGTCATGCAGGTC
>JBKPRY010000410.1:0-7221 GCA_046734755.1 Actinomycetota bacterium | reverse complement strand
GTCGATCCGAGCTCCAGCTCATCCTTGAGCCGGAGCTTTCCGTGGTCCTGTTCAGAAGGCTCGGATGGGGGCCGCAGGAGTACGAGGCCTGGTGGCGCAGGGCGCTCGCCCGGCAGGTGGGGTTCGTCCAGCCCACCTCATGGGAGGGCGAGAAGGTGGGTCGGCTGTGCTTCGTCAACCCTCGGACGACGATCGAGCACGTCCGGGCGATCCTCGATCTGGCCGCGTGAGCGGGGTCCGGGCCGTTCTGATCGATCTGTACGACACGCTCGCATGGACCGACTGGCCCACGATGCGCGCGGAGCTCGAGGAACGGTTCGGGATCGGCGAGGAGCAACTCCTGCGCGCGTTCACGACGACCCGAGAGGCGCGGAGCATCGGCGCATACGGGAGCGCCGAGGGCGACCTCGCGGCCGTCCTGGGGGCCGCGGGCGTCGAGGCCGACGCGGACCTGGTCCACGAGCTCAACGAGGCACGCGCCAGGGCCCTCGCCGAGAACGGCGTCCACCTGTGGGACGACTCGATCCCGACCCTGCGCGAGCTTCGCGTGCGAGGGATCCGGACGGCGGTCGTGAGCAACTGCGACCACGCCACCCGCCCGATCGTGGACGACCTGGGACTTGCACGAGAGGTCGACGCGATCGTGCTCTCGTTCGAGGTCGGCGCGGCCAAGCCCGACCCCGGGATCTACCGGGCGGCGCTCGAGGCCGTCGGTGCGCGACCAGAGGAGGCGGTCTTCGTCGACGACCAGGCCTGGTACTGCCGGGGTGCGGAGGCGCTCGGCATCCGGTCGTTCCTGATCCGACGCGACGACGCCGACCCGGCCGAAGGATTCGGCGCCGCCGGCGACCGCGACGTGCTGCCCGAGCTCCGGTCGCTGCTCGACCTCATCTGAACCGGGGCGCCCGAGAAACCAGGCCTAGGCGATCTCCTGCTTGATCTTCTCGAGCCTCGCGATGCGCTCGGCCGTCGGGGGGTGCGTCGAGAAGAGGTTCGCCAGGCTCATGGACGCCTGGCGGCCGCGGAACGGGTTCACGATGAACAGGTGGGCCTCGGCGGGGCTCACCGATGCGGGCACCGGGACCTTGCCGGCGGCGTTCTCGAGCTTGCGGAGCGCGCTCGCCAACGCGTCGGGGTCCCGCGACAGGATCGCACCGGACTCGTCGGCCTGGTACTCGCGCGAGCGGCTCACGGCCATCTGGATGATCGCGGCAGCGATCGGTGCCAGGACCCAGGCGAGCAGCAGCCCTACGATGCCGATGCCGTTGCGGTCGTCGCCCGCGCCGAACCACAGGGCGAACCGCGCGAGGAACGTGATGCTCATCCCGATGGCCGCCGCGACCGAACCGATCAGGATGTCGCGGTTGGCGACGTGCGAGAGCTCATGGGCCAGCACGCCCCGCAGCTCGCGCTCGTCCAGGATCTCGAGGATCCCGCGCGTGACCGCCACGACGGCGTGATCGGGGTTACGACCGGTGGCGAACGCGTTCGGCTGCATCATGTCCGAGACGTAGATCCTCGGCATCGGCATCTGGTTGAGCTGGGTCAGCTCCCGAACGATCCGGTACAGCTCCGGCGTCTGCTGCTCGGTCACCGGCTTGGACCGCGTGGTCGCGGTCGCGATCTTGTCGCTGAACCAGTACATCGAGAAGTTGAACACCAGTGCGATCGCCAGCGCGATGACCAGGCCGTTCTGGCCACCGATCAGGCCACCGACCACGACGAACAGGCCGCCAAGGGCGGCGATCAGGACCCAGGTCTTGACTCGATTGAGACCGATCAACGGAACCTCCTTGTCCGGGTGGGATTCGACGAGCCCGCGGGCCGGGTTCGCCGGTCCCCCCGTCGGGACCTACTGCCCTACCAGGGTAGACAACGGCGGGAAATGCGCCAGGAGCTCCGGCCAGACACCCACGGCCACGACCGCCACCGACGCGAGCACGGCGACCGCCGTGACCAGGGCGGGAGATGCAAGAGGACCTTCGTGCTCGCCGTCGACGAACAGCATCTGCCTGGGCACCGCGAGGTAGTAGGACAGGCTCACCACCGAGTTCAGGACCATGATGATCGCCAGGGCCGTGCCGATCCCGCCGCGCTGGATCGCGACCTGGAAGACGAGGAACTTCGCCCAGAACCCGGCCAGGGGCGGGATGCCGGCCAGCGACACCATGAACAGGGTCATCGCCACGGCGATCACCGGCGCCCGGCGAGACAGGCCCGCGAAGTCGGTGATCAACAGGCCTCGGGACTCCTTGGCCATCGCGATCACCACCGCGAACGCCCCCAGCGTCATCACCGCGTAGATCAGGATGTACGTGACCGCGGCCGCGAACGCGTCCTGGTTGATGACCGGGTTCGCCGAGACCAGGGCGAACGGGAGGAGCATGTACCCGGCCTGGGCGATGCTCGAGTACGCGAGCAGGCGCACGACCTGGCGCTGCTGCAGGGCGACGAAGTTCCCGATCGTCATCGTGAGGATCGACAGCACCGCGAAGATCGGCGTCCAGAACTCGTACTGAGCCGGGAAGGCGACGAACATCAGCTGGAGGAGCCCGGCGAAGCCGGCCGCCTTGGACGCGGTCGCGAGGAACGCGGCGACCGGCACGGGGGCGCCCTCATAGGTATCGGGCGCCCAGAACTGGAACGGGACCGCGCTCACCTTGAACGCGAACCCCGCGACGATGAACAGGATCGACGCGAGCGCCATCGTCTCCTGTCCCTGCGGCAGCGGCGTGGCGAGCGCGCGGCCGATCTCGGTCAGGTTGAGGCTGCCGGTCAGCCCGTAGATCAGGCTCATCCCATAGAGCATCACCGCGGTCGAGAGCACGCCGAACAGGAAGAACTTGATGCCGGCCTCATTGGATCGCGGATCGGACTTGCGGAACGCCGCGATCACGAACCCCGGCGCCGACACGAGCTCGAGCGAGATGAACAGCATCAACAGGTCTCTCGACGAGGGCATCAGCACGCAGCCGAGGAACGAGGTGAGGACCAGGAAGTAGAACTCGCCCTGGTAGAAGCGCCCCTCGCGGAAATAGCGGAACGACACCATGAGCACGAGCAATGCGACCGACAGGAAGAACACCTTGAACAGCAGCGCGAACTCGTCGACGACGAACGCGCCGCCGAAGGTCGAGCGATCGTCGCCGATCAGCGTGAGCGTGGCGATCAGCGACGCCACCACGCCGGCGAACGCGAGGGGCATCGCCAACCACTTGCGGGCGGGCGCGAGGAAGGCATCGACCACCAGGACGAGGACGATCGTCCCGGCCAGGATCAGCTCCGGGAGGATCGCCGTGTAGTCGATCGCCTGGTTCATGGTCTCGGCGCCTGCCCTACCCGAAGAGTCCGAGCAACGCATTCACCGGCTCCTGCGTGACGTCGGTGAGCAGCGCCGGGAACAGCCCCAGCGCCACGATGCCGAGCAGCAGCGGCACCCACGAGACCCACTCGATCGCCGCGACGTCGGCGAAGACGGCCGTCTTCCACTTCTCGGGTGTCGTTCCCATGTTCACGCGCTGCAGCATCCACAGGAAGTAGCCGGCGGTCAGGATCGTCCCGATGCCGCCGGCGATCATGAACGCGCGGAACAGCGGGGCCGACAGAGACTCGGCGGGGCTGTAGCTCGACAGGAGCGCCATCACCTCGCCCCAGAACCCCGCGAGCCCGGGCAGGCCAAGCGAGGCGATCGCGACGAACGCGAAGACGCCTCCAAGATACGGGAGCTTCTGCATCACGCCGCCTCCGATCTCGGCGATCTCGCGTGTGTGGTACCGGTCGTACAGGGAGCCCACGCAGAAGAAGAGCATCCCCGTGATCAGGCCGTGCGCCACCATGCCGAAGATCGCCGCGTTGATCCCGATCGAGGTGAGCGTGGCGATCCCGAGCATCACGAACCCCATGTGGCCCACCGAGCTGAACGCGATGAGCCGCTTGAGGTCCTTCTGGGCGAGGCACGCGAGCGCGGCGTACACGATCGCGATCGCGGCAAGCAGCCCGATCCACGGAGCGTACTTCTGCGCCCCGTACGGAAGGATCGGCAGGGCGATGCGGATGAACCCGTAGGTGCCCATCTTCAGCATGACGCCGGCCAGCAACACCGAGCCGATCGTCGGCGCCTCGGTATGGGCGTCGGGTAGCCACGTGTGGAACGGCCACATCGGAACCTTCACCGCGAAGCCCAGCCCCACGGCGGCGAACACGATCAGCTGGAACGGGTGCGAGAAGCCGCCCGAGGCCGCGTACTGCTGCAGCTGCACGATGTCGAACGTGTGGACACCGCCGCCGATGTCGGAGTTGAAGAACATCGCCAGGAACCCCAACAGCATGAACACCGACCCGAGGAGCGTGTACAGGAAGAACTTGATCGCCGCGTATTCGCGGTTGGCGCTGCCCCAGATGCCGATCAGGAAGTACATCGGGACCAGGACGAGCTCCCAGAAGACGAAGAACAAGATCAGGTCGAACGCGACGAACGTGCCGGCCATCCCGGTCTCGAGCAGGAGCATGAGGGCGAGGAAGGCCTTGGTCTTGCCGGGGTTCGGCACCACGCGCCAGGTGTAGATCGCGCACAGGAACGACAGGACGAAGGTCAGGACGTACAGGGGCAGGCTGATGCCGTCGATCCCCACGTGGTACCGGGCCTGGATCGCCGGGATCCACCGCGTGTCGAGCTGGAACTGCAGACCCGAGGCGCCGTAGTCGAACGTGAACGTGATCGCGATCGCGAACGCGAGCGCCGCCCCGGTGAACACGATCCCGAGCGCCCGCACCCCCTTGTCGTACTGACGGGGGACGAGCGCGATCACCAGCGCCCCCGCAAGCGGCAGGAGCGTCGCGATCGTGATCGCCGAGTTCTCCCAGCTCATGCTCCTACCCTCCTCATAACTGGGGGCGAACGCTCGCGTTCGCGCTCGCTTCTTGAGCCCCCAAACCCCCTCCTAGATCTTCGTGAAGATGACGGCCAGCACCACGATGCCCGTGAACAGGAACACGGCGTACCGCTGGACGTTGCCCGATTGGATGTACCGCAACAGGCCGCCGGTGAACCCGGCGATGTTCGCGAGACCGTTCACGGCCCCGTCGATCACGTGTTCGTCGAACCAGTTCACGCCGCTGGCCAGCACCTTGGTGAACGCGGCGGTGCCGTTGACGACCCCGTCGATGACGTGCCGGTCGTTCCAGTAGACGCCGCTCGAGACGTCGTCTCGTATCGGACGGACGATCCCCTTCCAGTAGAAGTCGTCGATGTAGAACTTGTTCGCGACGAGCGCGTACGCGCCGCCGAGCGACCGAAGCGGATCGCGAGCCTGGTAGTCGCGGTACAAGGCGTAGCCGATGAGGATCCCCCCGACGGCGGCGAGCGTGGACAGGACGGCGACCCACGGCACGAACAAGGCCTCCTCCAACTCCCGGAAGTACACCCAGTCGCCAAACACCGCTCCGAGCTGCGGCGACCCGACGACGCCCGCAACCAACGTCACAGAGGCGAGAGCGACGAGGACGCCGGTCATGCTCCGAGGCGCCTCGTGCGGCTCGCCGTGGCCCCGGTACTCGCCGTAGAAGGTCATCAGCACGGCCCTCGTCATGTAGAAGGCGGTGAGCAGGGCGGTCACCAGCAGCACGACGAACAGGACCGGGTGGCCCTCGTGCTCGGCCACCACCAGCAGCTCGTCCTTCGACCAGAACCCGGCGAGCGGTGGCACACCCGAGAGCGCAAGGGAGCCGATCAGGAACGTCCAGAACGTGATCGGCAGGCGTCTTCGCAGCCCGCCCATCTCGCTCATGTTGTTCGAGTGCACGGCGTGAATCACCGCGCCCGACCCGAGGAACAATAGCGCTTTGAAGAACGCGTGGGTGAACAGGTGGAAGAAGGCTCCCGTTCGGCCGGCCGGGCCCATCGACATGCCGGCGATCATGTAGGCGAGCTGGCTGATCGTCGAGTACGCGAGCACTCGCTTGATGTCGTCCTGCGTGAACGCCATCAGCGCGGCCCCGAGCATCGTGATGCCGGCCACGATCGCGACGATCTGCAGGACGATCGGGTCCGCATCCAGGAACACGATGAACAGCCGTCCCACCAGGTAGACCCCCGCGGCGACCATCGTGGCCGCATGGATCAGCGCCGAGACCGGCGTCGGCCCCGCCATGGCGTCGGGGAGCCACACGTGGAGTGGAAACTGGGCGGACTTGCCGATCGAGCCTCCGAACAACAGCAGGGCCGCAGCCGACACCAGGGCGACCGAGGCGCCGCCGCTCGACACGATCTCGGAGATCTTCGGGATGTTCGAGGTCGTGAACCCGGTGATGAAGACCAGCACGAAGATCCCGAACATGAACGGCACGTCGCCGACCCTCGTGGTGATGAACGCCTTGATCGCGGAGCCGGAGTTCACGGGGTCCTCCCACCAGTGGCCGATCAGCAGGTAGGAGCAGACGCCCATGACCTCCCAGCCCACCAGCAGCTGGAACAGGTTGTTGGCCAGGACCACGACCAGCATCGCGCTGGTGAACAGCGAGATCACCACGTAGAACCACGTGTAGCGGACGTCACCCTTCATGTAGCCCAGCGAGTAGATGTGGACGCAGAGCGAGATCGACGTGACGACGACGAGCATCACCGCGGTCAGCCCGTCGACGTAGACCCCCACCTCCATGTGGAGCTGCCCGATCTGGAACCACGGGATCGAGGCCTCGTAGAAGCCGCGCTCGCCGCCCACGAAGGTCGACAGGACGCCCAGCGACATGACGAGGGCCGCGGCCAGCGCTGAGATGCCGTAGACCGAGCCCTTGCCCGGCGTGCGCTTGCCGACGAAGAACGTGAACGCCGCGGCGACCGCCGGCAGGAACGCGATGAGCCAGGAGTACCGCAGGAACCAGCTCGGGTCCTGGATCGCCTTGACGATGGATTCGACGGACTCGGCGGCTACCACTTGAGGAGGTTCACCTCGTCCACGTTGATCGTCTCCCGGTTGCGGTAGATCAGGATCACGATCGCCAGACCGATCCCCACCTCCGCGGCCGCCACCGTGATCACGAACAGCGCGAACACCTGCCCGGTGAGGTCGTGGAGCGCCGCCCCGAAAGCGACGAGGTTGATGTTGACGGCGTTCAGCATCAGCTCGATCGACATCAGCACGAGGACCGCGTTACGCCGAGCGAGCACGCCGTACACGCCGATCGAGAACAGCGTCGCCGACAGGAACAGCACCAGCGGCAGCC
>JBKPRY010000409.1:0-2304 GCA_046734755.1 Actinomycetota bacterium | reverse complement strand
TCCCTGCAGAAGAAGATGCGCTCCTTCGCGTGGACGACCGCCTCGGCGAGCCGCTTGGCGTCATCGGGCGGTGCCTTCACCAGGTGGAACGCGAGCCGCTGCGCCGACTTGGGCCCGATGCCCGGGAGGCGCGAGAGCTCGTCGATCAGGTCCTGGATCGGGCCCTCGTACACCTAGGAGCCGTCCTCGATCGCGGGCGTGGCGCCGAGCTCCGCCGCGAGGCGCGCGAGCGCCTCCTCCTCCGACAGCGGCTCATCCTCGACCGGCTCGGCGGGACCGGCCACGGGCTCGCGGATCACGCAGCTGATCACGGGCGCGATCCCGAACACGTCTTGCAGCGCCTGCCGGAGCTCGCCCTCGCGTTCGAGCACTTTCTGGACGCCGTACGGGCGTTCGGGGGGGAACACCAGCTCGAGCGTCGTCCCGTCGAACGCCGCCGGCGTCGCGATCTCGAGGAACGAGGGGAGCACCGCCTTGCCCGAGCTCCGCAGGTGCGAGATCACCGTCGGCCAGTTGCTCCGCAGCATCGTCACGTCCACCGCCGCCGTCCCCGCGCCCAGCACGGGTCCGGCAGGGGGCGGTTCGGACGCCGTACCGGCCTCGGCCGGACCGGACGCGGCCTCTTCGGCGCTGCTCGCTTCGGCAGCCTTCGTCGGTCGCTTCCGCTTCGGCGCTTCCGACGGGGGCGCCGGGTCGGCCGCGTTCCCGGTTCCGGCCGCGGCCGGCCGCTCTGCACCGGGCGCGGGCGCGGTCCGTGGCGGCGGAGGGGTCGGGGTCGCGGGGGACTGGGAGCCGCCGCCCCTCGACGCTGGGGCGACATATGGCCGCTCCGGCGGCGGCGAGGGCGAGCCCGAGACTCCGGCCCCCGAGCCGCCCCCGCCGCCACCCGCGCCACCACCAGTGATGCCGGCCACCCGTTCGAGGCGTTCGAGACGGGAGACGAGGGCCTCGGGGGCGGCGTCGGTCTCGGGGATCGTGGCGCGGATCAGGGCGAGCTCGAGGGAGAGGCGCGGCGAGGTGGTCCAGCGCATGTCGGTCTGTGCGTCGATCAGGAGCGCGATCACGCGGCCGAGCTCGGCCGCAGAGAACTTCGCGGCCTGCGCGGTCAAGCGTTCGGCGTCCTCGTCGGTGGCATCGAGCAGGTCGTGCTGGCCCGGCGCGGTCTTGACGAGCAGGAGATTGCGGAAGTGCGCGAGCACCTCGTTGGTGACGTGCCGCAGATCCTGCCCCTCCTGCACGAGCCGGCTCACGAGCTCGAACACACCCTTCGTGTCGCCGACCGCGACCGCGTCGCCGAGCGCGTACTGCACGTCGGACCGTCCGCTGCCGATCAGCGACAAGACGATGTCCTCGCCGATCTCGCCGGCCCCCAACACCGAGGCCTGGTCGAGCAGCGACAGCGCGTCGCGGAACGAACCCTCGGACTGGCGGGCCATCGCATGCGCGGCGGCCTCCGACAGCGCGATGTCTTCCTCTTTAGCGATGCGCTCGAGGTACTCGGAGACAACGTCCATCGAGCCTCGGCGGAAGTCGAACCGCTGGCAGCGCCCGACGATCGTGGCCGGCATCTTGTGCGGCTCGGTGGTCGCGAGGACGAAACGGACGCCCGTCGGCGGCTCCTCGAACACCTTCAGCAGCGCGTCGAACGCCTCGCGTGACAGCCGCTGCGCCTCGTCGATGATGTAGACCTTCTCGCGTCCCTGAACCGGCGCCGTGGGCGCCTTCTCGCGGAGGTCGCGCGCGTCGTCGACGCCGCCGTGGGACGCGGCGTCGATCTCGACCACGTCCAGGTGCTGCCCGTCCCGGACCGCGACGCACTGGTCGCAGGAGCCGCAGGGCTCGGGCGTCGGGCCGGATTCGCAGTTGACCATCTTGGCCAGGATCCGGGCCGTCGAGGTCTTGCCGGTCCCGCGCGGCCCGCAGAGCAGGAAGGCGTGGGCCAGGCGGCCCTCCCGAACAGCACCCGAGAGCGCGCGGATGACGTGGTCCTGGCCGAGCACTTCGGAGGGGCCCTGCGGGCGGTACTTGCGGTACAGCGACTGGTACTGCTTGTCGTCGGCCACATCCACCTCCGGGCGCCGCGCGCCCGCCTCGACCCGCGAGGGGAAGCGCGGGAGGTCCGGCAAGTCTAGGTGGTGGCCGCGCACCCGTCGTCGACCGCAGCGGACTCGAGCGCGTCACCGGCCGGTAGCTCCGGTCAGGTGTCCCCGCGGCACCCGCCAGGGCCCGCTTACGGCTGCTTCCTTCCGGATCTGACCGGGTTCGCAGGTTGGCGTCGCGCGGGACCCGACCTTCGACGCCCCG
>JBKPRY010000408.1:0-23079 GCA_046734755.1 Actinomycetota bacterium | reverse complement strand
ATCGAGCACCTCGATGGAGGATGAGGGCGAATAACGGGACATTGCACAGCCTCCTTTCGACGAACAAACATCAACCCAATCGAACGACTACCCGGTTCGGGATTGCATCTAACGTCACAATCAACTTGCTCTCGTAAGTTCGCAAAATCCAGAGGAAAGATCGCGCGCCAGCTCCTGATCCCTCTGTCATCGACGTCGTCGCCGCCGGCACCGGCAACTGGGACGAGCTTGTCAGGATCGGCAGCTGGCAGATCGGCGGCCCGGCTCCGATGGCGCTCGGGACGGAGGCGGCGGGGACGGTCGCAGCGGCCGGCCCCGGCGTGGCCGAGCTGCGCGAGGGCGACGAGGTGATGACACATCCGCTGCCGCTCCGGCGTCACGGGACATGGGCGGGGAGGGTGCTCGCGCCGGCGACGACCGTCGCGGCCCGGCCGCCAGAGGTGTCATGGGAAGCCGGCGGAGCGTTTCCCATTCCGGCGCTCACTGCGGCTCAGGCACTCGACGAGGCTCTCGGGATCGAGAGCGGCGGCTGGGTTGTCGTCAACGGAGCCGGCGGTGTTACGGGTGGCCTGCTCGTCCAGCTCGCCGCGGCTCGGGGCGCCCGCGTGATCGCGACCGCGAGCGCGAAGAAGGCCGAGCGCATCCGCGACTACGGCGCGTCGGAGGTGCTCGACTACCACGGCGACTGGCCTGCGCTGGTTCGCGAGGTCACCGGCGACGGCGCGCCCAAGGCCGTCAACGCTGCCCGCGGGCAGGCGGCCAGCACGTTGAAGGCGGTTGCTGATGGCGGCCGCCTCGCCACGATCACGGGCGACCCGCCGCGGGAGGAACGGGGCGTCGCCGTATCCGACGTCTACGTCCGGCCCGATGGTCGGCAGCTTTCGGCCCTCGCGGAGCTGCTGGCCCACGGCACCCTTAGCGTGCCAATCGCGTCCGTCCATCCGCTCGAACAGGCGGCACAAGCGCTGCGCGAGGCAGTTGCGGGAGCGGACGGCGCGATCGTCCTCTCACTGCGAAACTAGCCCAGCCCCTGATGGTCGCGCCCAAGCTGGACAGCTTCGGGACGGGCCAGTTGCTACCGCTTCTGATCCGGGACATTCATGGCCCAGGCCGACGTCGACTGCCACCGTAGGCAGACACTCACGCGTCATCTTCGACGAGGCGGTTGGGCGCTGGCTTCACAATGGGAGGGGCGGACGAACTCACCGCGTTTCGGCTCGCCGATCCCAAGACGTACAAGCGAGGGGACACAGCGTTCATCGGGAGTTGGTCCAGAGTCGGCCGGGCTGCCATTACCCCACGGACCAGCGGGGTTTCGATGCTATCAGGAGGCCTGACCGTCCACGGGGAACGTCTCGAGTCCGGGCGGCACGTCCGTTCGGAACGACCGCACGATCAGCTCGAAGTCATCGCGTTCGTCGTCCCAGCCGCCCGGAGGGAAGATCGCGACGATCAGGTAGCCCGTCGCGCCGTCGCCGAGCGTCATCGCCGCGGCGACGCTCGAGGTCACCTCGCCGGCCCGAACGATGTCGGCGACGATCAGTCGCCCGGGGTCGCCGTCTACCCGCGTCGGATCGTCGATCGCGACGTCGACGATCGGGTTGGCGGTCAGGAAGAAGAGCGCCATCGCGTCGAGGTCATCGAAGCCGTCGGTCGTCACGGCGAAGGCCTGGTAGATGGTCTGGTCGGGTTCACTCTGCGCGCCCACGTCGAAGCCGCCCCCGAACGCCCCGGCGGCGGGGGAGGGGCTCGGCGCGGGCGGGCTCGAGACCACGCCGGTGAGCAGACCGGGCCCGCTCTCGGCGGGCTGCGGTGGGGTGACCGTGAAGTCGTTGGCTGCCGGCAGATTCAGGGCGAACATGCCTTGCTCGTCGTAGTAGCGGGCGAACTCGCGTCCGGAGTCATGCGCACAGGCGATGCATGGAAGGAGGGTGATCAGGGAAACGAGTAGCGTCGGCACCCTTCTCATGGGCAAGATGGTTGCACGCCAACGCGGCATTGACCAGCGGCCCGTCGGGTGCGTACGGTGCCGGAGCGGATCCTGGGGGTGGCGACGTGAACAAGAGCGGATTGATCGCGGAGGTGGCCAAGCGCACGGGCGCGAGCAAGGCGGACGTCGGTCGCATGATCGATTCGTCCATGGACGTGATCCGGGAGTCGGTGTCGCGTGGTGAGCGGGTCTCGCTGGTCGGGTTCGGGACCTTCGAGCGCAAGCGCAGGAACAAGAGGATCGCGCGGAACCCACGCAAGCCGATGACGCCCATCGTTGTGCCGGCGCGCGATCTTCCATGGTTTACCGCCGGGAAGGAGTTCCGGCAGCTGGTCGCGTCCAAGCGGCGACGCGTTCCCGCCAAGCGCTAGGCGCTCCGGTCGCGCTCGTCGCGGTGCCGTGCTAGAGCGTCACGATCTGCAGGTTCCTCGCGACCTTACGTCCCGCCTCGTCCACCAGGTCGAACCGGACGCGTTGCCCGATCCGCAGCGAACGCAGGCCCGAGCCCTCGACCGATACGGCGTCGATCGCCACCTCGGTACGGTCCTCCATCAGCAGGCTACCCGCCCGCTCCTCGTCCTCGAAGTCCTTGATCGTCCCCTGTGGCATCGAGCCCTCCGAGCTACGCCCGCAGGCGCGCGCCGAGATCCATCTGCAGGCAGACCTCCCGGGTCCGCCCTCGCCGGCCGTCGGCGAGCAGCGTGAGGATATCGTCGGGGCGATCGACGTCGAACGACAGCTCGGGGCGCTCGACGATAGAGACGGGGAGGCCGCGCGTTTCGGCGAGCTCCACGTGCCGTCGGAACGAGTCGGGACCGAACCTGGCGGGGATCGCCCGCGGCGGGCGTCGCAGGAGCAGGCTGGTCCCCGATCCGTCCGCCGAGCGCGCGAGGACGACCGCTCCGAGCGTCCGAAGGGCTTCGTGAAGGGTCTCGACGGTGACGAGCGGGACGTCGGCCGGCAGTACCGCGAGCGCGGTCGCGCCGTCCTGCCTCGCCTTCGCCTCGACCTGCCGGATCGCGTTCGCGAGCGGTGGCTTGGCCTCGGGGATCGGTCGGGCGCCGCGGCCGGCCGCGATCTCGAGCGCCACCTCGTCGGGCGAGACCACCCAGGTCTCCCAGCCGGGCACGGAGAGCGCTGCGTCCAGGACGTCTTCGAGCATCGCGAGCGTGAGCGCGCCGCGCTCGAGCCCCGTCAGTGCGGGGGACAGCCGCGTCTTCGCGCGCGAGAGCGACTTCACCGGTACGGCCACGACGCGCATGACCAGAGGCTAGTACCCCGGCGGCGTATCGAACGCAGGACCGTGCGATCGGCCGCAGGAGCAACGCGGTAGCATCGCCGCCCCGAAGGAGGCGAGTCGTGGAACCGTGGTACCGAGCGGCCGAGCTCGCGTTGGTCCCTCCCCTCCAGCTCTGGTTCAACTGGCGGTGGGAGGGGCTGGAGAGTGTTCCCTCGGAGGGCCCCGCCATCATCGCGGGGAACCACCTCTCCTATGTGGACCCGTTCGCGCACGGGCTCTTCGTGGTCAGGGCCGGGCGTCGGCCCCGGTTCCTTGCCAAGCGGGAGCTGTTCGATGCCCCGTTCGTCGGGACCGTGCTGCGCGGGGCGCACCAGATCTCGGTCCAGCGCGGGACGGGGGACCGCTCGCCGATCGACGACGCGGCTCGCGCGGTCGAGCGGGGCGAGGTGGTCGTGATCTATCCGGAGGGGACGACCACCACGACGAACGAGGACTTCTCGCCGGGCCGTGGGAAGACCGGCGCCGTCCGGCTGTCGATCGCCACGGGTGTCCCGATCCTCCCGGTCGCCACGTGGGGGGGTCAGTTCGTCTGGCGCAAGTCGGGGCGCCAGAGCCTCGCGTTCGGACGGCCGATCTGGGTTGCCGCTGGCGAGCCCTTCGACCCGACGGAGCGGCTGGGGGGCGAGCGCGACGCCCGGGCGCTCCGCGCGTCCACGAACGACCTGATGGCCGAGCTCGGCAAGCTGGTGGACGATCTCCGCGACCGATATCCCGTGCGCTGGACCCCGGGGTAGGCTTGGTCCGTGCCGCGCGACCACGATCCGCAGCAACGAGATCGAGGGTTCGCCACGCGTGCGATCCACGGCCAGGCTTTGCCGCCCATCGACCAGGACACACCCAGCGTCCCGATCTTCCAGACCTCCACCTTCCGGTTCGACACCTCCGATGGATTCGCCGAGACGATCAACTTCCGCCGGCCCGGCTACACGTACACGCGCGGCTACGGGAACCCGACGCTCCTCGCGTTCGAACGCGTGATGGCTGAGCTCGAGGGGACCGAGTCGGCGCTGTCGTTCGCATCGGGGATGGCGGCGATCCACACGGTCGCCACGACCCTGGCCTCGAACGGCGACACGATCGTGGCGAGCAACGAGCTGTACGGCGGCACCTACTCGTTGTTCGCCCACGTGCTGCGGCGCTACGGGATCGAAGTGCGGTTCGTTGACCCGCACGACCCCGATGCGATCCGGGAGAGGCTGCCCGGCGCGGCGATGCTCTACGTCGAGACGATCGCGAACCCCAACGTGACGGTGTCCGACCTCGAGGCGCTCGGACAGCTCGCGTCCGCCGCCGGCGTGGCCTGCGTGGTCGACAACACGTTCGCCTCGCCGTACCTGTGCACCCCGGCGTCCTTTGGGTTCGACTACGTGCTGCATTCGGCGACCAAGTACATCGGCGGCCACAACGATCTGATCGGCGGCATCGTCTGCACGTCGGAGGAGCGGATGGCGGGGCTGCGCTCCACGGTGATAGAGACGGGCGGGACGCTCGCACCCCTGGAGGCGTGGCTGTCGATGCGGGGCCTGTCGACGCTGCCGGTGCGGATGGACCGCCACGGCCGGACGGCGCTCGAGCTCGCCGCGTGGCTCGAGCGTCAACCGAAGATCGAGGCCGTGCACTACCCCGGGCTCCCGTCGCACCCGCAGCACGAGGTGGCGCGACGGATGCTCCCACGCGGGTTCGGCGGGATGGCCGCGTTCGAGGTCGTGGGCGGGGTCGAGGCCGGGCAGCGCTTCTGCGACGCGCTCGAGCTGATCTGGGTGGCCGCGAGCCTCGGCGGGATCCACACGTTCGTGTGCCACGCCGCCTCGACGACCCATCGGCAGCTCGACGCCGAGGCGCGCCGGGCGGCCGGCATCGCCGACGGCCTGATCCGGATGAGCGTGGGTCTGGAGGACGTCGAGGACCTGATCGAGGACCTCGAGCGCGCGTTGGAGAAGGTGTGAAGCGGCGCGTCGCCGTCGTCTTCGGGGGTCGCTCGGCCGAACACGAGATCAGCGTGCTCTCGGCACGATCCGTGATCGACGCGCTCGACCGGCACCGGTACGAGGTCCTCGCGATCGGGATCACGAAGGAGGGTCGGTGGGTGCTCCTGCCGGCCGGTCCGCCGTCACTTGCGGCGGGGGCCTCGCCGGAGCCGCTCGCCGAGGTCGCGCCGGGATCGGGCACCGAGATCGCGCTCGACCAGGAGCCGGGAGCGCAGGCACTGGTGTCCGGGGACGGTTCGCGAACGCCGATCGACGTGGTCTTCCCGGTGCTGCACGGCCCGTTCGGGGAGGACGGGTCGATCCAGGGCTTCCTCGAGGTGGCCGGCGTGCCCTATGTGGGCGCGGGCGTGCTGGCCTCGGCGGTGGGGATGGACAAGGCCGTGCAGAAGGTGTTGTTCGCCGCCGCGGGGATCCCGGGGGTTCCCTACGAGGTCGTGCACGAGCGCGACTGGGAGGAGGACCCCGAGGCCGTCGAGGCGCGCGCCTCGCACCTCGGGTACCCGCTGTTCGCCAAGCCGGCGGCGCTCGGGTCCTCCATCGGGATCGAACGGGTCGACGACGCCTCACAGCTGCGCGGCGCCCTGGAAACGTCCCTGCGGTTCGGGCGCAAGGCGGTGCTCGAACGCGCGGCCACTGGCGCGCGAGAGCTCGAGGTTTCGGTGCTTGGCAACGACGACCCGGTGGCCTCGGTCGCGGGCGAGATCGTGCCTCGGGGGCACGCGTTCTACGACTTCGACGCCAAGTACCTCGACGAGCACGGCGCCGAGCTCGTGATCCCAGCCGAGATCTCCGCGGGGACGCTCGAGGAGCTCCAGCGCCTGGCGGTCGCCGCGTTCCGAGCGATCGACGGGGCGGGGATGGCGCGGGTCGACTTCTTCCTCATGCAGGACGGGCGCGTGTTGGTCAACGAGGTGAACACGATCCCGGGGTTCACGGGCATCTCGATGTACCCGCGGTTGTGGGAGGCCTCGGGCCTGCCCTATCCCGAGCTCGTCGACCGACTCATCGAGCTCGCGATCGAGCGCCACGAGGCCGAACGCAAACGAGGAACGGGGGTCTGATGCCTCTGGACCGAGGCCGGCTCGCGTCTACAGGTGGACGACGGGGCAGGTGAGCGTCCGGGTGATCCCCTCGACGCCCTGGATCTTCGCGACGACCAGCTTGCCCAGCTCGTCGACGTTCTTCGCCTCGGCGCGCACGATCACGTCGTAGGGCCCCGTCACGTCCTCGGCCTCGGCGACGCCGGCGATGTCGCGGACCTCCTTGGCGACCTGGGCGGCCTTGCCGACCTCGGTCTGGATCAGGATGTAGGCCTGGACCACGCTGGACCTCCTCGTTCGCGAGACGCTCATGCTATGCGGGCACGCCGAAACCCGACAAACTCCTCCGTCCTGCTTGCGCGGTCGATCAGGCTGGGACGGACCCCGCTGGCCGTGGTCAGGTCGTCCTCGTGAGCCGCGCCGCATAATCGAAGGGTGGTCTCCAAGAGGAAGCGATCCAAGCGCGGCGACGACCCGCTCGGCGCATACCGGCGGATCCGAAAGCCGATGCCGCCGCCCGAACGGATCGTGCCCGACAAGCGACGCGAGCTCGAGGACGAGGAGGCGCGCCGCGAGATCGAGGAGGAGCGGTGATCTTCGCCGACCGAGCGGACGCGGGTGCGCGGCTCGCGGAGGCGCTCCGGCAACTCGGTCGCAACGCGGTGGTGCTCGCGATCCCCAGAGGTGGCGTGATCGTCGGCGACGTGGTCGCGCGCGAGCTCGGCACGCCGTTGGACGTCGTCGTCCCGCGCAAGGTGGGGGCACCGGGCAACCCCGAGCTCGCCATCGGCGCGGTCGCGCCCGGTATCCGGGTGTTGGATCCGAGGATGGTGCACGCGCTCGGGGTGAGCGAGCGCTACCTCGAACGAGAGATCGCGACGCAGGAGGCCGAGATCGACCGCCGCCAACACGCCTACCGGAGCGGCCGGCCGCCGCACCCGGTGGCGGGTCGCGTGGCGATCGTGATCGATGACGGGGTCGCCACCGGCAGCACCGCCGTGGCCGCACTCCGATGGGCGCGGGCGCAGGGCGCCGAACGGGTGGTGCTCGCGGTACCGGTGGCGCCCCCGCAGACGCTCGAGCGCCTCCGCGTTGAGGCCGACGAGGTGGTCGTGCTCGAGACGCCGCAGCCGTTCCTCGCGGTCGGCGAGTGGTACCGGGACTTCGACCAGACCACCGACGAGCAGGTCGTCTCGGCGCTCGCACGCGCGGCGGACACCCACGCGTGAGGATCTTCGAACTCGTGGTCGCGGGGCTGTTCCTGCTCGGTGGCGTGCGCGCGATCTGGTACTGGAGCCGCCGGCCGTTCGAGGGCACCGACGTCGTCGACCACCTGCTCTACGCGCTGTACCTCACGGGCCGGATCGGCCTGTGGTTCGCGTTCGCGGGCCTGTTCTTGATCTACGCCTCGATCCCGGTCCAAGGCCGTGCGGCGCTGGACGATCTCGACGCCTACCGCTGGTACCTGCTGGTGCCGCTGGTCCTCGCGGCCATGCAGCTGCTGGGTGGATGGTTCCTGGGTCGGCGCTCGCCCGCCGACGAGACCTGAGACCTACCCGACCGCTTTGACGATCTCGGGCGTGAGCTCGTGGAACCCTTCGAGATGCGCGATGCGTTCGGCCTTGAGGCGATCCACGATCTCGCGGTACTCGTGCAGGCGGCCCTGCCGCTCGTAGAGGCGACGCGGTTGCAGGAGCTCCTCGTCGTCGAGGTCCGGGACCGCCTCGGCCACCCGGTACCCGAAGTCGGCGTCCTCGATCCACGAGATCGAGCGCTCGGCGATGCCCTTGACGCACGCCGACGTGTGCGGGATCTTCACCTTCTTCGAGCGTTCGTCGTCGTCCACGCCCCCCACGCGTCCGGTGTTCAGCAGGTAGGTCTCGATCGGGTGCGTCGCGAGCAGCTCGAGGATCCGGTTGCCCTGCAGACCGTGAGGCAGTGGGAAGAAGGGGTTCGTGCCGGGAACCCGTAGGAACTTTCCGGCCTCGGACGCGCCGCCGGCGGAGGTGCCGGTCGTCTCGCCCAGCATGAAGTAGGCGGCCGCCTGCTCCTGATCAAGCTTGGCGACCGCGGGGATGATGTTCTCGTTCCGGTTCAGGATCAGCAGGTAGTCCACGGTCCCGACGTCCATCGCGTCGCGGAACCGAGCGAGGTCGTCCATGCGGAACACCGCGCGCCCGTTCTGCGTGTAGCGCTCCTCGAAGAAGTTCACGTTGCCATCTTCGTCCTGGTACGCGTTCTCGAGGTAGGTCGTGGGCTTGACGACCGCGTTGTAGATGTTGGGCTCGAAGTCGGGATCGAGACTGAACGTCTTCGCGAAGCACCCATTCTCCGTCCCGTAGGGCTTGCCGCCGGGCATGAGCGCGACGAAATCATCCTGCACGGGCAGCGAGTCGTTCTGCGTCGTGAACGTCGTGGTGGTCTTCCCGGTGCCCGAGAGTCCGATGATCATGAACACCTTCTCGCCGGCGGCCGTCGGGACGACCTTCAGCCCCGCATGCAGCGCCAGGCCGCCGAGGTCGTAGACCTTGGCGTTCCACATCCGCAGGCCGCCCTTCTTCGACTCGCCGAAGTAGTCGGAGTTCAGGACGCGCGTCACGCCGTGCTCGAGATCGACGGCGATCACGCGGTCGTCCCGGTAGCCGGGCGCCTCGAGGTTCGGCGTGTAGATCACGTGCACTTCCGGCTCCCAGCCCGCCCCGCCGCCATCGTCGGGTGGGAAGTAGAGCTTCTGTTGCATCCCCGCGATGTTCGCGTTCGCCTGCTCGATCGTGAGCCGGGCCCGTGTCCGGAAGGTCGGATCGTTGCCGATGAAGCCGTCGATCACGATGACGTCCTTGTCGCGGAGGTAGTCGTCCTGGCGCCGGGCGATCTCCTCGAAGGCCTCACGGGTCATCGTCCGGCCGCTCGAGCGTTCTCCGACCACGTACGTGCTGCCCGAGCTCCGCGAGGTGACCCGGGTCTGCACGTTGACGTTGCCGAACTCGGTGAGCCGGCACGTCGGCATCGCCTCGGTGAAGCGGCGGAGCTCGTCCGCGGACGGGTTGTCGTGGACCGTGCGTGCCTCGACCTTCAACGGCGGCTCCTTGTCAGGAAAGCTCGCGAGCTCGGGCACGCTCGGAGCGGCCCTTATCCTACCCAAGGCGAGGCGCCCCACCGCCGCAAACACGGGCGGGCCGACGACGGAACGGGCCGCGAGACGGGCAGGAACACGGGGAAGGGTCCGATGGAACTCTCCGAAGACGAGCTGGTCAGGGCCGTGGCGCGCCTGCTGTCCGGGGGCGAGCCGGGCGTCGTGGTCGGTCCGGGCGACGACGCCGCGGTCGTCGAACCAGGCGCCGGCCAGCTCGTGCTCACCACGGACCTCCTCGCCGAGGGCGTGCATTTCGAGCGCGGATCGATCTCGGCGCGGGACCTCGGCGCCAAGGCGATCACCGTGAACGTCTCGGACGTCGCGGCGATGGCGGCGAGCCCCCGATACGCGCTCGTTGCGATCGCGGCTCCGGCCGACGTCGATGCGGCCTGGGTGGTGGAACTGGTCGGCGGAATGCGTGACGCCTGCGCGGAGTACGCGCTCGCGCTCGTCGGCGGCGACACGAACCGGGCGGGCCTCGTCGTCGTCTCGGTGGCCGTGGTCGGGGAGGTCGCTCTGGGCCGCGCGGTGCTGCGCTCCGGCGCTCGCGTGGGGGACCGCATCGTGGTGACCGGCTCGCTCGGTGCCGCGGCGGGCGGGCTCGCGCTCTCGCGAGCGGCGGCGGGCCGAGCGGCCGACGCCCTGTCGCAGCCGTGGGGTCGCGCGCTGATCGAGGCGCTCGAGCGACCCGTCGCGCGCGTCGGCGAGGCGCAGGTGCTCGCACGCGCCGGGGCGACCGCGATGATGGATCTGTCCGATGGCCTGTCGACCGACCTGTCGCGACTGTGCGACGCGAGCGGCGTCGGCGCGCGCGTCGTCATCGGCGCCGTTCCCGTCGCCGACAACCTGTCCAGTGGCGCGGAGATGCTCGAGGTCGACGCCCGAGCGCTCGCGCTCTCCGGGGGCGAGGACTACGAGCTGCTCGCGACGCTCCCGGGGGACGCCGTCGAGGCCGCCCGCGCGGACCTGAGAGCGGGGTTCGGCGTCGACCTGTCCGAGATCGGCGAGGTCGTGGAGGGATCGACCGTCGTTGCCGTGGACGCCGACGGCAGGACGACGCTCCTCGCGCCGTCGGGATGGGATCACTTCGCCCAGGGGTAGCCTGGGTCTCGTGGACGATGACCCTCGACCACCCCGACCAAGGGTGCTCTCGATCGCCGGTTCGGACTCGGGCGGCGGCGCCGGGATCCAGGCCGACCTGAAGACGTTCAGCGCCCTCGGCGTGTTCGGGATGACCGCGATCACGGCCGTCACGATTCAGAACACCCTCGGTGTGAGCGGGTACCAGGCACTCCCGCCGGAGCTCGTCGCCGATCAGATCCGCGCCGTCGTGACCGACATCGGCGTGGACGCCGCCAAGACCGGGATGCTCGCATCGGCCGAGATCGTCGCGGCGGTTGCCGAGGCCGTTGCCGAGACGGCGATCCCGAACCTCGTCGTGGATCCGGTCTCGGTCTCCAAGCACGGCCATCGCCTGCTCGACGAGGACGCCGTCGGGGCGCTGCGCGACCGCATCCTGCCGCTCGCGACGCTCGTCACGCCGAACCTGCCCGAGGCCGCGGTCCTCGCCGGGTTCGAGGTGACCGACCGCGACCTGATGCAGGACGCCGCCGAAACGATCCAGGCGATGGGGCCGAACGCCGTCCTGGTCAAGGGCGGCCACCTCCCGGGCGCCACCGGCGCCGATGACCTGTTCTTCGACGGCGACCGGATGGCGTGGATCGCGGGGGAACGGATCGAGACGCCGAACACCCATGGGACCGGTTGCACCCTTTCCTCGGCGATCGCCGCCCACCTCGCTCGCGGCGACCAGCTGCTCGACGCGGTTCGGAAGGGGAAGGCGTTCGTCACCGAGGCGATCCGTGCAGCGCTCCCGTTGGGCGGCGGGATCGGGCCGGTCGATCAACTCTGGGGGATCGAGGCCTAGCCCCCGGCTGGCGCACGACACGTGGGGTTCCGAGCGAGTCGGTGCCGAAACGTCTAGATGGCGCGCTGGACCTTGCCGGCCTTGAGGCAGCTCGTGCAGACGTGCAGGCGCCTGGGCGTCCCGTTCACGAGCGCGCGGACGCGCTGCACGTTGGGGTCCCACCGCTTGGGGGAGCGGCGGTGCGAGTGGGAGACCTGCATGCCGAAGAACGGCTTCTTCCCGCAGATGTCGCAGACGGCGGCCATGGCCCAACGAGCCTAACAGAGGAGGCGTGCGGGGATCGGACATTGACCACAGGCCGGCAACGGATTTGCAAACCGTTGCCGAGAAGGCGTCAACTGGCGGCAGCGCGCTCATGGGGGAGGGAGTCATGGCGGAGATGGACCCGGTCGAGTGGGCCGCACGGAGCCCCGATGTCTACGTCTTCTACACGGACACGGACGACGTCGTTGGTCCGTTCGATCCCGCGAAGAACGACGATCCCGAGAAGAGCGAACGGTACCGATTCCTGGCGAATCTCGAGGCATGCTCGCAGGGCTGGCGCTGGACGGCGATCGCGATCGTCGAGACCCGGAATCTGTACGAGCTTCGCGGTCTGGCCGACGCGGCGCTCACGGGCCCATCGGACCCGGTGGACGAGACCGCCAAGCCCGTGAAGCACGGAGCCAAGGTTCTGCGCAGCCCGCCACATTTCCCGAACTTCGGCTTCGCGCGACTGCGAGTCGCGGAGGGCAGCGCGAACGACGTGCTCGATGAGATCGACCACAGGACCGGATACAGCGGCTCGGCGATCGTCTCCGGGAAGTTCGAGATCCTCGTCGAGCTGGGCTCGGACGACCCTGATGAGGTGTGCGACCTTCTCATGGGCCTCGACGACGATATCTCCGGCGTCACCGAGGTTGAGGCGGCTCGTGTCACGGGGGAGTGGTACTACTACCGACCACGGAAGCGCCTGGTTGGCCGCCCCGAAGACGAGGAAGGCTAGCCCAGGCGTTCGGTCAGGTCCTCCGCTCGCGCCAGCTCCCGGGCGGATCGCAGGCTCTCCAGGACCGGTCGGGTCCGGCCGAGAAGCTCTCGAGCGCTCTGCTTCTGGCCGCCTTGGGCGAAGACCTCGGCCAGCGCCAACCCCGTCCTCGCGGCCTCCCAGCCGGCCTCGATCTCCGTGAAGCCGGTGAGCGCGCGCCGAAGCCTATCGACGGATCCTTCGCGGTCATCGGCGGCGGCGGCCGCCAGTCCCTCGAGCCGATCCGCGTAGTAGGGGAGGGCGCGGAGCCCGGCCTCCTCGGCATGTTCACGGGATGCTTCCACGACGAGCGGCGCTCGGTCCCAGGCCTTCTGTTCGGTGAGGAGGTCGCATCTCGCCTCGAGGACGATGCCTCGCGCATAGCCGTGCCACAGCGTGTCGGGCAGGATGAGCGCGTCGCCCGCCTCCTCGAACAAGCCTCGCCGGGTGAGGAGCATGGATTTCCAGACCGCGAGCCCGGCGGAAAACCGTTCCTCCTCGCCCTCCAACCACCTGATCACCTCACCGAGACGATCGGCGGCCGCCGGATCACCTTGGACTTCGTACACAAATGCGGCCGCTCCCAAGTGGTCTGAGGCGTACCCAGGAGGCTGTTCCCTCCGGTCGCCGAGTTGATCTCCGACCCGAGAGACGTCCTCGAAGAAGGCCTCCCACTCGCCCAGGCGACACCGCGCCACCGCCCTCCAGTCCAGGCAATACAGGGCCCACGCCGGCGCTCCCGCGATCGTCGCGTCGATCCCGAGGCCTGCGTAGCGCTCGGAGTCCCGATACCGGCCGATGTGGTACGCGCACCACGAGGCCATCGCGTAGATGTCACCCAGTTCGGCCGGGTCGCGCAGCGATCCGGCCAGGTCGAGCCGCCGCTCGATCACGCTCTGGACGGCGCCGTAGAGGCCCCGGTCGAGGAAGTATTGGCCGACCCCATCCTCGGCCGCCGATGCGAGCTCGGGCTTCCCGAGGCGCATGGCCATCGCCGCCGCCCTCTCGCCAGCGTCGAGAGCCTCGCGCTCCTCATCCGCCGTTCCCCGACCCTCCTCGAGTGAGGCGGGCCAGAACGCCTTGACGATGAGGAGTCTCGCCAACTCCTCGCTGTCCCCGGTGGGCGCGTTGCGCATCCCGATCTCGAGGTAGGGGACGGCCTCCTCTCGTCGCAGCCGCGTGCGCATGGATCCCCGGCCGCGCGTCGGTATCTCGAGAGCTCTGGCACACAGCCGCGCGATCTCCCGTCGGTCATCCGGATCATTGGCGAGCCGGAGGTCGACCGCCTCCTTCAAGCATCCCCATGCCCGATCGCCGTCCGAATCCAAGAAGTACGTCTCCCCCAGCACTTCGAGCGCCTCGGCTCGCTCCAGCGGCGAGGGGGCGAGCGACAGGGCCAACTCCCCCTGCCGTTCGGCGGCGCTGAGCGCGAGCTTGCCCTTGGCCTGCGACGACGCCACCAGGGCGTAGTGGAACGCCTCCGCGCGAAGGCTCTCCAACTCGTCGCCGGCTCCACGCGAATCGTCCTTGGCTACTCGATAGGCCTGGGCGTAGTGATAGGAGAGCAGCTCCGCGAACTCGGTTTCCCGCTCTCCGGCTCGCTCCTTGATCCAATCGGCCACCCGGGCGTGGGCCCAGGAGCGTTCCCTGCGAGGCAGGCTCTCGTATGCCACGTCTCGCGTGAGGATGTGCCGGAACGCGTACTCCCGCTCACCCTCCATCATCGTGCTCAGTCGGGCGGCGATGAGACCGCGCTCCTCCAGGCGAGACAGGACATCTTCGATCGCGCCTGCTCCACCCACGGCCTCGTCATCGAGCAGCCGAGAGACGGGGCCGCCCCAGAACTCCTTTCCCACCACGGCCGCCGACCGCAGGACCCACTTCTCGATGGGCTCCAGCAAGTCGATCCGGGCCGTCAGCAAGGCCTGGACCGTGTCGGGGATGTCCACGTGCTCGAGATCCAAGGTGCCCGCATGAGCGCCGGCGGCACTCCGTTCCTCGACGAGTCGGCTAGCGATCTGTTCCAAGAAGAAGGGATTCCCTCCCGCTCGCTCGAGCATCCGACGCCTGACGGACGCGGGGACCTCGTTCTCCGCGCCGTCGAGGAGGAAGCCGAGCAAGCGTTCGGAATCGGGTGCGCCGAGCGGTTCGAGCATGATGCTCGTGAAGTTCCGCGATCGAGCCCCCCAACCGGGTCGTTCGGCGCTCAGTTCCCGCCGTGCGGAGCCGAGGAACATCACGGCGCTCTCCAGACGATCCGCCAGTTCCTCTACGAGGTCCAGCATCGCCGGGTCCGCCCAGTGGAGGTCATGGATGACCACGATCGCGGGTCCCGCTCGGGCCAGTGCCGAGAAGAAGGTTCGCCAGGCCGAAGCGACTTCGAGCCTTGCCTGGCGGGGCTCCAGGGCATCGATCGGGGAGCCGGGATCGTCGAGTCCTACGGTCAGGGCCAACGCCGAGGCCGTCCGTTCCGGGTCGAGCCCGGGTCTGTCCGACAGAAGGCCGGAGGTCAGAGCTCGAACCTTGGTGAGCGCCGCGTCGGGCGGATCGCTGTCGAGGACGCCGGCCTGGCGTTTGAGGATCTCCGCGAGAGGCCGGTAGGTCATGCTCTCCCCGTACGGCAGGCACAGCCCCTGGACGATGGTGGGAGGGCGCTCGAGTTGCTCCGCCCAAGTCTGGAACTCCTCGACGAGGCGCGACTTGCCGATCCCCGCTTCGCCGTACACGGTCACCAGATCCGGCCGGTCATCCGCGACCATGCGCCGGTACAAGGTCTGCAGTAGCTCGATCTCCTGCTGGCGGCCGATCATCGGCGCCCGAGCCGGCGTTTCCATCTCTCGGCTGGGCGCCGAATCGAGAACCTCAAACGCGCGGATCTCATCGTCCTTGCCCCTGAGTGTGAGCGGCCCCACCTCGATGAAGCGGAGCCCCCGGGCGGCCCTGACCGTTCTCTCGGAGGCCAGGATCTGCCCGGAGGCTGCGGCTTGTTCCAGGCGGGCCGCCACGTTCACCGCATCGCCGGTGACCATCCTGCCCTCGAGTCGTGGCCGGTTGACCGCAAGGACTTCGCCGGTGTTCACGCCGATTCGCATAGCCAGCGTGACCCCGTGCAGCGTGTCGAGGGAGCGGTTCAGCTCGGTGAGTCGTCTGCACATCGCGAGGGCGGCGCGAAGTGCGCGGGTCGGGTCGTCCTCGTGGGCCGCCGGCACCCCGAACACCGCCATGACGGCGTCACCGATGAACTTCTCCACGGTTCCACCCTGGTTCTCGAGCTCATGACGCATCGCATCGAAGTAGGCATCCGTGACCTCTCGCAAGCGCTCAGGATCCAACCGAGCGCCGAGTGCCGTCGATCCCACGACGTCGGCGAACAGGACCGTCACGAGCTTTCGCTCTTCACGGGGGGGCGCCACGGGGATGACGCTGGCGCCGCAGGCAGGGCAGAAGCGCACCCCGGTCGGCAGCTCGGCGCCGCATCGGTCGCAGAGGGCGGCCATCGAGCTTCCGCAATCGACGCAGAACCTGGCGTCGTCGGGATTCTCCGCGCCACAGACGATGCAGCGCCTCACGACCGAAGTGTAGGAAGGGCTCCCGCGGATTCCTAGGGGTGCGAGGGAGCTGCTCGTCCGACCAGGATCGTCTCCAGGCGCGACGTCAGCGCCTCCTCCGTGAGCGGCCCGGTCCACGTGTCGACCAGCTCGCCCGATGCGTCGTAGAAGAGCGTCACGGGCTGGCCGAGCAGTCCCAGGCCGTCGCGGATCGCGCCGCTCGGGTCGTACACGCTCGGATAGGTCCACCCGTACTCGCGCATGAAGTCCCGTGCCGATCCGCGCTCGTCGAGGATGTCCACGCCGATGAACCGGACCCGGTCGCCGTAGGTCCGGTTCGCCCTCGCGAGCAGCGGCGCCTCCTCCCGGCAGGGACCGCACCACGATGCCCACACGTTGACCACGACCGGCGTGCCTCGCAGCTGGCCGAGCGCGTGCCGGTAGTCCTCGAGTGTGAACTCGGGCAGGGCGGTCGGGTCGGTGGGGAGCCGCGCGGGCGTCGACGGAGCATTCGAGCCGCACGCCGCCGCGAGCAGTGCCCCACAGGCGAGCGCGAGACCGAACCGACGGAGCGTCATGGAGCGCATGGTAGAACCGACGGCGTGGACGACGTCCGGACCAAGGAGCCGCGCGCCCGAGGCCTGACGCTCGAGAGCCCGATCGGCGCGATCGACCGCCAGCTCGCCACGCGCAGGGTTGGGCTGAGGACGAAGGGCCCGCCGGCGTCCGAGGTCCTGGCCGACCAGGGGATCGGGACCGTCCGCGACCTCCTGCACCAGTACCCGCGCCGCTACATCGACCGCTCGCAGGTGTCGAGGATCGGTGAGCTCAAGATCGGCACCTACGCGACCGTGATCGCGCGCGTGCGGCGGGTCACCAAGCGACAGACCCGGCGCCGGCAGTCGATGGTCACGATCACGCTCTACGACGGCTCGGGCTACCTCGACCTGACGTTCTTCAACCAGCCCTGGACGGGCTCGATGTACAAGGAGGGGTACGAGGTCGCGGTCTCGGGCATCGCGCAGCTGTACCGAGGCCGGCTCCAGCTCGCGAACCAGGAGATCGAGCTGCTCGGGGGCGACGATCGGGATCTGGTGCACACGGGGCGGATCACGCCGATCCACCGAGCGACCGAGGGCATCACGACGCGAACGATCCGCGAGCTCGTGTGGCGCGCGCTCGGACGACTCGGTCCGATCCCCGACCCGATGCCCGAGGACCTGATCCGCGCGGAGGCGCTGCCGCCGTTCGACCGCGCGATCCGGGACATCCACTTCCCCGGCTCGCAGCCCGAGCTCGCCGCCGCGATCGAACGGCTGAAGTTCGACGAGCTGTTCGTGCTCGAGCTCGGGCTCGCGTTCCGAAAGCATCGGGTCGAACGCGCCGAGATCGGCGTGGCGCACGTACCGGGTGGACCGCTGCTCGAGCGCCTGGACCGAACGCTGCCGTTCGAGCCCACCGCCGCGCAGCGCCGGGCGACGAAGCAGATCGATGCGGCGATGGCGCGCCCGCGCCCGATGAACGTCCTGCTCCAGGGCGATGTCGGCTCGGGCAAGACGCTCGTCGCGCTCCACGCGGCCCTCGTCGCGATCGGATCGGGGCACCAGGCGGCGATCATGGCTCCCACCGAGGTGCTGGCGGGTCAGCACTTCCGTCAGGTCGAGGCGCTCCTCGGTGGTTCGGGGGCGGTCCCGTACCTGGACGTCGCGTCTCCCGCGAGCGCGGGCGGAGCCCAGGCCTCGTTGTTGGACCCGGGTCCCGACGAGGACGTCGGACCTCGCGTGACGTACGCGTTGCTGACCGCCGCGGTGACCGGGAGAGACCGAGCCAGGATCCTCGAGGGGATCGCGGCCGGAGGGGTCGACCTCGTCGTGGGGACCCATGCCCTCGTGCAGGAAGGAGTGGCGTTCGCCGACCTCTCGCTGGCCGTCATCGACGAGCAGCATCGGTTCGGCGTCCACCAGCGGATGGCGCTCAAGGGCAAGGGGGCGTCGCCGGACGTTCTGATCATGACCGCGACCCCGATCCCGCGGACGCTCGCGCTCACCTACTACGGCGATCTGGACGTCGTCGTCCTCGACGAGATGCCGAAGGGGCGCCAACCGGTCCGAACCCTGGTCGCGCGGACGCAGCCGGAGCGGCAGGCCGCCTACGAGCTCGTCCGGACCGAGGTCGAGGCGGGGCGGCAGGCGTTCGTGGTCTGCGCGGCGATCGACGAGACGAACCGGAACCAGGTCCGCGCGGCGGAGGGAGAGGCGCAGCGCCTGGCGACCGACGTCTTCCCCGATCTGTCCGTTCAGGTGCTGCACGGCAAGCTGCGTCCCGCCGAGAAGCAGCGCGTCATGGACGGGTTCCGCTCGGGACGCACGCACCTGCTGATCTCGACGACGGTGATCGAGGTCGGCGTGGACGTCCCGAACGCGACCGTGATGCTCGTCGAGAACGCCGAGCGCTTCGGCCTCGCGCAGCTGCACCAGCTCCGCGGCCGGATCGGACGGGGGACGCACCCGTCGACCTGCGTCCTGTTCGACGAGTCCGAGGAGGACAACCTCGAGGCGCGCGCGCGGCTGGAGGCCATGGTCCGTACGACGGACGGGTTCGAGCTGGCGGACGAGGACCTGCGGCTGCGTGGGGAGGGGACGCTGTTCGACGTCAAGCAGTCCGGACTGCCGGATCTCAAGCTCGCGCGCCTGGCCGACGACCTCGACCTCGTCAAGCGTGCCCGCGCCCGGGCCTTCGCGGCGATCGATCGCGATCCCGACCTTGGGGGGGAGCCGGGACTGCTGGCGGAGCTCCGGTCGAGGTTCGAGGGATCGATCGACTGGCTCTTCCACTCGTGAGGGTGATCGCGGGCACGGCCAAGGGTGTTCGGCTGGGCCCGGTCCCGCGCGGCGTCCGCCCGGTCTCGGACAGGGCGCGCGAGGGCGTGTTCTCCAGTCTCGGGGCGGGGGTGCCGGGGACGCGCGTCCTGGACCTATACGCCGGGACCGGTGCGATGGCGATTGAGGCGCTCTCACGGGGCGCCGAGCACGCGACGCTCGTCGAGCGGGACGCCGCCGCGCTCGGCGCGATCCGCGACAACCTCGGCCGGTCGCGGCTCGAGGACGCCGCGGAGGTCGTCGCCTCGGACGTCCTCGCGTTTGTCACCAGAGATGACAATCATCTCGATTCGTTCGATCTGATCCTCATCGACCCGCCGTACGCGATGGACCACGTCGAGCTCGACCGGCTGGTGGCGGCCATCGGCTCCGCCGGGCCGTCCGGGCCCGCCTGGCGCGTGGTCCTGACGCGCCCGAAACGGTCTTTCATGCCTGTCATTCCGCTACACTGGCTGGCCGCGAGGCGACTGTCCTACGGCGACACCCTCGTCCTCATATTCCGGGAGGTTTAGATGGGCCTGACCGCCCTGTGTCCGGGGACGTTCGACCCCGTCACGAACGGTCACATCGACATCATCGAACGGGCAGCCAGGCGCTTCGAGGCGCTGATCGTCGGCGTGCTCGACAACCCGTCCAAAGAGCCACTGTTCGGAGCCGAGGAGCGGGTGGGGATGATCAAGGAGGCGGTCCACGCGCTCGGGAACGTCGAGGTCGAGGCGTTCACCGGGTTGCTCGTCGAATACGTAACCCGCAGGGGAGCCGACGTCGTCGTGAAGGGGCTCCGGGCGGTGACCGATTTCGAATACGAGATCCAGATGGCGCAGATGAACCACCAGCTCGGGGGGGTCGAGACCCTGTTCATGACCACGAGTCCGCAGTGGTCGTTCCTGTCCTCCTCCTTGGTCAAGGAGGTCGCGCGGTTCGGCGGGGACGTGTCGAGCCTCGTCCCGGCCCACGTTGCGGGACGGCTCGCCGACAAGCTCGGGAGTGCCGCGTAGATGGATCTCGCCACCCGCCTGTCCGAGCTCGAGGAGATGGTGCGCGAAGCGAAGTCGATGCCCCTGTCGTCGTCGGCGCTGCTGAACCGCGACGAGGTCCTGAACCTGATCGAGGACCTGAAGACCTCGCTCCCGGACGAGATCAAGCAGGCGCGCTGGGTGGTCAAGGACCGCGAGGAGCTGCTCGCCAAGGCCCGGCGCGATGCCGAGGCGATGGTGGAGCAGGCACGTGCCGAGCAGCTGCGCCTCGCGTCCCATGAGGCGGTCATGCAGCGTGCCAAGGAGGAGGCCGAACGCATCGTGCACGAGGCCGAGGAGGACGGCCGCCGGCTGCGGCTCGAGGCCGAGGACTATGTGGATGCGAAGCTCGCCCAGCTGGAGGGAACGCTGCAGAAGATCCTCGAATACATGATGGCGTCCAACGACGGGCTCTCCCGCACGATCGATCAGGTCGTCGCGGGACGAGAGAAGCTTCGGGGCGCCACGCCGAGCGACGAGCTCGGACCCGAGGTGACGTTGTCGGAGGACCGGGAGGATGCGGAGGCGTGATGCGAGCGATCGACGTCCGAGATCTCCTCGAGAGCCCGGGGTCCTCGCGGACCGTGCACGTGGAGGAGCCGGTCCCGGGTCTGCGGACCGAGCTCGCCGACGTGCCCGAGGACACCCCGATCGCCGCCAGCCTCACACTCGAGAGCGTGGTCGAGGGGATCTTCGTCCGGGGTTCGCTCGAGGGGCGCTTCACGATGCGGTGCGCCCGATGCCTGAAGACCTTCGAACGCGACTTCGACGTGGAGACGACCGAGCTCGTCGCGCGCGAGCCCGGTCCCGACGACGATTACGCGCTCGAGCCGGACCTGACGCTTGACCCCGAGCCGATCGTCCGCGACGCGGTGGTGCTCGAGATGCCGTTCTCGCCGCTGTGCCGTCCCGATTGCCTGGGCCTCTGCGAGATCTGTGGCGGCGACCGCAACCTGGGCGAGTGCCCCGGCCACGAGGTGACCGACCCTCGGTGGGACGCACTCGCCGTGCTGCTGCAGCACCTCGACGCGCCGCCCGACGAGGGATCGTCCGGCGACGGCGACCGTACGACGAGATAGATACGACGACCAGATAGAGAGGAACGACATGCCGGTACCGAAGCGACGCCAGAGCCGCACGCGCGGAGCCAAGCGCAAGGCCGGTTGGAAGGCGCAACCCCCCACCTACTCCGAGTGCCCCCAGTGCCACCAGCCGAAGCTGCCCCATCGGGTCTGTGGGAACTGCGGGTACTACGCGGGTCGTCAAGCGATCGAGGTCGAGTAGGGCGTGGCCCCGGAGCGCGCCCCGGAGGGGCCGAAAGCGCTCGATCGGATCCTCGGCGTCCGGTTCCGTGATGGGTCGCTGCGCCAGCTCGCGCTCACCCACCGCTCGTACGCGTTCGAGAACGAGCTGCCCGCCAACAACGAACGCCTCGAGTTCCTGGGCGATGCGGTCCTGGGCGTCGTCGTCACCGACATGGCCTTCGGCGAGTTCCCCGAGATGCCCGAGGGCGAGCTCGCGAAGCTGCGTGCCGCGATCGTCAACATGAGCGCCCTCGCCGACGCGGCCAGGGACCTCGGGCTCGGGCGGTTCGTGCTGCTCGGACGCGGCGAGGAGATGAGCGGGGGTCGCGACAAGAGCAGCATCCTGGCCGACGCGCTGGAGGCCGTGCTGGGGGCGGTGTACCTCGATCGCGGTCTCCCCGCGGCGCGCAAGCTGATCCAGCGGGTGTTCAGGCCCCGGATGATCGCCTACGTCCGTGGCGAGGGCGAGCGCGACTACAAGACGATCCTGCAGGAGCTGGCCTCGGCCGAGGTGCGGTCGGTGCCGGAGTACCGGATCCGCGAACGCGGACCCGATCATCAGAAGGAGTTCACGGCCACCGTGTTCGTCGCCGGCACGGAGTGCGGCACCGGCATCGGACGCTCGAAGAAGGAGGCGGAGCAACAGGCCGCGCATCAGGCCTACGTCCGTCTGTCGGAGCGCGCCGAGCCGGCAGGGGCGTGGGCGGCCCCGGTGACTCCGGAAGCGAGCGCGGACGCGCGAGCGACATCCCATCGGGAGCGGGGGGCAGGGGGTACTCCAGAAGCGAGCGCGGACGCGCGAGCCGCGGCCCCGCGAGAAAAGGGGGCGTAGTTGGAACTTCCCGAAGTCGAGGTGATGCGCCGGGACCTCGAGAAAGACGTCGTGGGTCGCAAGGTCGTCGAGGCGGAGGTCCGGCCGTCCAAGAACGCGATGCGGGTGATCCGTCGGCACGCCAAGCGCAAGGAGTTCGGCGACCTGGTCGTGGGGCGCAAGTTCACCAAGGCCGAGCGACGCGGCAAGTACGTCCTGCTGCACATGGACAACGGCGACGTGCTGGTGACGCACTTCGGCATGAGCGGGCAGTTCATGCGCGCCAACAAGCGGGTGCCGCTCCCGCCCCATACCCACGTGGTGCTCACGTTCCACCAGGGCGGCGACCTGCGGTTCGTCGACCCGCGGACGTTCGGCGAGATGTTCGTTGCCACCGCGGACGAGCTCGGCAAGGTCAAGGAGCTCCAGCACCTCGCGATCGATCCCCTCGACCACGTGTTCACGTGGCAGGCCTTCGGATCCGCGCTCGCGCAGCGGGCGACCAAGATGAAGCAGCTGCTGATGGACCAGAAGTTCGTGAGCGGCCTCGGGAACATCTATTCCGACGAGGTCCTGTTCGCCGCCGGATTGCGCTACGACCGTCCCTCGGAGACGCTCTCCTCCCAGGAGGTGCGACGGCTGTACCGGGCGATGCAGGAGGTCCTGCAGGAGGCGATCCGGTTCCGCGGCACGACGCTCGATGACGAGGCCTACCTGGACCTGTTCGGCAAGCCGGGCGAGTTCCAGAGCGAGCTCAAGGTGTACGGGCGGGCCGGCCTCCCGTGCCGTCGCTGCCGGACGCCGATCAAGGCCGTCAAGATATCCGGGCGGAACGCCTACTTCTGCCCGCAGTGCCAGTCGTAGTCGCCGGGAGCGCTACGAGCCAGGACCGAGCCAGGACCGCTACACGAGGACGGCGCCGACGTCGCGCATGCGTTCGAGTGCGCGTTGCCCGTCCCCGCTGCGTAGATCGACCGCGCGGATCGCGGACGTGAGGACGTCGACCTCCAGGTGGCGGGCGCGCGCGTCCGAGACCGACTCGACCACGCAGTAGTCGGTCGTGAGGCCGCAGATGACGACGTGGCGGATCATCCGATCGCGGAGCAGCGTGCCGAGCGCGGTCTCCCACGACTCCCCGCT